>JAMFSY010000135.1 GCA_026225555.1 Methylacidiphilales bacterium
CTGCCCGAGGCGAGAGTAACCTGGTCATCGGCCGCCAGATGAACGGTCAGTAAAGCGAGCCCCAAGCCGAGAAACACGGCTCTTCCTCCCCTGCGCAAGCGGAATGAAGCGTCAATCACCATCAACGTAATTTAGCACGATTTCTCACTCAGGCGTCAATTGAAACGAAACTTTTTCCCAAAATAAGTGTTCAAAGGCTTCCGGAATCCCGATTCTGGATGGATATTCTGGGAAGGCATTTCGCTCCTGGTAGCGTCACAGGATTGTGACTTTTCGGAAACTTGCCAGAGCCCGGCGGGCGCCCTAGTTTTGGAATTTCAGCTTTTCGTCCAACCCTTTCCCTCATGCTCCGCTCCGTCCTGCTCTTCCTCTTTCTCAGCGCGAGTATTCTCGCTTATGGCGGCGTGGCGGAATATACCGACCGAGGCAAGATCGACTTCGACGGGGTGATGCAGTTGCTCAATCCCTACGGCACCTGGAGCAAAGCGGACGGCCTCTGGGCCTACACGCCGCTGGACCATCAGGCTCCCTATACGAACGGTCGCTGGATCTATACGGAGTACGGTTGGTACTGGAAGGGCAACCTGCCCCATAGCTGGGCAACAGAACATTACGGTTACTGGAAGCGGGGCGAAAACCATCTTTGGTCCTGGTATCCCGGGCCCTACTGGCTGCCGGAAATCGTGGAACTTCGCGCCACTTCCACCCATATCGGCTGGCGCAGCGCCGCGGTCGATAGCGATGGCAGCTTCATCGAGGCGCCCAGCGACCGCTATGCCAAGACCGACGAGTGGACCTTCGTGACCCGGAAGCAATTCACTCAGCCGATCACGCCGGATCTTCTCGCCAAACCCGATGTGGTGGCCAGCCAACTCGATGATTCCAGCGAATGCACGCATACCTATGTCACTTACCGCGAGATCGAACGGCCCGGCCCGCATCCCGCCGACCTGATCGCGCTGAGCGGTGATGACGGCATGTTCCCACCCCATGCCTATGCGCCGGAAGTTCCCGCCCCGCCGGCGACTGCGACTCCGCCCCCCACTCCGCCTTCCGCCGCCACCAGCCAACCTCACGCCGCGGGCGCACCCGCCGCCTCTCAAACCGTACCGAAGCCGCAACTGCTCTCCAATACCGAAGGCGCCGATGCCCCTGTCGATCGGCGGCAGGTTGCGTATTGGATTACCATGAGCCTGCCCACCCGCTGGACCACCCAACCGCCAGAGGCCAAGCCCAACGAGGTTTATATCTTTCGCCCCGATATTTATCAGGACCAGGACGGAATCGAGCGCCGAATCGGGCTCTGGATCGACCCCGCCAGCCGCTCTTCGCTCGGCGTGCGCCTGAGGGATGTGCTCGGTGTAAGTCCCTCGGCCAAGCCCCCTGCGGCCCCCGCTGGACCGGGCACGCCAGCCGTCCCGGCAACCTCCGCCTCCGATCGCGGCCCCTTCCGCAGCCCCTTTGACGATTCCTTTCATGGTGGCGGTGCGGCCCCGGCCAAGACCAGTGGTCCCGGCGCAGCTTCCACGAAGGCCGCGCCTTCCGGACTGGGCACCCCCGCACCGGCGGGAACGGCCACGAACAGCCAGCCCGCGCCATAAACTCGCCCAGCGCCTCCGCTCGAGGACGAGGGACGTTCCACATATCCTTCGACAAGGGCGGGAGCGTCTGGAAATAATCAGGTTCTGACTTACCTCCGCTTTCATCTCATCTTCAATCTGCCGCTCCTCATTGTGCTCGCGGCGCTCAGTGGCTCTGAATCCTGGACGGTCGGCGAAGTGGCGGCTTTCGGCTGGGTCCTGCTCGCCGTCATGGTCTTCACCACGCCTTGGGACAACCTGGCCGCCAAGTGGGGCATCTGGGGTTTTCCGCGTGGGAAATACAGCCTCCGCATCGGCTATCTGCCCGTCGAGGAATATGCCTTCTTCATCCTGCAAAGCGCCAACGTCATGCTGGCCATCCGCGCCTTTTTTCACTTCTTTCCCCGCTGGCTCAATTACCGGGAAACGGAAATCACGTCCTGGACACTGACCCTCCTGGCCGTATCGATCATCCCGTGGCTGATCGTCCTGGCGCAACTGCGCTGGCTGCGACGCCGGAAGGGACCGCGGGTCAATTATGCCCTGCATCTCGCCTGGTTCCTGCCGGTCATTTACGCGCAATGGATTGTCGCCTCGCCTCTGTTCGTCGCGCATGCCGCCCTGCTCGCCCTGATCACCGGGGCGTTCGGCCTTTATTATACCGTCGCCGATCTGGCGGCGGTGCGGGCGGGCACCTGGTTCTTCGACGAAAGCCAGATCACCGGCCTCAAGCTTCTCCGTGTTTTGCCGTGGGAGGAAATTGCGTTCTTCTTTCTCACCTCCCTGCTCGTGGCACAAAGTTACCTGCTCCTTTTGCCCAGCGAGCAGCGATGATGACAGTTCGTTAAGGTCGCCTCTTTCTGCGTGACCTCCTTCCTGCGATTGGCTGAAATGCCCATCGTGAACCGCTCTATCTTTCTCCGTTATCTCGCCGCGCTCCTTCTTCTCGGCTCCTTCGCCTGGGCCCAATCGGTCAAGGCCGCCGACCCGATCGTCGTCCTTAAGACCAGCCTGGGCACGATCAAGATCCAGCTCGACGCCACCCACGCGCCGCTCTCCACCGCGAACTTCCTCGCCTATGTGGACAAGAAATTTTACGACAACACCATCTTTCACCGCGTCATCCCGGGCTTTATGGTCCAGGGCGGCGGCTTTACGGCGGACATGACCGAAAAGCCCGCCGATACTCCGATCCATAACGAAGGCACCAACGGCCTGAAAAACCTGCGCGGCACGATCGCCATGGCCCGCACGGGAGATCCTGATAGCGCGACCGCTCAATTCTATCTGAACCTGGTCGATAATGGCGCGCTCGATGCCACCTCCGACGCTCCCGGTTATGCCGTGTTCGGCAAGATCATCAGCGGCCTCGACGTCATCGACAAGATCGCCCAGGTCCCCACGACCACGCAGGGCCAGTTCGAAAACGTCCCGGAGAAACCGGTCGTGATCATCAGCGCGCGCCGCGAATCCTGAGTCGCAAAATTCTCACGCCATTCTCCGCCGGTTGTGCTTGAGTAGCCCCTCGCATGGAGCCCAACCCGCCGATTTCCTCCTCTTTCAGAAGCATTCTGGGCGGGAGGAATTTCGCGTATCTGTGGTACGGCCAGATCATCAGCAGCCTGGGCGACCGGTTCTACCAGTTCGCGCTGCTCTACGTCATTCTCGGCATCAAGCAGGGCATGGAAGTTGGCAAGGACAGCGCCCGCGTCACATTTTGCGCGATGGTTCCGGGCCTGCTTCTGGCCCCGCTCTACGGCTGGGTCATCGACCGCTATTCGCGTCGCTGGGTCATGTTCTACTCCGACCTCGCCCGCTCCGCGCTGACCCTCTCCTTCCTCTATCTCTGGTTCGAGGCCCATAGCCTGGTCGCCGTCTATGCGGTGGTCTTCCTCATGGGTGCGTTCAACGGCCTCTTCATTCCCTCGCGCCAGGCGGCTCTGCCGCAGATTGTTTCCCCCCACCAACTGGTCACGGCCAACGCGCTGATCTCGCTTATCGGCGTCATCGCCAATTTTATCGGCATACCGATTGCCAGCCTGATCGTCTCCATCTTCGGCGCCTGGAGCAGCTTCATTTTTAACGCCGTCGGGTTCCTCATCTCCGCCTGGTGCATCTATCACATCCGTAGCGATCTTTCCCCTACGCGCACCAAATGCGCCGTCCCCACGGATGAAGTCGGCACGTGGCGCGGGGCGCTAGCCGGGTGGCGCGTGCTGCGCACCCAGCGAGAACTTGGTGCGCTGGTGCTGGTCAATTCCGCTTTTGCGTTCGTGAGTGCAATGGTGCTTATCACCCTGCTCCAGCGGGTCGTCGTGTCGGTAGATCTGACGCCGGTGCAACACCTCGTCCATGGCTTGAAACAAGTGCTGAGCTATCTCGCTCCGAAGCCGCCGGTCTTTGAGATCAAGACGCTGGCCTTTGGACTGCTCATGGCCGCAGTCGGCCTCGGTCTGGGCATCGGCGTGGTCACTTGCGGAGGAGCAAAAACCTGGAGCCGAAGCAAGGCGCTGCCTTATCTCGCACTCGGGCTGCTGGGCGCGGCGCTCATCGGCTTTGCCCAGTTGAACACTTATCTTCCCGCCGTCGCGGGCGCGGCCTTCCTGGGCATTCTCTCCGCTTTCATTTTGATCCCCATCGAGGCGCGGCTGCAAAACGATGTCGATGATTCCCGGCGGGGCCGGTTATTTGCTCTGCGCAATCTTTGCACCACCACCAGCTTCCTCGCGGGACTGGCCGTTAATCTGGATGGCACGCTTTTGGCGCGTCTCGGCCCGGCGGCACTGATTGAATATATCGGAATCGCGGCGCTATCCATCGCCGCCGTCCTGGCCTTCGCCAACGCCTCGACTCTTAGCTCTTTTTGGTCAGCGCGTCATCCGGCACCGGCACCGAATTTACCGGTGTAGCCTGATTGCCAAGGGCGGCCACTTGAGCGCGGGCCTTGTCCTCGATGGGCTTGGTTTCGTCAACGACGGAAGCGGCGTGAATTTCCTTTTCCAGTTCTTCCTTCGCCTTCTTAAACTCGCCGAGACTCTTGCCGAGTCCACGGGCCAATTTAGGCAACTTGTCCGCGCCGAAAAGGAGGACGGCGAGCAGGAACAGCCAGATGAAATCCGTGCCGTGAGGCAGCCAAGCGAAGATAGGGTGCATAGAATAGATGGTTAACCGCTCTGTGAAGCTAGTCCCGTTTCCCCTCCGGCACAACTGATTTCCGGGAACCTGTCCGGCCCCGAAAAGTCGGACGGCGGGGACCGCCGCCCCTACCTTATTAGGGTAGGGACGCGAGTCCCTCGCGTCCGTGACTTAATCCAGTCCCAACTTCCTGAACGTATCCTCCACATAGCGAAAATGCCGTTCCGGCGAACAGAGCTCGTCGATCTCCTGCTCAGAAAGCACGGAGCGGATCTCCGCCGATCTTTTCAGGTGTACCTGGAGTGGTTCCGTTCCCCGCCAACACGCCATGGAGGCGGCCTGCACGGCTTCATAAGCGGTCTGGCGCGGAAGCCCCTTGTCGGCGAGCGCGAGCAGCACGGTCTGCGAGAAAATCAGCCCCTTCGATTTCGCGAGATTGGCCGCCATGTTTTCGGGATAGACGATCTGACGCGCGACCAGATCGGTCGTCAGCTTCAGCATATAGCTGAGCAATTCGCAGCTATCGGGGAAAATAATCCGCTCGACCGATGAGTGGGAAATATCCCGCTCGTGCCAAAGCGCCACGTTCTCCAGCGCAGCCACCGCATTGCCGCGAATAACCCGCGCGAGGCCGCTGAGCTTTTCGCCCGTGATCGGATTGCGCTTGTGGGGCATAGCACTGCTCCCCTTCTGGCCCGCCGCAAAAAATTCCTCCACCTCGAGCACCTCGGTCCGCTGCAAATGCCGGAACTCGGTCGCCCAGCGGTCAATGCTGCTGGCGATGAGAGCGAGCGTGCTCATGTAGTGCGCGTGCCGGTCGCGCTGAATGATCTGCGTGGAGATGGCCGCCGCCTTGAGGCCGAGTTTCTCGCAGACAAATTCCTCCACCTGCGGATCGAGATGCGCGTGCGTGCCGACGGCGCCGGAGAGCTTGCCCACCGCGATCTGCTCGCGGGCTTCGCGCAGCCGTTTTTCAGCACGACCGAATTCATCATACATCAAGGCCAGCTTGAGCCCATAGGTCACCGGCTCGGCGTGGATGCCGTGCGAGCGCCCCATCATCGCGGTGAACTTGTGCTCCTTCGCGCGGACCGCAACGGCCTCGCGCAATTTTTTCAAGTCGGCCAGCAAAAGATCGGAACTGGCGACCAGTTGCAGCGCGAGCGTGGTGTCGAGCAGATCGGAGGAGGTCAGCCCCCGGTGGATGAACCGACCCGCCGGGCCGACATAAGTCGCGACTTCCTCGAGAAACGCGATGACATCGTGATTCGTGCGCTTCTCGTTTTCCTGCACCTGGGCGAGATTGTACTTCGCTTTGGCGCGGATCGTCTTGGCGTCCTCAGCGGGAATGTGGCCGAGCCGGGCCATGCCCTCACAGGCGAGCACTTCGATTTCGAGCCAGTGATTGAGCTTCGCTTCTTCACTCCAAAGCGCGGCCATCTCGGGCCGGGAATAACGGGGAATCATGGTGGGAAGTTAGAGGGAACCAGTCAGAAGGTCGAAGGAAAAGGCGGCGCTCGGGGATCATAAAGAAATGGAATTACGGACGATCCTCCGACAAGCTCAACTGACTTTTTCCATTTATGACGATTCCCCAACCAGCGCCGGGCATTCTCGGCATCGAAGGCGGCGGCACCAAGACAACCTGGGCCCTGATTGATCCCGACGGCCAGGTCCGCAGCCGCGGCGCGGCCGGTCCCGGCAACACGCTGCTTCTCAACGACGACTCACTCGAAAAATTATTCCGCGCGATTCGCAAACAATCCGGACCGCGCGTCTCCGCCATTGGCGGCGCGTTCGCCGGATGCCAGCAAGCCGCCGAAAAGGAACGCGTGGAGAAAGTCCTGCATCGCGTCTGGCCCCAGGCCACGACTGTGCGCGCGATGGAAGACACGCGCTCCGTCCTTGCGGCGGCGTTCGGCGACGGTCCCGGCATCGTGGTCATCGCGGGCACGGGCTCCAATGTCGCGGGTCAAAAGTCGGCCCAGACCCCGCTGGAAAAAGCGGCGGGCTGGGGCCATCTCTTTTCCGATCGCGGCAGCGCCTACGATCTCGCTCGGCGCGGTCTGGAAGTCGCCTTCGACCGTTACGACGAAACCCGCAAGATCTCACCGCTGGCCCAGGAATATCTGAGCGCGGCAGGTCTTGCCACAATGGAGGAATTCGTTCCTGCCGCCCTGCGCGATATCAGCAAGACGACCGTCGCCCAGGGAGCGCGTTGCGTTTTCGCCGCCGCGGAAAAAGGTGATCGCGATGCGAAGCGGCTTCTCGACGAGGCCGCGCAGGCGCTGGTGGAAAAAGTCTCCCATGTGGCGCGCCGGCTCCGGCTCCCCTCGCCGCAGATCGCCCTGGTCGGTGGTCTCTTCGACAACCAACCCGCTTACCGCGAACGCTTCCAGCGGGCCTTGCGCAAAATTCTTCCCCGCGCCCATGCCTTTCTTCTGACCACGCCCGGCGTCCTCGGCGCGGCCCGCGTGGTCGGACTGAAATCTATTTCTCGGGAAACGCCCGCACCTGCGAAAAGCGCTCCTATCGCCGAGCCTTCCCGCCTCGCCGCGTTTGCCCAGGCTTCCACGGAACAGCGCAATCCCCGTTCACGCGGTCTGGATCGCCGCTCCATTCCGCAACTCATCGACCTGTTTATTCGCGAGGAACGGTACGTCGAAAAAGCGTTGCACGCTCAACGGCACGAAATCGCCCAGGCCGCGACGCTGATCTCGAAAAAGATCTGCGCAGGCGGACGTCTCTTTTATCTAGGCGCGGGCACCAGTGGCCGTCTCGGCGTCGTCGATGCGAGCGAAATGCCGCCGACCTTCAATGCGCCGCCGGAACAAATCCAGGCCCTGATCGCGGGTGGACCCGCCGCCATATTCCGCAGCCAGGAAGGTGCGGAGGATGCGAGCGAAACCGGCGTGACCGAGTTGCGCGCGCGCGGACTGGCCAAGGGCGACGTCCTTTGTGGCATCGCGGCCAGCGGCCAGACGCCTTATGTGCTCGCCGCGCTCGACTTCGCGCGCGAGCTCGGCGCGGGCACGGTGCTGCTCACCTGCAATCCCCGGCGCTCCATTCGCGTGAAGGTCGATGTCGCCGTCGATCTTCCCACCGGCCCGGAGATCGTCACCGGGTCCACGCGCATGAAGGCGGGCACGGCAACCAAGCTCGTGCTGAACATGCTGAGCACGATCGCCATGGTGCGGCTCGGGCGCGTGCAGGATAATCTCATGATCAATGTCCAGGCGACCAACGACAAGCTGCGCGCGCGCGCCGTGCGGCTCGTCGAGGCGTTGACCGGAGCGCGGAATGCCGATGCGCAAACCGCCCTGGAAGCGAATGCGTGGCGCGTGCCCGTCGCCGTCGCAGCCTTGAAAAAGCGGAAGAAAACGTCGGCGCGGAAATGAAAAAACCCCGCATACCTGAAATTACAAATGATCAATAGATGCTTCCCATCGGACGAGATGGTTGACTTTTTATCGCTAAACAAATTAAATCTAACTACATGCGTTGGCGTGTACCTTTGATTTTTGCCTCGGGTTGGTTATTGACGGCGTCCTTCTCGGCCGCACCTGCCCAGGAAAACACGCACCAGTCCGAATACCTCAAGATCTATCTCAAGATCAACGACGCGGACCAGTTGGAACGCAACGGTGATTTTCGCGGCGCCCTCGCCGACTTCAAGGACTGCTACGCCCGCCTGCAGAAGATCCACAATTCGGATCCCAACTGGGAATCGGCCCTCGTCATTCATCGCATGGCCGACTGCCAGGCCAAAATCCGGGAGCTCGCCGACAAGGCCGCCCAGCAGATGGGTGAACCCGCCACCAATCCCGAACCGGCGATCAACAATAACCCGACGCCTTCCGTGGCGCCTCTTTCCGAAGATGTGGCTGCGCTCAAGCTCCGCCTGGGCGAGGTCGAACAGGAATTGCAGGATACCAAGGCGAAGCTGCAAAATTCGCAAATCGAGGCCTCCACCCTCCGCTCCCAGCTCGACAGCGTGAACCAGCAATTGGCCGACCTGAAGAACGGCCAGTCGGAGGACGAAAAGATGGGTAAGCTTCTCACCCAGAATAAAGTCCTCACCGACAAGCTGGCCGCCGCGCAAAAGGAAATCGCCACGATCAAGAATCCGACCGGCAAGACGGGCCTCGCGCTCATGCGCTCGCAGTTGAAGAACACGCAGGACAAGCTCGACGCCTCGGAGGCGGCCAACACGGCGCTGCAACAGACGACCGACACCTTGCGCCAGCAACTCGACCAGGCCCAGTCCGATCTCCGCTCCGCGAATCAGCGGCTGGCCGCCGCACCGCCCAGCAGCCCGGAGTACGATACGCTCAAGCGCGAAAACGAAGTCATGCGCGAGATCCTGACGCGTGAATTGCAGGAACAGGCCCATCGCGACATGGCCAAGCGTCTGGCCCAGGAGGAATTCGACCGGATGAAGATCACCTCGCGGGTCTTGCAGGAACAGCTCGATATCCTCGGCTCGCCGATGACCCCGCCCACCACCGACCAGGAGCGCGCGTTGCTGGATAGCCTGAAGACCCCGCTGGCGCAGGTCTCGCCCATGCCTGATTCCGGTAATGGTTTCTCTGCGACGGCACCCCCGACGAACGCTGCGCCCGCCGCCATCACCAACAGCGATTCCAGCCCGACGACGCCCCCGCCGACGACTTCGGACAACGGCATCCCCGCGCCCACCAATGCGACGCCCTCCGCTCCCAGCACCCCCTTGGAAACGGCCTCCACGCCCACGACTACGACCAACGCGCCGGATAACAGCCAGCCACCCGTCACGGTGGTCACGCCGCCGACCACGCCCCCCACTTCCACGACGCCGGATACGGTGACGCCCGCGACGGCGCCGGATACGAACATGGCTTCGAATCCTACGCCTCCGCCCTCCACGCCAACGCCGGTCCCGGATAACTCCAACACGAATTCGGTCGCCACGACGCCCGCGCCCGACACGAATACGCCGCCCACCAATCCGTCAATCACGGCCACGACCAATGCCGAGACAACGCCCGCGGCTCCCGATACGAACACCCCGCCCGCGAATACGCCCCCCGCCGTGGCGACGACGACTTACACGGACACGACGATCACGCAGCACGACACCAACGCCCCCGCCGCGCAGCAGCCGCCATCCGATAACACCGAATATTCCTCCAAGCCGCGCCTCCCGGACGACATGCGCGACACCGCGCAGCAGGCCGCCGACCTCTTCAAGATGCAGCGCTACGACGAGGCGGCGGCGAAGTACCAGAGCATCATCGACAAGTACCCCGAATCGCTCTACGCGTGGAGCAACCTCGGGGTCGTCCGCTTCCAGCAGGGGAAGCTGCCGGAGGCGCTGAAGGCGCTGCAACAGGCGGTCAAACTCTCGCCCACCGACGCCTTCTCCTACTCGAATCTCGGCATTGTTTACTACCAGATGGGCCAGTATGAAAACGCCATCTCCGCCCTGGAACGCGCGCTGGCCCTCGATCCCAACAACGCCAAGAGCCACAATTATCTCGGTTGCGCCTGCTCGCAAAAGGGCTGGCAGGAAGTCGCGGAAAAGGAATTCCTCAAGGCGATCGAGCTGGACGACACGTTTGGCGACGCCCACTTCAATCTTGCTCTCGTCTACGCGACGGAAAAACCGCCGTCCCTCGAAATGGCCCGGCGCCACTACAAACGCGCCCTGGAACTCGGCATCGCCCAGGATCCCCGCCTGGAAAAATTGCTGCAGATGGACGGCAGCCAATATCCCCAAGCGTCCGCACAAAAATAGCGTATAGTCTAACCGTCTTCCCGTTCGTCGAGGTGCAGAGGTTTTACTTGCTTTTTCGACGGGCGAAGCGAAGTCTCAAAATTACGTCTTATGCAAATCAGTAGCCTGCTCAAGCCGGAACAAATCAAACTGGAATTGACCCAGCAGAAGCGATGTAATGCGATCAACGAGGTCGCGCAGCTTTTGCAGTCCAATCCCAGCGTGATCAATTTCGGCGGCTTCTACGAGGAGTTGCTTGCCCGCGAACGGATCGAATCGACCTGTCTCGGCAATGAAATCGCCTTCCCCCACGCCCGCACCGATTATCTCAAAGGCATGGTGCTCGCCATTGGCCGGAGTCCCCAGGGCGTCTGGTTCGAGAATTCCGGCCAGACGGTCAAACTCATTTTCGTCATCGGCACCCCCAAGCGAATGGTGACCGATTATCTCAGCGTCGTCGGCGGCCTGGCCCGCCTGCTGAAGGATGTCTCCACCCGGGAGCAGCTTCTTGCCGCCACCAACGTGGAAGATTTCATCGCCGCGCTGACCCAGGCCGAGCTCGCGCGGTAACGCCCGCCGGTTTCTCTCCGCCGGCCCAGACAAACCGCCAGGGCTTCGCCGCCCATATTTTCCCGGCGTATTCCACGCCGATCCGCGGGGTTCGTTTCACCTCGCGCGCCGGGAGCTTGACCCCGCGGTCCTCGACCCAGATCGTCTCCCCTCCTAGGTCCGCGCCATAGTGATGCATCCCGATGGCCAGCGCCGCCGAGACCCGGCCCGGACCGCTGGCCCAATGTTTTTCCGCCACGCCCGGACGCCGTCGGCGCACGATTTCCTGCCCCGCCGTGATCTTGACCGCGCGAATCAGCACCGCCTCGGGCGAATCGATCGGGCCGGTGATGATATTGAAAAGATGGTGCAGCCCGTAGCAAAGGTAGACGTAGCTGACCCCGCCCGGCGCGAACATGATCTCGGTGCGCGGCGTGCGCCGGTTGCCGCAGGCGTGGGAGGCCTTGTCCTCTGGGCCGCCGTAAGCTTCCGTCTCGGTGATCATGCCTTCCGCATAGCCGTCCGGGGCCCGGACGCAAAGAAATTTGCCCAGAAAGTAGCGCGCAACCCTCGTTGGCTTGGGGTCGGCGTAATCGGCCCGCACCAATTTTCGTCCCGTTTTGGTCATCCTGCTAAAAAAACCTGCTTTGATCCCCCGCGCAAATGCTGGTAGTTCTTACGTTCCGCTTATGCCCACCCCCACGCATGCCATCTGGCCCACTCTGTCGCCCACCCTCGCCAACGACATCCTTCTCGCCGTCCAGAAGGGAAACAAGAAACTTTATCGCACCGCCGTCGAGGTCATGGCGCCGCGCATGGGCGTCCGCGTGCCGATCCTGATCGAGATGCCCAAGACCCAGCGGCACGCCACCTGGATCCGCATCCTGGGGCGGCCGGAAATGGAAGTGCTCAGCTTCAATATCTTTTCCACCTGGCTGATCGAGACACAGACCCCGCTCCTCTGCGCCTGGCTGGACTCGCTCGGCATTGAGCACGCCGATAACGGCTGCGCCGATACCTTCCCGCCCGAACCCGCGGCCACGCTGCTGAAAAAAGGTGTCGATACGCTGCTTAAGAGTTTCGATCCGCAGATCGTCAGCGTCTACCTGCGCTGCTTTAACCAGATCGATGAGACGCAGTGGCCCGCGCTGGATGAGATCGTAAAAAACGATCCCCGCCTCGAGCTCAAGGCGGCGAATCTGGCCAGCGCCTGATTTTCCAGTCGAAAAATACATCCATCCTGCCATCGAACATCGAAGGCAGGGGATGAAAGATCACCAAGAGGACGTCAAACGGATCTTCTTGAAACTGATCGATAGCGTTCCGTCCAACTCCCTGGACACCCGGATCGTCGTGGAAAAAAAAGGTGGCAAATACGACGTGGAATTCAAACTACGGGATGTCCGCATCCTGCCCTTGGACCTGATCGCGCTCAAGGTCAGGAAGGCCAGGGAAGCCGACGGGAGTCGCAAGTTCGAGTTCTGAACGGGACGGCATTGACCGGTTGACGGATGCTTGTCGCGCTTTACGCTTATTCTTCTAACCCCATAGGAAAATATTATGTCCCACAAATACGAAAACAAACAGGCCGCCCTCCTCGCCAAGGTTCAGGGCAAGACTGGCAAAATCTCCGACAAGACCCACGAAGAGCACTTGAAGCTCTATACCGGGTACGTCAACAAATCGAACAGCATCCTGGAAGAGCTGGAAAAGCTCGGCACGCCCGATCCCGCCGATCCCAAGGTCGCGAACCAGATCCAGTCGGTCATCCGTAACTGGAAGATCGACCTGACCTTCGCCCTCGGCGGTCTCAAGAACCACGAGCTTTACTTCAACATCCTCGGCGGCGACGGCAAGCCGTCCGGCAAGTTCGCCGAGTTGGTCGATCGCGATTTCGGTTCCTTTGAAAATTACAAGAAGGACCTGAAAGCCACCGGCATCGCCGCCCGCGGCTGGGCTTGGACCGGTCTCGATCACGACACCGGCAAGCTGTTCAACTACATCGGCGACGCGCAGAACACCTATCCGATCTGGGGCGTCACCCCGGTGCTCGGCCTGGATGTCTACGAGCACGCCTATTATGCCGATTTCTATACGGCCCGCGCCGGGTACATCGACGAATTTTTGCAGTTCGTCGACTACACCGCAGTCAATGCGCTGTTGCCGAAGTCGTAAGCGTCGGCGGAATTTTCCGCGACACGAAAAGCCCCGGGATCTTTCCCGGGGCTTTTTGCTTTGAGGAACCTTAGGTCAGGGGGCCGGATGTTTTGTGCGCGGCGAGCTTCTTGAACGCCTCCACCGGATTGCGCGGCAAACCCGAGAGCATCAACACTGCCGCGCCAAACATCGTCCCCGTGATCGAGAAGGGCAGCCCTGCGAGAAACGCCCCGAGGAAAGCCTTCCCGAAGGCGGAAGCGATCGAATCTCTCGACCAGTTCAACTGGATCAGAAAAACCAGGGGAAGTGTCGCCACAAAAGCCAGCACGCACATGATCGGCGTATCGAGAAAGCCGGAGAGCATTTCCGGTCCAAAGACCAGCAGATCGACGCCGAGAATGACCACCCCACTCGCCGGATGATAAAATGTGCCCAGCCCGGCCAGGGGCGGGGCTATCCGCACCGCGGTGGGATGGTTTGGGACGACATGGGCGTCGTCCGGCAGAGGCGGGAGGACATCCACGGGGATTTCACGCGAATCTGGCGTCATGCCGATAATCTAGCACATTCTTCGCCAACAATCTCCTGATTGCGTCTGCCTTAACGGCTGGCCTGTTCCGGGCTTTGGGCATGGCGGATGCGGACAACGAAATCGGTCGCATCCTCCGAGATGGCCACCGAGCGGTACTGCGTCTCCTCGTGCGGTTTCAAGGTGATCGGGATCCAGCTTCCGTGACCGGTCAGCGCCTGGCCGTCCTTGTCCCGGTAGATGGTCTGCATCTCGAGATCGAGCACGTGGCCTGTCTGGTTTTTCACGCCGGCGAAAACGGAGAGCAAATTCGAGTCGCTCCGTTGCGAACCGATGCGCAGGACGGACAACTTGTCCTTCAGGCTCGCGTTGACGATTTCCAGGTTATCGAAATTGGGCGTGACGGGCGACGCATTCGCCTGATCCTGGGAAGTGTCGCCGATCCAGGTGATCTGTCCGCTCGAATTCTTCGCCAGCATCGGCGCCGCCGCGGAGGCGGGAGGGAGTTGATCGTCGATCGCGGGGGCCATCATCTTCGAGTCCGCGCAACCGACGAGCCCCAGAGCCAGGGAACCTCCGATGCAAACGCGGGCGGCGAAGGATACGGCACGCATAAAAGTTCCCGGTTGCCGCCTACTGGATGGTCGTTCCCCCGCGAGGCGCGGTGTTGAGGTCAACGGGAGTCACCGGCCCTTGCGGGGCGGTCGATTCGATGGGCTGGCCATTATTATAAACCGGGGTGGGCTCGGGCTCCTGCGAGACTTCCTTGCGGATACGATAGAGGCCGTTGAAAAGCACCTGGTTCGAATGCAGATCGAGGAACTGGATCTGGATGCGGTAGAAGTCTTCGTCGAAAGTCCCACGCAGTTCCGCCACCACTTGGTAATCGGCGTTGGTATCGACCATGACCGGAGGCGGCAGGTCCTTGTTGCTTTTGATCTTGTGAGGACGGAGCGGCGGCAGCTCCCGCTCCACGAAGCGCAGCTTTTCGCGGGTGATGAGCAGGAGGCGGTCCCGCAGCAGGCCGGTGTACGGCGATGTATCCACCGGGCCATTCACGATGCTGGTCACGCCCGAAAAACGAACCAGCGGCGGCACGCTCGCGCCAGAGACCTCGGGCAGGTCCATGACCGAGTGGGCAAATTCCTGGCCCGCGATCGCGATGTCCCCAGCGTCGATGATCGGCTGCCCGTTGGCATCCACCGCCGGCTGGGAGAGCTTCGAGCCCGCCGTATTATCCACCTCCGCGCAGGCGGTCAGCGCCAGGGCGCCCGCCCCCAACAAGATACCCCGGGTCCAGGCCGGCCAATTCGTCACAGTCTTCAAAAACATCATGCTCATTCTTTTTCTCCACCCGAACTAAAGCAAAAACCATGGGAGACGACGACAGAAAGATTTTGGCCCGTCATCGAGGTTTGCGTCCTGGCCGTTTATCAGTAGTATTTCTAATAACTGGGCTTTTCGTTCCGCCATGCATCAATCCACTCCCTCCCGTCGCTCCCCTTATCGCTGGCCCATCCGGATCGGCGCGATCGTCCTCCTGGCCGCGTGCGTCTATCGTTTTTCCACCACGCAGCCGGTTTCTCCCGCTTCCGAGTTGCGCAAATTTAACATCGTGCCCGCCTTCGCGCTGACGGAGCGGAGCGGCAGGACCATCACCAACACCGATCTGCTGGGCAAGATCTGGGTCGCGGATTTCGTTTACACCACCTGTCCCGGCCCCTGCCCGCTGATCACCGCAAGCATGGCGAAACTTCAGGAGGCGGTGGCGCACGATCCGCGCGTGCAACTGGTCACTTTCACGGTCGACCCACAGAACGATACGCCCGCCGTGCTGGCGAAGTACGCTGACCAGTTCGGCGCCAGCCCGACCCGCTGGTGGTTTCTTACCGGGGACGAAAAACCGCTCTACCAGCTAATCCAGAATGGCTTTTACCAGGTCGTGCAGGACAATCACGGCCAGCCGCTTGCACCCGGCGAATTTACCGTCACCCACAGCACCAAGCTCGTGCTCGTCGATGCGGACGGAAACGTGCGCAATTTTTACGATGGCGTCGGCGCCGATGGACGCGCCGATCTCCTCAAGGGAATCAAGGTCCTCGAGAAGGAGGAAAATCTATGAACACCGCGACCACCCTCCCGACCAATGAGGCGGCCACGCCTCCCAGCGTCGTGGGCGCGATCATCGCGGTCAGCGTCGTGGCCAGCCTTTTCCTTTGTTGGCTCGTCTACTACCACGCCCCCGCCGATGTGACCGGGACGCACCTGCTCTTTCTTCCCGCGCTCAATGCCCTGCTCAACGGCCTCTCGGCTGTCGCGCTCGTTACGGGCTTCTGCTTCATCCTCGCGAAAAATGTCGGGGCTCATCGCGCCTCCATGTTCACGGCGTTCGTTTTCTCCTCGATGTTTCTGGTCACCTACATCACCAATCACGCCCTGCACGGGGACATGCATTTCCATGGTGAGGGAGCGGTCCGCCCTTTCTATTTCACGCTGCTCATTTCGCACATCGGTCTTTCCGTGCTGGCGTTGCCGATGATTCTCATCACGTTTTTCCTCTCGCTCAGCGGTCGTTTCCCGGCCCATCGCCGCCTCGCCCGCTTTACTTTTCCGATCTGGCTCTACGTCTCGGTTACCGGGGTGATCGTCTACGCGATGCTCGCGGCTTATCGCTAGGCGTCCTCAAAATAATCATTGGACAGGACCTGCTTCCCACGTAGTTTCTTCTCACGATCTTTGATAGCTTTTTGCCGGGGATGCAAAACTCCCCGGCACACGATTTACCTCTGGAGTGTACGTGCTGTGAGCCTATGTCTTTCGTCCTATAAACACGAAATAGGAGGCACAAGCCGCAGCTTTAAACGCCACGCCTTCGCTGGAAGGCGGGATTAGCTCGGTCGTCTCCGCCCTATAGTGAGGGTCGAAATTCCTGCCCACCACGGCTCTCTGGGGTAATCTCTCTTCACCCTAAACCGTCGCGGAATCCCGCGGCGGTTTTTCTTTTTATTAGTCGCGAAGGCATCGCGCGGAAAAAGTGTTGCAGAAACCGCACGATGCAACAACAGCCTGAAGGGAATGAGGGCCTTCCCGCCATCGGCGAGAATTCCCGATTAGAGCGGAAGAAAACGGAGATTTCCATCCGCCGTGCGATAGGCCACCCGCCAGACCGCTTCGCCCGATCCGAGAGCAAAAAGACTTTCGGTCGCCAGATTAAACGCCCAGCGCCCCGAGTCTTTTTTTGGTGATCGGGGAGACTTCCCTTTGCGATCAACCGGGGCGTGTGAATCCTTCCGAGGCGATGATTTTTTCATAACGGGATAAGGAGGCTTTCCCCAAGCCAAGCAACTTTTTGGCCAGTTTCGAATGGCTTTGAAATTTTTCGCAAACACCCCTTTCTCGATCGGGCTGAGAAATCCGCCCTCATCCGGATACTGACTAGGCTTCGCGCCCTACTCTGCCATCAGGAAGCAAAGATGCGCGTGGAAGGCGGCGTCTGGTAGGTTTAAATTCGCGAGGATGAAGCGACGCGTAAGCAGCGAAGCGGGAAAAATACGGCGAAATTAATTTATGTCCCATTGCATCAAATTAGCTCCTTACAAGCGCCGGAATACGGCTCCGCAAGTCCTCACCAGAAAGAGCAGCCGTTTTTGTCTGCTTCCCTTCCCGCGATAATGGGTAACTCTATTGGCATGGCTCCCGACGTCTTTCTTAGTCATTCGATTTCCGACTTGGCTATTACGGAAAAGATTTGCGAGTTCTTTGAAACCAGGGGCATCAAGTGCTGGCTCGCTCCCCGCGACATCACTCCGGGCGAAAACCCAAAGGACTCCATCGCCAAGGGCATCGAGGCATGTCGCCTCATGATTCTCGTTTTCTCCCAGGAGGCCAACGGTTCCGAGGAGGTGCGGAGGGAAGTGAATCTTGCCGTCAACGCCAAGAAGGTTTTGATTCCCTTGCGCATCGAAAATATCTCCCCGGTCGGGCCGATTGAATTTCATTTCCAGCGCCGTTATCTGCACGACGCCTTCACACCTCCGTTGGAACGGCACTTGGAGGAATTGGCGAGAATGTTGAAGCCGCTGACCCGCACGCAGGTCGTCAAGGTGGAGGAGGATGCCTCCATTTCCCGCACACTTCCCTCGCGCTCTTCCATCGTCACGCCCTTTGATCTGGATATCACCCAAGTCGGCCGGGAGTCGGACAGCCCGCTGGCCATTTCCCTCAATTTCAACCATTTGATTATCGTCGGCTGCACTTCCGGTTTTGATCTCAAGGTGGAAAACAAAGGAACGACGCCACTCCATCAAATAGAAATCACCCTGGAGAGCCGTGTCTTGAAATGGTCGATCACCAAAACGCTGGCGGAACTTGAGGCTGGTCATCACCAGCTTTTCCCGGCGGATGTTGAACCGCTCCATTCGGGTAATTTTATTCTGCAGATAACGGTCAAATGGTTGGAGAGCACAAAGCAGTTCGCCTTTATTACCTCGAGATCCCTCCGCGTTAATGAAGCCCGGGTGACGCCGGATGTTTTGAGCAACATCGAGAGTCTCCTGCAAACCCCCTTCCCGGGCGAAGATCGTAGTTTGAGCCATCTCGTCAAACTGGAATTGCCCGAAAACTTTGAACCGTTGCCGCTGACTCTCGATTACGAAGTGAGCACTGCGGCGCTGGAGCTGGTTGAATCCTATCGCGTTTTGGAAATACCGACGCACTTCCTAAATCGGGTCCGCGAAGGGACTCTGCTAAAAATGGAGCCCCTGGATGGAGCCGCCACGCTTCCCTATCAGGAGATTCGCCTGGTCGCGCGACCTACTTTCAACCTGGGCCGCTCCCGGGAGGAATCGGATTTTCTTCCCTGGTTTTGGCCGCGCAATGAGATCCACGATATCAAGACCCGCCGCATCAGCAAAAAGCAATGCGCGCTCACCATCGATAAATCCCGGATTTATCTCAGCAATGAAGCAGCTTCAAGCATCACCTATTTTGATGGCGAGAATTTGGCGGGCTCGAAAACGATTGCCCTGGAACATCGCGGCATTCTCAATCTCTCCGGCATCTACTTCCTCGACATAACTCACCTTTCGACCGATTCGTTCGAGGGCCCCACCATATCGAATCTGCCCCACTCGCTGGCGCCGGGAAGCAGCAGGATTCCGGGAATGAAAGGCAGCGTCCGGTTTGCCGCCACGACTCCCCATGTGCTCCCCCAGCACTCAACATGGCTCTTTACCGAAGCGACTTTTGGAACGAGCCGAACGAATTCGATGATTCTCGATATCGAAGGGCTGGAGGAAATCCAAGGGCGGTTCCATCATTATCTGGGAGTCTTTTGGATCGAAAATTTCATCGCCAACGGCGCGGTCGAGGTCGATGGAAACCTCGTGGCTCCCGGCTCGCTGGTACCGCTCACCGGCGGACAAAAGATCAGGCTCGGCCAGAAGGGCTTCCATCTGGCGATGGAAACTTAATGCCGCATGGCTTTCCTTTGGCCTTCAATTTGTGTTCATCTCTTCTTGGCAAACCGGACACTCTTCCGCGATAACCGAGAGCGACTGCGCAAGTTTTGGCCGTTTCTCAAGGAGACAAATGGTTAAGTCTCTTTGTGTTAACGCCGCATTCACTTGGCTATCAGCGGGAACAATAATGCCGGTCGCCCTGACTTTCTCGCTTCCTTCACTGGCACCGGGATTGCTAAATTGCGCGGTGTAGCAGGAATCTATTGCATGCAATGACCTTATGTCTTCCGAGTTAACCCCCGTCGTGAGCGACCTCAATTTTGAGGCCACCATCCGGGGTCTCGAAAATCATCAGCAGGTTTTTGGCCGCTATAAATTGAACCGTGTGCTGGGCAGCGGCGGGATGGGAGTCGTCTGGCTCGCCCGCGATGAGCAACTGGAGCGAGACGTGGCCCTGAAGTTTCTGCCCGACGTGGTCAGCTCCGATCCGGCAGCCATCGATGAGTTGAAGCGCGAAACGCGGCGTTGTCTGGATCTCACCCATCCCAACATCATCCGCATTTATGATTTCATCAAAGACCATCAGGCGGCGGCCCTTTCGATGGAATATATCGACGGCCAAACGCTGGCCGCCTTGCGGATCGAAAAAGAGCAGCGCGTTTTTGAAATCGAGGAACTCAAGAACTGGATGACGCGGATATGTGACGCCCTCTACTACGTCCATGAGGAAGTCGGTGTCGTGCATCGCGATCTGAAACCGGCGAACTTGATGCTGAGCGCCCGGGGGCAGATCAAGATTGCCGATTTCGGCATCGCTCAAAGCATCAGTGATTCCCTCAACCGGATGACCATCAAGCGCGGGTCGAGCGGCACGCTCGCTTACATGAGTCCGCAACAAATGAGCGGAGACGTCGCCCGCGTGACGGACGATGTCTACGCCTTGGGCGCGACGATCTACGAATTGCTCACCGGGAAGCCGCCCTTTCATTCCGGAAACATCCCGCTCCAGGTCCAGACGATCATCCCAAAATCGATGACGGAGAGACGGCAGGAATTTAAGATTGCGAACGAGGCTCTTCCCCGGGAATGGGAAGAAGCCGTGGCGGCCTGTCTGGCCAAGGCCCCGGAAAAACGTCCCGCAAGCATGCTGGAGCTTTCCGAGCGTTTGGGACTCTCTGCCAGCACCAAGCCCCGGTCGATAGGGGCCGGATCATTGACCGTCAAAAGCCGGCGCTTTCCAAATCTGGCGGAGACTTTTCAGCGATTCGGCCGGCCCCTTCCCCCCAAACGACTCTTCTCTCTTGGCGCTCTCATCGGCGCAACGGCTCTCGCCGGATGGCTGCTTTATTCGCTGGCAAGGCCCCTGATTGCAACGCCTGGAGCGCTGATGGTGAACTCCGATCCAGTGGGGGCAATCGTCCATGTCGCGGGGCGGCCGGACCAATCGACTCCGGCGCTGTTTTCCTCCCTTCGCATGGGCTCGTACGCCATCACCCTTTCAGAAGAAGGCTTCGACCCCGTCACGCAGACGGTGACGATCGCGGCAGGAGCGAAGCTTGATCTCGGTACAGTCGAACTCAAACGCGCCTTGGGCGGGCTGAGCTTGGCGACCATTCCTTCTCACACGCGTTATCTCCTCTTGGGCGGGAAGATGACTGGCGGAGTGAAGCTGGAAGGTTCCACGCCGGATTTATTGCCAGCCATTCCTTCGGGAACCTATCAGCTCATCCTGGACGAGGGCCAGCCTTTCGCCCACACCGACACGATCGAAGTACCCGCGCACGAAATGAAAGTGGAAAAAGCCGATCTCATCCAACTCGGCGTCGCGGCTGATGCCAGCCCCGATCCGGCCAAGGTCTTTCGGGGCGAGGTGGATGC
>JAMFSY010000136.1 GCA_026225555.1 Methylacidiphilales bacterium
ACGAGATCGACCCGGCCGATGCCGTGCTTGCCGCCGAGCTTGTTCAGCGTCCGCAACACGTCGGCGGGGCTGAGCTTCTTGCCGTCCACGGCGACGCAATCACCGGCCACGAAATCGAGTTCGACGTACTGCGGCTTATCGGGCGCTTTTTCCGGCGAGACGCTGAGCTTGAACATATCGGCGGGCGGCTCGACCCACGGATCTTCCAGAATGCCGCTCTCGAAGCTGATGTGCAGGAGATTGCGATCGGTGCTATAGGGCTTCTTCACGCTGACCGGCACGGCGATGCCGTGGGACTTCGCGTAATTAATCAAGTCGGTGCGGCCTTTGAATTCCCAATCACGCCATGGGGCGATGATTTGCAGGTCGGGCGCGAGCGCCGCGAAGGTGAGCTCGAAGCGGACTTGGTCGTTGCCCTTGCCGGTCGCGCCATGCGCCACGGCGTCGGCTTTTTCCAGCCGCGCAATCTCGACCTGACGCTTGGCGATCAGGGGACGGGCGATACTGGTGCCGAGAAAATATTGGTTCTCGTACAGCGCGTTGGCGCGGACCATGGGGTAGATGAAATCGCGTGCGAATTCTTCCGTGAGGTCATCGATGTAACATTTCGACGCGCCCGTTTTCAGGGCTTTCTTGTCGAGGCCCTTGAGTTCTTCTTCCTGGCCGATATCGGCGCAAAACGCAATGATCTCCGCGTCGTATTTCTCCTTCAGCCAGGTCAAAATGATGGAGGTGTCGAGTCCTCCCGAGTAAGCCACAACGATTTTCATCGTCGCTTCTTAACTGAAATCCGGCCAAAGAACAAAACTTCTTCGCGGGCCTCTTCAGGGCGAAGCTGCGCCGTTTTGATTTAAGACGGTCTTGTGACCGGGATCGCTGGACCAAAGGGTCGCCTGCGCGCCCGACCCGCCCTGGTTGCCGGTGAGACTGGTGCTGGACCCGCGATCCGCACTGTAATCAGATATGCCGGAACAATGAGTGAGCAACAGCAGGGAGAGAATCAGGCAGCAGCAGCGCATGGCTTATTTAAATCCATTTTCCCGGAATTTGTCCAGATTCCGCAAAGGACTCGCATCGCCCTCCGTTCCCCCGTAAAAATATCCCGATGACTTCCACCCAGTTGGACCGGGCCCATGTCTGGCATCCCTTCACCCAGATGCGCGACTGGAACGCGCCCGGCCACGAACCGATTGTCATTGTCGAGGGAAGCGGCGCCGTTCTGAAAGCCGAGGACGGACGCGAATATCTCGACGGCAATTCCTCCATCTGGACAAATCTCCACGGCCACCGCCGCCCGGAAATTGATTCAGCCATTCGCGCCCAACTTGACCGGATCGCCCACAGTTCCTTCCTCGGGCTGACCAACGATCTCGCGCCGCGACTCGCGCACGACTTGCTGGAGGTTGCTGCTTTGCCCGACCATAAGGTCTTCTTTTCCGACGACGGTTCCACCGCGATGGAAGCGGCGTTAAAGATGGTCCACCAAGCCCGGCTGCAACGCGGCGAGGCGAGGCGCAGCGTCTTCTTCTCCCTGGCGAACGGCTACCACGGCGACACGGTCGGAGCGATGAGCGCGGGTCACAGCCCGACTTTTCACCGCGCCTATCGCCCGCTGCTTTTCGAGACGCGTGAGGTGATAAGCCCTGCCTGTTATCGCTGTCCTTACAATCGCGCCGAACCGGTGCGTGGGATCGAGGCGCGGCCATCCCGCCAATGCGGGTGGGAATGCATCGGCGAACTCGAAACGGCCCTCGATGCCGCAGGCGATACCGCTTCCGCGTTTGTGCTGGAACCTCGCGTGCAGGGCGCGGCTGGCATGACGATGCATCCCCACGGCTACCTCGAGAAAGCCGCCGCCGCTTGCCGTGAACGCGGCATCTGGCTGATTCTCGATGAAGTGATGACCGGCTTCGGTCGCACCGGAACGATGTTCGCTTTTCAGGCGGAAAAGGTGACGCCCGATCTGGTGGCGCTCGCGAAGGGATTGACCGGCGGTTACCTGCCCGTGGCGGCGACGCTGGCCAGCGAGACGATCTTCGACGCCTTTCTCGGTGGTTACGCGGAATTGAAGACCTTTTTTCACGGGCATAGTTACACGGGCAACGCGCTCGGTTGCGCGGCCGCGCTGGCCAATCTCGCGATCTTTGAAAACGAGTCGACGTTGGAAAAGAACGCCGGTTTGGAACGTATCCTCGCCGACCGTCTCGCCGTTTTCTGGGATCATCCCCACGTGGGCGACGTTCGTCAGGAAGGTCTCATCGCGGCGGTTGAAATCGTCCAGGATTTTACAACGCGCACGCCTTTTCCTTTTACCGACCGCATCGGTCATCGTGTCTGTGAAGCGGCCAAGAAACATGGCCTGCTCACTCGGCCCATTGGCGACGTCCTCGTCCTCATGCCGCCCTATTGCGTCACAGAAACGCAGATCGGCCAGATGGTCGACGCCCTTTGGCGCGCGCTGGAGGAAGTGCTACCGATGAAGTCGAATTAAAATGGGTCAAAGAAAAAAGAGCGGCCAAATCAACTCTGGGCGCCTGATCTTTCCAGATTAGGCAGCAACGCGGAGAGCAATCCGATCAATGGCAGGAAAGAGCAAATCGCGAAAACGAAATTGATGCTCGTATGGTCCGCCAGCTTGCCCAGGATCGCCGATCCAATTCCCGCCATGCCGAAGGCGAGGCCGAAGAAAAGCCCGGCAATCATGCCGACTTTGCCGGGCACGAGTTCCTGCGCGTAAACCACGATGGCCGGAAAGGCCGAGGCCAGGATCACACCAATTGGAACGGTCAGCACCGTGACCCAAAATAAGCTCGCGAATGGCAGCATGAGGGAGAATGGCGCAACGCCGAGGATGGAAATCCAGATCACACGCTTGCGACCGAAGCGATCACCGAGCGGACCACCGAGAATCGTTCCCGCCGCGACCGCGAACAAAAAGAGGAAGAGATGGAACTGCGAATCCCGCACCGAAAGATGAAATTTATCGATCAGGAAGAACGTGTAGTAGCTCGTCATGCTCGTGAGATAAAAGTACTTCGAGAAAATCAACGCCACCAGAATGGCGAGCGACAGGAGTACGCGCCGCCGGGAGATGTTCCCGTGATGATGGGCGCGATGCGACTTGCCTTTGAGCCGGTGGGAATTGCTTTGGTACCACTGCCCCACTTTCGTCAGAATCACGATGCCAAGCAAAGCGAGCAGGGAGAACCAGAGGACGCGGATCTGCTCGCCCTCCACGAGGATCAGTGCGGCGAGCAGTGGGCCCAGCGATGTTCCCAGATTCCCGCCCACCTGAAAAATAGACTGGGCAAAACCGTGCCGTCCGCCCGAAGCCATGTGCGCAACGCGCGAAGCTTCGGGATGAAAGACGGAAGAACCCATGCCGATCAACATCGCCGCGCCGATCATGAGCGGAAAGCTTCCCGCCACCGCCAGCAGCACCAGTCCCGCGAGGGTAAAACCCATGCCCACGGCGAGTGAGTAGGGCTTCGGTTTGCGGTCGGTATAGGTTCCAACCACCGGTTGCAGCAAGGAGGCCGTGACCTGGTTGGCCAGGGTGATCACGCCAATTTGCGTGAAGCTCAAATGATAGTCCGCTTTCAAAAGCGGATAGATCGCCGGCAGCAGCGATTGCATCGTATCGTTGAGCAAATGGGAGACGCTCAGCGCCACCAGCATGGCCACCACGGTCGTTTGCGCTCCGGTGGCAGGAGGCGTTTCAGCGGAGATGTCCGGACGGGGCACGACGGTCGACATCAGGAGATTCTAACATGAAAACCGAGTCTTGCTACCGGCTGAGATCATCCCAGGGAAATTGCGGCGGCAAAAAGGGACTCGGCCCCTGCGGCGATCCCGGCAACCCATCGCGCGGATAAGTCAGCACCAACCGCTTGCGCGCGCGCGTCACGGCCACGTACATCAGCCGCCGCTCCTCTTCATAGGCTTCGGGATCGACCGAGCGCGGATGGGGCATTTGGAGCCCTCCCGTGCCGCAGACCACGACACAATCGAATTCCAGACCCTTGCTCGCGTGGATCGTCGCCACCGAGATTTCCGAGTCGAGATGATTCACGTCGGTCGATTTCTCCAAAGAAAACGCATCGAGAAATTCCTCCATGGTCGCCGACATCGCCTTCATCGAGTTGACCAGGCCATCCAGGGCCGCCATGCGCTCGGCGCTGTTTTGGGGATAGTTCCGGTCGATCAGCGGAAAAATCACGCTCAGCAGGTATTCGCCTTTCTCACCCAAACCGCGCCGGGAGCGCAACTCTGCCAGCCAATCGCTCAAACCGCCCGCGCCCTTGGGCAGCGACCGCTCGACCTTGAATAGATCGTCCGCATCATCCTCGGTGGAAACGAATCTTTCCGCGGAAGCCTCTCCCACCCCGGGGAAAAGCGTAAGGCAGCGCACCATCGCCACGCGGTCGTCCGGGTTGAATGCGAGCCGCAGGAACGAGATGAAATCCTTCACCTCCGCCGAATCGCCCAGCATCAGGCCGCCATACTTGCGATAGGCGATCTTCTGGAATTTCAGCGCCAGCTCGATCGTTTCCAGTGACCGCGAGGATCGCGCAAGGATTGCGACTTCCGAGGGTTTCGTCCCTCGTTCCATGCGCTTGGTGATCCAATCGACGACGAAGGCCGCCTCGCTCGTCGAGTTGGGCAACGGCACGAGCTCGGCCTGGCTCTCATGCTTCTTGGCGCTGGTGAGAATCAGCGCGCGCGGCGCTTCCTTCACCACGCCGTTGGCGAGATCGAGGATTTTCTGGCCGGAGCGATAATTATTTTCCAGGCGAATCACCCGCGCCTGCGGATGCTCCTTCAGGAACGTATCGACCAGGCCGCACGAGGCCCCGCGAAAACCGAAGATCGATTGGTTCACGTCGCCGACGACGGTGAGATGCTCCGGGTCGAGGTGGGTCAGGATGTCGTAGTTGAGAAGATTGTTGTCCTGGAACTCATCGCAGATCACATGACGATAGATGCCCCGCAAACGGGCGGAATATTCCGCATCCTCCTTCAGGCGCTTGCCCCACAGGACGAGAAGATCATCATAATCGAGCGCGTTCGCCGCCCGCTTCAGCTTGCGGTAGGCTTGGACGAGCATCAACGCCCGTTCGGCATGCTCGACAAACGTCTCCTCGAAATGCTCCGGCAACGGAATCTGTTTGTTGACCGCAAAGGAAAGCGCCGCCCGCACGCGCGCGGGCGTGACGGATTCGCCGGGCTTCACCTCGCATTCGCGGAAGGCTGATTTCATCAGGCTGCCCGCGTCGTCCTCATCCAGCGTGGTGAAAGTCGAGCGAGTGAGCCCAAAGCCTGCGGCGTCGCGGCGGATGAGCAGGCTGGCGATGGCGTGGTAAGTGCCGACCAGCATGGCGTCCTCCCGATTCTGCTTGGGCACATCGCCGATGAGGGCGCCAACCCGCTTCTGCATTTCGCCTGCGGCCTTGCGCGTGAAGGTGATCATCATCACTTCCCGGCGGCGCGCGCCGTTGCGGATGAGATTCGCGACTTTATGGGTAATCGCAGCCGTCTTGCCCGTACCCGCCCCGGCGAGCACGACCACATGCTTTTCCTGCGACAGGGCAACTTCCGTCTGGCTGGGATTAAGCGCAAGGCGCGACGATTCGATTTGAGGCTCCGACATGGGCGGATAGATAAGCACGGCGGTACGCACCGGAGACAAGCATTACCTGCGCATCAGCCGAAAAATTTACGCGACACGCAGGATTACTTTCCCGGTCCACTCCCACAAAGCGGATGCGTCCGCTGCACCCACTCCTCGATCGGGTGCCCTTCCTGCACGTGCTCCCGCAAAATCCGCTCGCACCGCTTGGGCGTCACGTCGCCATACCAGACGCCTTCCGGATAGATCAGGAGCCAGGGCCCGCCCACACAGATGCGAAAACAGCCCGCCTTGGTCCGCATGACGGGCAGGTCCAGCTTTTTGCACTGCTTCTTGAGGAAGTCCCAGGTCTCCTCGCCTTCCTTCATCGGCGCGCAATCGGGGCCGAGACAGAGGAAAAGATGTCTTTGTGCTCCGTCAATATTGGCCGCGGCGAAACCGTCCTCCACTGAGTCGTACTTCTTGCCCATGCCCTAATTTACGTCAGGGCGGTGGCTTCGCGAGCTCGAATCCTATTTTCATGCACGGCGCACTCGCTTAATGACCAAAGTGGTTTTAGGGTGATTTCTCCTCATGAGCACCTCCCGGATTTTGATCGTCGGAGCCGGTTTTTCCGGCGCCGTCGCCGCCCGGGAACTGGCGGCAATTCAGGACCGCAAAATCCTGGTCATCGATGAACGCGAGCATATGGGCGGCAACTGCCATACAAAACGCGATCCGACTTCGGGCATCATGCTGCACCGGTACGGCCCGCATATTTTCCACACCAGCCGCGAGGACGTCTGGGCTTATGTAAATCGCTTTGCGGAATTCGGGCCGTTCATCAATCGCGTCAAAGCCAGGATCAAGCGCGGAGTTTTCAGCCTTCCGATCAATCTGGGGACGATCAATCAATTCTTCGGGCGAAACTTTTCCTCCGAGGAGGCGCGCGCGTTTATCGGCACCCTTGGAGATTCCCGAATCGATGAGCCGCGAAACTTCGAGGAGTACGCCCTGAAATTCGTGGGCCGCGAGCTCTACGAAACCTTCTTTTACGGTTACACCCAAAAGCAGTGGGGTTGTGAACCGCGCGAATTGCCCACCTCCGTGATCAAGCGACTGCCAATCCGATTTACCGAGGACGACAACTATTACAGTGACCGTTTCCAGGGCATTCCGCGCGAAGGCTACACCGCCCTGATCAAGCGGGTGCTGGATCATCCCGATATCGAAGTCAAACTCGGCACGGCGTGGCAGGCGGGCATGGCCGGCGAATTCGAGCATGTGATTTTCACCGGCCCTTTGGACCAATACTATGGTCACCACCTGGGACGGCTCGGCTATCGCACCGTTTTTTGGGAGCGCTCGGATCATCTCGGAGATTACCAGGGCCATGCGCTGATGAATTATCCCGAGGTTGGAATTCCTTTCATCCGCAAGATCGAGCACAAGCATTTCGCGCCGTGGGAAGAGCACGAGAAGACCGTCGTCTACACCGAGTTCAGCAAGGAATCGGGGGCGGCGGATATACCTTTCTATCCCAAGAGCCTGGGCCCGGACAAAATTCTGCAGGCCCGGTATCTCGAGCAGGCCCGAAGCGAAACCAAGGTCTCTTTCCTGGGCCGACTCGCCACTTATCGTTACCTCGACATGCACCAAGTCATCAGCGAGGCGCTCGATTTCACCCCGCGCTTGGCCGAGGCAATTCGCCGCGGGCAACCGCGTCCGGTTCTGCCCGCGCTCTAGGCGGGTTTTGTCGTTGCCGTCTTCCCTTGCAGGGAGCCGAAACGGAGCGTGTAGGCCCGGGAAAACTCAGCGCCCAGGAAGAGAATTTGCGCCGAATAAAAAACCCATACGAGAATCGCCACGAAAGAACCGGCAGCGCCGTAACTGGAAAATGTGCTGCTTGATCCGATGTACCAACCGAGCAGAAATTTTCCCAGGATGAAGAGGTTGGCGCTGAAGACCGCGCCGGGCCAGACGTCGTCCCAGGTCAGCGTCACATTCGGCAGCAATCGAAAGATGATCGAAAAGAGCACCGAGAAAACGATCATGGAAATAATGGAATTGGTGAGTTCCAGACCAGCCGAGGGGAAATGTCGCGAGACGGCCCCACTCAACGCCGCGATCACGGCGGAGATGATAAGCGAAACGAGCATGAAAAAGCCGAGAACGAAAACCATGACGAAAGAAAGCGCCCGTTCCTTGATCATGGCCATGAAGGGATGCTGCCCCTGCGGCGGCACTTCCCAGATTTGATTCAGCGAATCCTGCAGCTCTCCAAAAGCGCCGGAAGCGCCGATCAGCAGCACGATGAAACTGACCACTGTTCCCCAGGACAAACTCTGGGTCGAGTTGGCGTGCCGGAGGATTTCCTGCACCGCCTCGCCCCCTTTCGGTCCAATCAGATTCGTCACCTCCTGACTGATGTAATAATCGGCGTCCTGCTTTTTGACCACGAGGGTCGCCAGCGAAAGAATGAAAACGACCAGTGGCGCAAGCGAGAACGCGGTGTAATAAGACAGCGCCGCACCCATCTTGGGCACCCGGTGGGCGCTCCACGATTTGGCCGTCTCGATCAATAACCCGCCCAATGCGCGGAGATCCAGCTTGGGAGCGGTTCCGCAGATCTTTGCCGGTACGATGCTCATTAATCCCCTGTGGCCTTCGGGTTAGCTCATGACAATATTCTCCCGCGCCAGCGCGGCCGAAATCGCGAGGAAGAGCTCACTCTTGGTTTGGGTCCAAAGGTCCTGTTTGGCCGTCCAGGCCTTCAGTTCGAAATTAAGCGTCGCCCCGGTGAGGCTGGTGAAGAGCACCTGCGGCGGCGGATTGGTGAGCACGGAGGGATTCGCCTTGGCCGTCTCGACCAGGATGGCCATGACCCGTTGCGGGTCCGACTTGGCGGCGACTGCGATTGGAATATCGATGACCCGGCGACGATCCGAGAAAGTCCAGTTGGTCACCGGATTCGAGATCAGGTTTCCGTTTGGCATGATGACTTCCGACCCGTTGGTGATGCGGATGATGCTGGCGCGAATGCCGATCTTCTCCACCGTCCCGATCGACGTGTCGACTTGGATCACATCACCGACTTTAATTGGGCGCTCGAAAAGCAGGATGATCCCCGAGACGAAATTGTTCATGATATTCTGCAGGCCGAAACCGAGACCCACGCCCAGCGCGCCAGCCAGGACGGTGTAAGCGGGGTAATTACTCGGGTTTACACCAATGACATTCAGTGCCATGAGGAAGCCGAGGATGAGCACCACATAATGAGCTATGGTCGACATGGCGTAAGGAACCCCAGGACCCAGCTGCCAATTCGGATAAACTTCTTCTTCCAGAACAAAGCGGATGAATCTGGAGATGGAAAACGTGGCCCAGATGGCGAAAGCGAAGAGAAGGATCCGGCCCAGCAAAGCCGGATGCAATCCACTCTGCGCATCGGTATGAATGAGGATCGGCATCACTGCGCTCCCAAGCGGCGTCCGGAGGGAAAAGAGTTCGAGCGTCTCCCACAGCCAGAATAAGGCCGCCACTCCGCGGAGAACCAGCGAGGCGCGGTTACCCAGCATCGCGTCATGACGCTGCACCATGCCGAGAAGCGATAGGGGCCGGATTTTCAGGGCCGTCATGATCAGTCCATCGGCGATGCGCACCGCCGCATAAAGAATCACGGCCAGGTAACTGCTCTCCAGTTCCGCATTGCCCATCAGATAGGAGAGATGGGTGTAGCCGAGAAAATTGGCGATAATGGCCACGCCAAAGAGGGCCAGGGCCAAGCGGGCGTAAACTCCCACCACGCGCTCCAGTTGAATGTCGCGCACCTTTTCCGGGGAAAGCCGCCGGGACCACACCAGCCAAAGGAGAAAGACGATGGCTGCGGTCAGCTCGATCAGAAAAAGCAGGCGGCTTAAAACCGGCAATCCGGTCATGATCGACCGCACCTGATCCACAAAAAAGGAGAGCACCATGGCGTACAAAATCGGGAAAAGGGCCGGTTCGATCAGTCGCCGCAAAATGACCACCACGGGAATCAACGCGGCCGCCTCCAATCCCGCCAATAACAGGCGCGGCGCGAGCGGATAGAGCCATCCGCTCGCTAAAAGGGCGAGCACCATGGCCGTCGCAAGCGGCAGCTCCAGGACATTCGCGGCGTGCTTGATGGCAGGATCCTCTCCGGCCCGGATCTGTAATTCCCGCCGCACCCAGACCAAAACGATGGCGAGGACGATAAAAATCAGCAGATGGATAAAGAGGGTCGGCATCTTATCGGCCAGATAGAGCCGCAGGGCTTGGATCTGCTCGCCGAACGACACCCGGGTTGACCCCGCCGGATTTGCCGCCCCGGCTTCCAGGCTGTCGAAATCCCAAAGGGGCGCGCTATCGCGGACGAAGAGAGATTTGATCGCGACTTCCTTCTGGTCGCTGATTTTTGCCAGGCCGGCCTTGATCCGATCCTCCTGGCTACCCACGTCACTCTGCGAGGAGAGGATTTTCGCGCGAAGCTCTCTCGTGGCCTGTGTTTGCTGGCCGATGTTCGCGATGACCGTCTGAATGCGGTTGAGGACATCCGGCGGCGCGGAGGAGGTATTTGCGCTCGCCAGCGTGACCTGCCATGTCCTGTTCATATCTCCCAACTGGCCCACCAGCTTGTCCAACTGGGACACTCGTCCGGTCAGCGTCTGTTTCACGGTATCAAGACCATTCGAGATCGTCTGCCACGCCGCCTGCGAGCTACGCAAAGTGGAGAGCGTGGGCCCGGCACTCTGCACCTTGAGGTCATCGCTCTCGCGCTGATTGATCTCCTGCACGATGGCCGGCAGGCTTTGGTTCACCGTGGCCACAGTCTGGTCCGAGGCCAGCCCGGCTTGGATATCCTGCAACTTGCCGGAAATCGTGACGGCCTCCGTGACGACATTCCCCAGCGGGATCGGCTGAGCGGGCGCGGTGGCCGAGGGTGCATTCGTGCTCGAACTCGAAGCGGCCGCAGGAGCGGGCGTCTGCCCTTCCACACCGGCGAGCGCGAGAATCCCCAGGAAAAGCGGGACGATCCAGACAACGAGATTCTTATGCATAAAACTTGATACCAGATTTCGGGACGCTCGCCACTACGCCGCGTTTTCCACTTGGAAACAAAACGTTCCAGCGCCCTCGACAAGTCGACCCCGTCCCGCTTTAAACGATAACACCGCCATGTTCGCCGAACTCAAAGTCCTCAATCGCGACCAGCGCGCGGCCTGTATCGCCAGCCTGCTGGGCTGGTCGCTCGATGCCTTCGATTTTTTTCTCATGGTCTTTGTCGTGCGCTCCATCGCCGGGGATTTCCACGCCCAGGTAAAGGACGTCGCCTGGGGCATTACCCTCACGCTCATGTTCCGCCCCGTGGGAGCGCTTTTCTTTGGCTGGCTGGCCGAACGCTTCGGGCGGCGGCCTGTGCTGATGATCGACATCCTTCTGTATTCGTTTTTCGAACTGGCTTCGGCCTTCGCTCCTTCACTGGCCACGCTATTTATTTTGCGAGCCCTTTTCGGCTTCGCCATGGGCGGCGAGTGGGGCATTGGCTCCTCCCTGGTCATGGAAACGATTCCTCCGCAGAGTCGCGGGATTATTTCCGGCATTTTGCAGGAGGGCTATGCCTTCGGTTACCTGCTCGCGGCGATTGTTTACGGCCTCTTTTTTCATCTCATCGGCTGGCGCGGCATGTTCGCGCTGGGCGTGCTGCCCGCGCTCCTCGTCCTTTATATTCGCATGGGCGTGAAGGAGTCGCCCGTTTGGGAACGACGCGAACGGCATATTGATTATTCCACCCTGGGGAGCCTCGTGGCCAGGCATTGGAAACGCTTTCTCTACGTCATCCTGCTGATGACCGGCTTTAATTTCTTTAGCCACGGCACGCAGGATCTGTATCCCACCTTCCTCCAGGTGCAGCATCGACTGACTTCCAACGTGGTGAGCACCCTTTTGATCGTGGCCAATCTCGGAGCGATTGTCGGTGGCATCGCCTTTGGGATTTATTCACAACGAGTCGGCCGACGGAGGGCGATCATCACGGCAGCACTGCTCGCCCTGCCGATTATCCCGCTCTGGGCTTTTTCCACCACGCCCTTGTTCCTGGGCATGGGCGCTTTCCTTATCCAGGTGATGGTCCAAGGCGCCTGGGGCGTTGTGCCCGTGCATCTCAACGAGCTCTCGCCGGAAGATCTTCGCGGCACCTTCCCCGGCTTTGCTTACCAGCTCGGCAATCTCCTCGCGTCCGGCAACGCGGTCTGGCAGGCCGGGATCGCCGCCGATCACCACGATAATTACGCCTGGGCGCTGGCTCTGGTCGCGGGCGTGACGGCGATCGCCCTCGCCATCATCACCGCCTGCGGCCCGGAGGCGAAGGGAGTCATCTTTGGCCGAACGCCGCCGGTCTAACGTCTCTTTGCACTAATGCCCCCTCACCTTTCCTTGCCTCCCGTCAAAATTCCGGCATGATGATTTCCCTCGCTGTGGGTCCGGTTTCCACCATACCCCGGCGAAAGCACGAGCACCCGTAGCTCAACTGGATAGAGTACTTCCCTCCGAAGGAAGGGGTTTCGAGTTCGAATCTCGACGGGTGCACCCTACCTTACCTAGAAGTAGGCTAGATGATTGAGTCACGCTACTGGCGACCAGGATTAGTTGCTTCAGCACGTCGAATCGCCAAACTATCTAAATTTAAGCGATGGTCTGAAAAGCGAATGTGCCTTCTTGAAAGAGAGGTTATAATCGCAATGAGTTGCATACGAATACTTGTCGAACGAGACCGTATGTCTCGAAAATTGAGAGAAAGAAAGCACGAGCTTGTAGCTTTTCCTAAGAAATCAGCTCGAAGAACGACTTATTATACGATTGCCGACTTAGAAGATCTGTACGATTTTAAAAGGCCAGCCTCTCGTCACCTTACTCTGGAAGAAATCTCAAATCAGTTTATTCATCACTTTATTATTTTCGCGGAGAGTTCAGATGTGCCCCGAAGGTTTTCAACTATCGTTGTAGCCTCAGATTGGTCCAAAGAGAAATATCTCTTCCGCATTGAACTGAACTCTATTACTGCATGGTTAAAAGAGCTCAGCGAAAGTTATTTGGAATCGGGTTGGACAAAAGTGGATATCGGCAGGTGACCGTAGTACATATTGGTTTATCAAAAGTGCCTAGGTGTTTTTCATTTTTAAGAGAATAGTTATCAGAATAGTCACCCAACGGATTTTCAGCGCTTCTTCTCTGAAAAGCACCTAAATCCAACGCTCCACTGGATAGAGCACTTCCCTCCGAAAAAAGGATTTCGAGCTCGACGCTTGACGGATGCACCAGCACGCCCCCCTCTCCGGGACACGCTTGCCATCCACACGGGTTTCTCCTACAAAAGGAGCAGGAATCGCTCGCAAAAAGCGGGTTGTCCTCAGAAAAAAGTGCGACCGAGTGGCTGAAGACGCTTGTCGCAAATACGAGTAATATCCGAAGATTTAAACGTGTACTTGGGAAAATGTATGATGAATAAAGCGTGCCTCGTCCTGATCGTTGCAATGTGTTCCGCCCCTTTGTTTGCCGGCGAAACGATGGTGACTCAAGAAACCCAAACCTACCGCACGACCAACGGGTGCAACTTCCGGGTGGATAAGTGCGAAACCTCCGTCGCAACGGATCCTTCCTACATCCGTTTCAAGGATGGCAAGCCGCCCCTCATCGTGGGCACAAGCACCGCAAGTGGAGGTTCCAGCCAGTATCAGTCATCTTTTCTCTTTGCGGATTATGCCTCTTCTCCTCAGCAACCGACGGTCGAAGAGTTGGTTGCTCTTATTCGAAACAAACTCAGCAACTGTCCTGAAGTGACCGTTAAATATGATGACGATAGCGGCGACATCACCGTGCATTACCTTACTAGCACGTGTAACTGCGACTGTGATTGGGTCGTGAACGTTAGAAACGTCAAGGCAGACAACTTTGCCTGGAAACGAACCCGCGATAACTACTCACCCTATCTCGGTCAAATGGAGCGGGAGAAGTTCCATTGTACCAGTGAATCGGACGCTCAAAAGATTCAGTCGGCTTGCGAGCAAATATGCAAGATCAACAGCTGGCCGATGTACAGGTAATCAGATGCCAAGCGGGCCAGGGTTGACTCCTCTTCCTCAAGCGGACACTGCTTACGGAATTTTCACCCATCGAAAGGCGGCGATGGAAGTCAACGCCACGCCAAGAACGCTCAAAATCTCGCTCATGAAAACGAACGCCTTTTGCGTATCCTCGTTTAGGAGATAGACGGGCTTGGTGCTACTAGTCATTGATGGGTCAAGCAATGTGGTGGACGCCCACTGCGCAGATTCAAAATGAATGGAGACCCCAACCAGGATGAGCACCAACCCACTCCAAAAAAGAATAGACGTCCTTTCCATAGGCGAATTCTATCGGATCATTTGGTTTTCGTCCAAGGCGACGTTTCCCATGTCTCTACGTGTTCCGTAGTCCGCAGGCCTAAACTGGACAAACGCGGCTAAGATTTGAGCAAGGGAGGGTTAGTCGCACTGGCCGAAGTGGGTAAATTGGTCGAATGGCCGATCACATCAGGAAAGCCCTCAGCAGCTTGTTTCGCGAGGCCTTCTCGCGAGGATCGATCTGCCACACGGGCAATGGCTTCAAGGCAAACTCGCCGGAGGCTGGGCAATGAAGGAGCACCGCGTTTTGACGCTCAACAGCGGCTCTTCCAGCCTCAAGTTTTCGATCTACGAAATGGGCGCGGGAGCGGAAACGCTTCTTCTCCATGGAAAGCTGGACCGGATCGGCGAGGGCGAGGGACATTTCGAGGCGGTCAATGGCGAGGGCAAGAAGCTCGCCGATGAATCGGCCTCCCTGCCCGATCATCAAAGCGCGCTCGATCTGCTTTTGGGTCGCCTGTCCTCCTTTGGCATCGAGGCGATGGCGGCCATCGGGCATCGCATCGTGCAGGGAGGGTCTCACCACTTGGGGCCGGAGATCATCACGTCCGAGCTCCTGAAGGAGCTGCAAACCCTTTGCCCTCTTGACCCTCCCCATTTGCCCGCCGCCTTGCGCGCGCTGGAGGCGACCCAGAAGCTGGGGCAGAACATCCCTCAGATCGCCTGCTTCGATACGTCATTCCATCGCACGCTTCCGGCCGTGGCGCAACGATTGCCCCTGCCGCGACGGCTGACCGAAGACACCGGGCTTATGCGCTACGGATTTCACGGGCTCTCCTACGAATACATCATCGGCGAACTCGCACGAGTGGCCGGGCGCGGGACCGCGCAGGGTAAAGTGATCATCGCTCATCTCGGCAATGGCGCGAGCATGGCGGCGTTGCGAAATGGAAAAAGCCTGGAGACCACCATGGGCTTCACCCCCGCAGGCGGCTTGGTGATGAGTTCGCGCTCCGGCGATCTCGATCCGGGCGTCCTCGCCTATCTCATTCGCGAAGGAAAAGTGGCTCCCGATAAGATTAACGAATTCGTCTTCCAGCAATGCGGCCTGAAGGGGGTCTCCGGTCTCAGCTCCGACCTGCGCGATCTGCTGGAGGCGCGGGAAAAGAACCCCGCTGCCGCGGAAGCATTCGACCTCTTTTGTTACCAGGGCAGGAAGACCCTGGGATCGCTCGTCGCGGTTTTGGATGGCGTCGAGACGCTGATCTTTACCGGCGGCATCGGCGAGAACGCTTCCCTGCCCCGCGCCGCCATCTGCGAGGGCCTTCGCCATCTCGGCCTCGAAATTGATTCCGCCCGTAACGACGAAAGCGCCGAGATCATTTCCTCCTCCACCAGCCGCGTGACCGTTCGCGTCATGAAGACCAACGAGGAACTGATCATCGCCCGCCACACCACACGACTCGCCTTTCCCACCCGTCATTCAAACCCCTCCCCCAAATAATCATGAACATCCTCCCTGTTGACGATCAGATCACCGCCGTTGGGCCCGCCCGGGCCACGATTCAAAAAGCCGTTCTCAGCGCCGAGGAAGTCGGGCGCATCGACGCCTATTGGCGCGCCACGCTTTACCTCAGCCTGGGGATGATTTATCTCCGCGAGAACCCTCTGATGCACGAGCCCCTGGAGCTCAAGCACACCAAGAAACGGTTGCTCGGCCATTGGGGTTCCGATCCCGGCCTGAGCCTGATCTACGTGCATCTCAATCGCCTGATTAAGAAATATGACCTGAACATGCTCTATGTGGCGGGTCCGGGCCACGGCGCGCCAGCCCTCCTTTCCAACGCCTACCTGGAAGGCACCTACAGCGAAGTTTATCCCGAGAAGAGCCAGGACATGGAAGGAATGCTGAAGCTGTTCCGCTCCTTCTCTTTTCCGGGTGGCATCGGCAGTCATTGCACGCCGGAGCTTCCCGGCTCGCTTCACGAGGGTGGCGAGCTCGGCTACAGCCTCTCCCACGCCTACGGCATCGCCTTCGATCATCCCGACCTGATCACCGTGGTCGTCGTGGGCGATGGCGAGGCGGAAACCGGCCCGTTGGCCACCTCGTGGCATTCCAACAAATTCCTGAACCCCCGACGTGATGGCGCCGTGCTTCCGGTGCTGCACCTCAACGGTTACAAAATCAACAATCCGACCCTGCTGGCGCGAATCAGTCATCTGGAGCTGGAGAACCTGTTCATCGGCTATGGTTACAAGCCTTACTTCGTGGAAGGCTCGGATCCCGATTCGATGCATCAGGCCATCGCCGCGACGCTGGAGCATTGCGTGGAGGAAATCCGCGAGATCCAAAATCAGGCGAGGAAATTCGGCGTCACCGATCGCCCCAAATGGCCGATGATCGTGCTGCGTTCGCCGAAGGGCTGGACCTGCCCGGCGGAAATCGACGGCCACAAGACCGAGGGCTCCTGGCGCGCCCATCAGGTCCCGATCAAGGATGTATCGAAGCATCCGGAGGATTTGCGCCTGCTCGAGAAATGGCTGAAAAGTTATCGCCCCGAAGAGCTCTTCCATGAGGACGGCCGTCTGCGGGACGAACTTCGGGCGCTGGCTCCCGAAGGCTTGCGGCGGATGAGCGGCAATCCCATCGCGAATGGCGGCACGGTGAGGAAGCCGCTACACCTGCCCGACTTCAAGGATCACGCCGTCAAGATCACGCGGCCCGGTATGGTGCAAAAAGAGAACACGTATCCCCTGGGTCAATTTCTCCGGGACATCCTGCGGATGAATCCGGACAACTTCCGAGTCTTCGGCCCGGACGAAACGGCCTCGAATAAATTGGACGCGGTCTATGAGGCATCGCTCAAGACCTGGATGGCGGAGCGATTCCCGGAAGACCATGACGAAGGCTTCCTCGGGCCGGATGGACGCGTGATGGAAATGTTGAGCGAGCATACGCTTGAGGGCTGGCTGGAAGGTTACCTCCTTTCGGGCCGCCACGGTTTCTTCGCCACTTACGAGGCATTCGCGCATGTGATCGACTCGATGGTCAACCAGCACTGCAAATGGCTGGAGATCAGCCGCGATCTTTCGTGGAGAGCGCCCGTTTCTTCCCTCAATATTCTCATCACCTCAACGGTCTGGCGGCAGGATCACAACGGCTTCACGCACCAGGATCCGGGCTTCATCGATGTGGTCGCGAACAAGAGCGCCAAGGTCACGCGCATCTACCTGCCGCCGGACGTGAATTGCCTTCTCTCAGTAGCCGATCACTGCCTGCGCAGCGTCGATTATGTCAACGTGATCGTCTCCGACAAGCAGCTTCATCTTCAATACCTGGACATGGACGCGGCGGTGCGCCATTGCAGTCGCGGCCTCGGCATTTGGGAGTGGGCCAGCACGGATGATGGCAAGGAGCCGGATGTGGTGTTCGTCGGCTGCGGAGATATCGCGACGCAGGAGGCGCTCGCCGCCACACGGCTGTTGCGGGAGGACTTTCCCGATCTCTCCATCCGCTTCATCAACGTCGTGGACTTGTTCCGCCTGGAACCGAATACCGAGCATCCCCACGGTTTATCGGACGCCGATTTCGACGGGCTGTTCACGACCGACAAGCCGATCATCTTCAACTTCCATGGTTACCCGTGGCTGATTCACCGGCTGACTTATCGCCGCCACAATCACCACAACATCCACGTCCGCGGCTACAAGGAAAAGGGCAATATCAACACCCCGATGGAGCTGGCCATTTGCAACGAAACCGATCGCTACAGCCTGGCGATCGACGCCATCGATCGCGTGCCCAAGTTGAAGGACATCGGCGCGCACGCCAAGGCCCGCTACCAGGACCAGCAGGAAAATTGCCTGACCTACGCCCACGAAGAAGGCATTGACCGGGACGAGATCATCAACTGGAAGTGGGAAGACAAGGTAAGCAAATGAGCGGCGAGGTGACGACAGGCGGACTGGATAAACTGGCCCTCTTGCAGGACCTTGCCCGCGACCTGAGATGGGCGGGCGACTCCCGGGCGGAGGCGCTTTGGCGGCAGCTCGATCCCCGGCTTTGGGAGCTGACCGAAAATCCGTGGTTCGTGCTGCAAACCCTTCCGGTCGCGCGCCAGCAGGAGCTGCTTGGGCAGGAGGCCTTTTCGCGACAACTCAACACGCTCGCTGAAATCAGGCGCGCGGACCTAAACGGCACAACCTGGTTTCAGCACCAGGATTTGGCAAAGTCGATCGGCTCAGTGGCCTATTTCAGCATGGAGTTCATGCTCAGCGAGGCGCTGCCCATTTACTCGGGAGGTCTGGGCAACGTGGCGGGAGACCAGCTCAAGGCGGCGAGTGATCTCGGCGTGCCGGTGACCGGTGTGGGCCTTCTTTACCAGCAAGGCTATTTTCGCCAGGTCATCGACAAGGATGGAAATCAGGAGGCACTTTTTCCCTATAACGATCCCGGACAGATGCCGGTAACGCCCGTGCGTGGGCCGGATGGGGAAATTTTCCGGCTGGAGATTGCGCTTCCTGGCTATTCCGTCTGGCTGCGTGCCTGGGAGGTGCAGGTGGGTCGGTTGAAGTTATATTTGCTCGATAGCAACGACGTGGCGAATTTTCCCGCCTATCGCGGAATCACCGGCGAGCTTTATGGCGGAGGCACGGACCTCCGGCTCAAGCAGGAAGTTCTGCTCGGAATTGGTGGCTGGCGGCTTTTAACCGAACTGGGGATTCGTCCCGATGTTTGCCACTTGAACGAAGGCCATGCGGCCTTTGCCATCCTCGAGCGAGCGCGTCACTTCATGCTCGAAACGGGGCAATCCTTCGATACCGCCCTGGCGGTGACGCGGGCCGGCAATCTCTTCACTACTCATACGGCGGTGGAGGCGGGTTTTGATCGTTTCGCGCCCGATCTTCTTGAACTCTATCTGGGCCGGTATGTCCAGAGATTGGGGATTTCCTTCGCGGACTTTTTGGCTCTGGGACGCATTCATCGCGATGATGCGTCCGAACCCTTCAACATGGCTTATCTGGCCATGCGCGGCAGCGGAGCGGCGAATGGCGTGAGTCGTTTGCACGGAGAAGTGAGTCGCCACCTTTTCAATCCGCTTTTTTCCCGCTGGCCGGAACAGGAAGTCCCCATCGGGCACGTCACCAACGGCATTCACGTGCCAAGCTGGAGCTCGGCCGCCACGACTGAATTGTGGCAGCGAGCCAGCGGCGCGGATCGTTGGCAGGGCACCGGGGAAGAAACCAAGGTCGAGTTACAATCGATTTCCGATGGAGAACTCTGGCACTTGCGGAACTCCAATCGCCGGACGTTGATTGAATTCACCCGGCAACGGCTCAGCCGCGAACGGGCGATGGCGGGTTTGCCGCCGGACACCGTGGAAAAGGCGCACCAGATCTTTGATCCTTCGATTCTCACCGTGGTTTTCGCGCGCCGCTTTGCCACTTACAAACGCCCCACGCTGCTTCTCCATGATCCCGAGCGACTCATCCGCCTGCTGACCGATGAGCATCGCCCCATGCAATTAATCATCGCGGGCAAGGCACATCCCGCGGATCGTCCGGGACAGGACATGATTCGCGAGTGGATGCGCTTCCTGCAACGGCCCGAAGTCGCCGGGCACGTCGTTTTCCTCAGCGATTACGACATGCTCCTGACCGAGCGATTGGTCCAGGGCGCCGATGTCTGGCTCAATACACCGCAGCGACCCTGGGAAGCCTGCGGCACCAGCGGCATGAAGATCCTCGCCAATGGCGGCCTCAATTTGTCGGAGCTGGACGGATGGTGGGCCGAACAATATGTGCCCGAGGTGGGCTGGGCCCTAGGCGACGGCCATGAGCATGGCTACGATCCACTCTGGGATAAGGCGGAAGCGGAATTCATCTACGATCTCCTCGAACGGGAAATCGCGCCTGATTTCTATGCCAGAAACGAAAGCGGAGTTCCGGCTGCCTGGATGCATCGGGTGCGGAATAGCATGGCTCTGTTGACGCCGGAATATTCGGCGGACCGCGCGGTGCGTGAATATACCGAGGACTACTACCTGCCCGCATCAACCGCGTTTCGCCAACGGGTGGCCCATGACGGGGCCGAAGGCATCGAGATCGCGAGATGGAGACGTGTCCTCGAGCAGAGCTGGAACTCCCTCCGTTTTCTCGGATTCAAAACCGAGCGTAAGGCCGATAATTACGTCATCGAGACCCAGGTTGAAACGGGCGTTATCCCACTCGATTACCTCCGTGTCGAGATTTACGCCAATGGTTCCAATGGCGAGGCGTTCCTGCAGGAGATGAAGCCCTTGCCCCAGGAACCATCCGCCCATGGTCAAACTTATGTCGCCTTCGTTCCGGCGGATCGTCCCGTGGAACATTATACCGTGCGGATCATTCCGTATCATCACGGAGTCAGGAGCGTGCTCGAAATTCCACTCATCCTATGGCAACGCTAATGCCCAATCCTGCGCCCGCAGCCGAGGCCGTTAAACCTTCCCTTCCCGGTCGCGTCGTCTCGGTTCGGGGCAGCGTGGTGGATGTATCCTTCGAGAAAGATCTGCCGCCGCTCCAGACCATGCTTTATGCCGGTGAGAATAACCGGATCGTTCTCGAAGTGATGAGCGAGCTGGACTCGCATCATGTCCGGGCCATCGCACTGACTCCCACGCAAGGTCTCGCCCGAGGCATGGCCGTGATCAACACGCAGGGGCCGATCAAGGCGCCGGTTGGGCTCGGCACGCTGGGTCGGATGTTCGACGTGTTCGGGCACACCATCGATCAAGGGGATGCACCGAAAGATGTCGAGTGGCGCAGTATTCATCAGCCGCCGCCAAGTCTCAGCCGCCGGTCGGCGCGTTCCGAGATCTTCGAAACCGGCATCAAGGTCATCGATATCCTCACCCCACTTGAGCGAGGAGGAAAGGCAGGTCTCTTCGGCGGGGCGGGCGTGGGCAAGACAGTTTTGCTGACCGAGATCATCCACAACATGCTCGGTCGGCAAAAAGGGGTGAGCATGTTTTGCGGCATCGGCGAGCGTTGCCGCGAGGGCCAGGAACTTCACCAGGAAATGAAGGATGCCAACGTGCTTTCCGATATGGTGATGCTTTTCGGACAAATGAATGAGCCGCCCGGCGCCCGCTTCCGGATCGCCCATGCGGCCCTGACCATGGCCGAGTATTTTCGCGACGAGCAACACCGTGATGTGCTGCTTCTGATCGACAATGTCTTTCGTTTCATCCAGGCGGGAATGGAGATCTCCGGCATGATGGGCCAGATGCCCTCGCGTCTCGGCTACCAGCCGACCATGGGCACGGAATTATCCGGACTCGAGGAGCGCATCGCAAACACGGACGCCGGTGCGATCACCTCGATCCAGGCGGTTTATATTCCCGCCGACGATCTGACCGATCCGGCGGCCGTCCACATCTTCGGCCATCTCTCCGCCTCCATCGTGCTCTCCCGCAAACGCGCCGCCGAAGGTCTATTCCCGGCGGTCGATCCCTTACAATCGAGCTCGCAAATGACCACGGCGGCGCTGGTCGGCGACCGCCATTATCGCCTCGCCCGGGAAATCCGAAAGACTCTCGCGCAATATGAGGAACTCAAGGACATCATCGCGATGCTCGGGCTGGAGCAGCTTTCCCGCGAGGACCAGAAAGTCGTCGCGCGGGCGCGGCGACTCGAGCGCTTTCTGACCCAGCCCTTTTTCACCACCGGCCAGTTTAGCGGCATGGCGGGAAAAAGCGTTTCGCTGGAAGACGGACTCAACGGATGCGAGCGCATCCTCAAGGATGAGTTCAAAGATTTTCCTGAGAACGCCTTCTATATGATTGGCTCGATTGACGAGGTGAAAGCCAAGCCCGTCGCGAGGACTCCGGTCGAGGCAAAAAAGGAAGCGACACCATGAGTTCACCCCGGATGAGTCTCAAGATTCTCCTGCCTTACCAGGTGCTGACCGAGGTCACCGACGTCCAGCGCATCGTGGCCGAAACGACCGAGGGTGCCTTGGGGTTGCTGCCCCACCGGCTCGACTGCGTGGCGATTCTCAAGCCCGGCATTCTCACCTACCAGGAAGCAACTGGGGAAATCTATGTTGCCGTCGCCGCCGGCGTGCTGGTGAAGACCGGCTTTGACGTTTTGGTTTCAGTTCGCGACGCGGTGGTCGGTTCCGGTCTCGCCCAACTTCGGGACGAGGTGGAAAAGAATTTCGTCCATTTCGACGAGCAGGAAAGGCAGATGCGCACCGCTCTCGCCAAAATCGAACGCGGTTTTGTCCGGCGTTACCAGGAGGTCAAGCATGAGCGATAAGATCCCCTCGCCTCCGCCGAAAACGCTCAGCGAGGCCATCGAGTCCCAGACCGAGCGCAAACTCCGCAGTCAACGGCGCGGCGATCGCAGTCTCTGGTTTGGCTTCGGAATGTTCGGCTTGATCGGTTGGGCCGTGGCTGTCCCGACCCTGATCGGCGCGCTTCTCGGCATGTGGCTCGATAAACATTATGGCGGAACCCGCTCGTGGACCCTGGCCCTGCTGGTCGCCGGTCTCGTTCTCGGTTGCGCCCAGGCGTGGCATTGGATTTCAGAAGAGGAAAAGAAGATTCGCAAAGAGGAAAGAAACGATGATGAATGAGTCCCTGATTTTGTTTGGCTCGGGAGTGGTCGGCGTGGTTCTGGGTTTGATCTTTTTTGGCGGCCTTTGGTGGACGGTGAAAAGAGGGCTTTCCTCCAACCTCGCGGCTCTTTGGTTCTTCGGCAGCCTGATGCTGCGCACGAGCATCGTTCTGGTCGGTTTTTATCTCATCTTCCAGGGAGATTGGCGGAATGTGGTGGCGTGCCTCTTTGGCTTCCTCGCCGCTCGAATCGGCATCACCTTTCTTTTGCGCCAGAAAGGAGACAAGCCGTGCGCCTGAGTTCGGACAGTCTGATTTTTTGGCAGCACGGGCTTTTCAAGCTCAACGGGACCATCGTCACGACGTGGCTGGTCATGCTGCTTCTGACCTTGGGAGCATGGATCGTGACCCGTCGCCTCGTGCTCAATGGCGACTCGCCGACTTCCCGCTGGCAGTCGTGCCTGGAGATTATTGTCGGCACCATCCGGGCCCAAATCCGCGAGGTCGGCCTCGAGCAGCCCGATTATTACCTCGGTTTTATCGGAACGCTCTTCCTCTTCCTTGCGACGGTGAATCTCCTGACCATCCTTCCGTTCTACGACCCGCCGACCGGTTCGCTTTCCACGACGACCGGGTTGGCCATTTGCGTGTTTATCGCCGTTCCGCTCTACGGAATCAGGAGCCAGGGTCTCGGCGGCTATCTCAAGGCCTATCTCGAGCCGACTTTTATCATGCTGCCTTTCAATATTATCAGCGAATTCTCCCGGACGCTCGCCCTCGCCGTCCGGCTTTTTGGCAACATGATGAGCGGGGCGATGATTCTCGCCATTCTGCTCACCATCACGCCTCTCTTTTTTCCCATCGTCATGAGCCTGCTCGGGCTCCTGACCGGAATGGTGCAGGCCTACATTTTCAGCATCCTGGCCGTCGTCTATATCGCGGCAGCCACGAAAGCAGCCGACGCCTGAATTTCTTCAACAACCATCAAACCAAAGGACCCCTCATGGACGACAGCACCATCATCGCCGCAGCCTCGATCTTCACCTCCGGTATCACCATCGGCATCGGAGTCATCGGACCGGCGCTCGGTGAAGGCCGCGCCGTGGCCAGCGCCCTGACTTCCCTGGCGCAGCAACCCGACGCCTCACCCACCATCACCCGCACCCTTTTTGTCGGCCTGGCGATGATCGAATCGACCGCGATCTATTGTTTTGTGGTTTCCATGATCCTTATTTTTGCCAATCCGTTCTGGAGTCATGCCATCGCGACGACTGGACATTAATCTATGTTGATTGACTGGTTCACGGTTGGCGCGCAAATCGCCAACTTCCTCATCCTGGTTTGGCTGCTGAAGCGATTCCTCTACCGGCCCGTTCTGGCCGCGATCGATACGCGGGACAAGGACATCGCCACGCGGAAAGCCGATGCGCTGGCGGCCCAGGAGCAGGCCCGCAAGGATCGCGAAGCCTGTTGGCTTCAAAAAAAGAATCTGGAAGACCAACGCGCCGCCCTGATCAACGCCGCCCAGGAGGACGCGAAAAAGGAGCGCATTCGTCTGCTGCAGGATGCGACCCGGGAAGCCGACAATCTCGTCCTCGCCCGCCGCAAGGAGTTGGAAGAGGAAACGAAAAATTATCGCGACGAGTTGGTTCGCCTCGTCCGGCAGGAAATCGTGGCGACCGTGCGCCGGGTCCTATCGGACCTCGCCTCCGCCGAGCTGGAGCATTTTGCCGTTGAAGTTTTTCTCCGCCGTATCGGCGAATCCTCCGTCTTGAAGGAAGTGAAAGGCGATGGAAATGCTGCGCCCTCCATCCGGCTTCGCAGCGCCTTTCCTCTCGCCCCAGCGCAACAGGAAACGATTCGGCAGGAAATTCAAAAAAAATTTCCCAAGGACGATCACATCGATTTTGAAACGGCTCCCGATCTGGGGCTTGGCCTCGAGTTAATTGTCCAAGATCAAAAAATCACCTGGAGCATCGATGGTTATCTGTCCTCCTTCGAAACCCGCCTGGCTGAATTTGCGGAGAAAAAATCTCAACCTATTAGCTCATGAGTATTACCACTGAAAACCTGCGCACCACCTTGGGGGAAAGCGTCGCCGATATGGCCCAGGTGCGCGACGGATTCACTCCCCCCCTAGCCTCGCGCGAGATCGGCGCCGTCATCAGTGTTTCCTCGGGCATCGCGAAGGTTTCCGGGCTGCCGGGAGTAGGCTTCGAAGAGCTGGTGAAATTTCCCGGTAACGTGCTTGGCATCGTGTTCAATCTCGACGAGGAGGAACTGGGCGTCGTCCTCTTGGGAGACTATTCCAATCTGCGCGCGGGAGATGAAGTCGAGCGCACCGGCCGCGTTACCGACGTTCCGGTGGGCAATGGCTTGATCGGGCGCGTGATCGATCCGCTCGGGCAGCCCCTCGACGACCAGGGGCCTTTGTCCTCGACCGAGCGCCTGCCGATCGAAAGACCTTCGTCACCGATCATGGATCGGTCGCCCGTGACCGTTCCTCTGCAAACCGGCATCAAGGTGATCGACGCGCTTATTCCGGTGGGCCGGGGCCAACGGGAATTGATCATGGGCGACCGCCAGACTGGTAAATCGGCCATCGCCATCGATGCGATCTTGAACCAGAAAGGCCAGAACGTCCTTTGCGTCTATTGCGCGATCGGACAGCGAGCCTCATCCGTGGCCAAGGTCATCGCCAAGCTGCGGGAAAAAGGCGCCATGACTTACACCGTCGTCGTGGTGGCCGAGGGTAGTGATCCGCCGGGACTCTCCTACGTGGCTCCCTATGCCGCGACCTGCATCGCCGAATATTTCATGGCCGCCGGGCGGGACGTGCTCATCGTGTACGATGACCTGACCGCACATGCGCGGTCCTATCGTGAAGTCTCTCTTTTGCTGCGCCGCTCTCCGGGCCGCGAGGCTTTTCCGGGAGATATCTTTTACATCCATTCGCGTCTCCTCGAGCGGGCGACCCATCTGCGCTCCGAATTGGGCGGAGGCTCGCTCACCGCCCTGCCCATCATCGAAACGGAGTCGCAAAATATCTCCGCCTATATTCCCACCAATCTGATTTCGATCACCGATGGCCAGATTTATCTGTCGCCCACTCTATTTGAGTTGGGCCTTCTTCCCGCCGTCGATGTGGGGCAATCGGTTTCACGCGTGGGAGGTAAGGCCCAGCGTCCAGCCTTTCACGCGTTGGCCGGAAGTCTGAAATTGGCCTATGCGCAGTTTGGCGAACTGGAATCCTTTGCCCGCTTCGGCACGCGGCTGGACGAAGCGACGCGGAATACCATCCGGCATGGTGAAAGAATTCGGGCCTGCCTCAA
>JAMFSY010000137.1 GCA_026225555.1 Methylacidiphilales bacterium
CCGGAAGTCTGAAATTGGCCTATGCGCAGTTTGGCGAACTGGAATCCTTTGCCCGCTTCGGCACGCGGCTGGACGAAGCGACGCGGAATACCATCCGGCATGGTGAAAGAATTCGGGCCTGCCTCAATCAGGCTCAATCCGATCCGGTCTCGGTCCCGGAGCAGATTGCCGTGCTGGTTGCGCTGACCGGCGGTCTATTCGATCCCGTTCCGCTCGAACGTATGATCGAAGCTGAACAGGCCGTGCGGAAGGCGGCCTCGCAGATTCCCGCGGCAATCGTCCAGAATCTAAACAGCGACAAGAAGCTGGATGAAGCCGGTCATGAGAGTCTTCTCGCCTTGGCGCGGACCGCTCTGGCCGCTTTCGTTCCTCCCTCCGAAAAACCGATCTCATGAGCGATAGTCTTGAAGGATTGCGGCGGCAACTCGGAGCGGCGGGCGATCTCAAATCGGTCGTTCGCGCGATGAAGGCACTCGCCGCCTCGAGCCTCGGGCAATACGAGAAAGCGGTCGTCTCGCTGCGGGACTATTCCCGGACCATTGAACTGGGCCTGAATGTCTGTCTCCGGCAATCCCCGAATGCTTTTGCCGGGAATCCCTTGGCAAGAAAACCCGGAGTGGGCCTCGTCGTCTTTGGCTCGGACCAGGGACTGGTGGGCCAGTTTAATGAAACGATTGCCGATTTTCTTCAGACTCAAGTGCCGCCTTCCTCCGAGATCAAGGTCTGGGCGATTGGCGAGCGAGTCTCCAGCCGGATGGAAGAGTTGGGTTTCACCGACATTGAAAATTTCGTCCTACCCAATTCCATTCAGGCAATTGCTTCGCTAATCGGCCAGGTTCTGGTCTCCATCGAAGCCTATCGGGAAACGAAGGGCTCCCTGGAGCTTCATGTCTTTCATCATCGTCCCGCCGCGGGCGCGGCGTATGAACCAATTGGCCTGCGCCTGCTGCCCCTCGACAAAAAATGGGCGCAGTCCATTAGAGAAATTAAATGGCCTACGTCCCAGATTCCTCAATCGGTGGGCGACGTTCTTTTCGCTTATGAAGCGTTGCTGCGGGAGTACATCTTCGTTTCGCTTTTCCAGGCTTGCGCGGAAAGTCTGGCCAGCGAAAACGCAAGCCGGCTGGCGGGAATGCAACGGGCGGAAAAGAACATCGATGAACTATCCGAAGAATTAACCCGGCGCTTCCACCGCCTGCGCCAAAGTTCCATCGACGAGGAACTTTTCGATGTCGTCACCGGCTTCGAGGCGCTCTCGCCGCAGAAGAAACGCTGAGTCCCTTATGGAATCGAACGCGGCCCCTTCACCCGCTGTTAATCAGCGTCCGTTGGCAAAATATGTCGCCGACGTTTGTCGGCATGATCCTATACGGGTCGGATTTCCACTTCCTTTCGGCGCGAGCGCTTATAAAGACGGAGTCAATTTCGCCTTGTTCAGTCGGCACGCGACCTGCGTTTGGCTCGAGTTCTTTGCTCAGCCCGATGACGCCGCTCCCACCAGGGTATTTTGTCTGGACCCCCTCTATCATCGCACCGGAGACGTCTGGCATATTTTCATCCAAGGCGTGCCCGCGGGACAACTTTATGGCTATCGAATTGATGGTCCCCACTTGCCTGAACAGGGACATCGCTTTAATTCCGCCAATCTCCTCCTCGACCCAGATGCCCTGGCTGTTTCGCTCTGGCCGGTCAACGCCATTTCGTCCCATGAGGGGAATGCCGCCAACCGTCCGAAAGCCATCTTCATGCCGGATGAATTCCGATGGAATGGAGACCGACCGCTGAGGCGTGAGTGGTCGAAGATGATCATCTATGAAACGCATGTCCGCGGGGCTACCATTCACCCCAGTTCCGGGGTCAGGCATCCGGGCACTTATCGTGGCCTGACGGAAAAGATTCCTTATTTGCAGGAACTCGGAATTACGGCTGTGGAATTGATGCCCGTGCAGGAATTCCACGAGACCGCATCGAGATTCAGCAATCCCCGCACCGGCCAGTCGCTGACAAATTACTGGGGCTACGATCCCATCGCTTTTCTCGCGCCCAAAGGTTCCTACAGCAGTTCGGGAATGATGGGGCAACAGAAGCTCGAATTCAAAGAGATGGTCCAGGCCTTTCATCAAGCGGGAATCGAGGTGATCCTGGATGTCGTTTTCACCCATACCGGGGAAGGCGATGAAAACGGCGAAACGCTGAGCTTGCGCGGAATCGATAACTCGATTTTCTACATGCTGGAAGGGGACGGCATTCGCTATAAAAATTACACGGGGACGGGCAATACCATCAACGCCAGTCATCCCGTGGTGCGCGATTATATCCTGAGCGCCCTTCGCTATTGGGTTCTGGAACTGCACGTCGATGGATTCAGGTTTGATCTCGCCTCCGTCCTGGGCCGGACCAATACCGGCGCCCTACTCCGGGATCCCTCGCTGCTGGAACGCATCGCCGAAGATCCGATCTTGCGCGAGACGAAGCTAATCGCCGAGGCTTGGGACGCGGCTGGGGCCTATGATGTCGGCAGCTTTTCCACCCGGCGCTGGGCGGAATGGAACGGATGCTTTCGCGACAATGTGCGGCGCTTTTGGCGCGGCGATGACGGGATGATGGGCGCATTCGCCAGCCGCCTCTGCGGAAGCGCCGATATCTATGCCCGGTCGGGCAAGGGTCCCGAATGCAGCATCAATTTTGTCACCTGCCATGATGGCTTCACACTCAACGATCTCGTCAGTTATAACGCCAGGCATAATGAGGAAAACGGAGAATCCGCTCGCGACGGCATGGCAGATAATCTCAGCGCCAATTACGGGGTTGAGGGAGAGCCGGCTGAACCAGCCATCGAAAATCTCAGAAATCGCCAGATCAAAAACTTCATTCTTACCGTCATGGTTTCTCGCGGCGTTCCCATGATCCTTGGCGGAGACGAATTCCGTCGCACGCAACGAGGAAATAATAATGCCTATTGCCAGGACAACGAGACCAGTTGGTACGACTGGAGCTATTGCAAATCCCATCGCGACATTCTCCAATTTACGAAACAAATGATCGCGTTTCGGAAAGCATGGCCGGTGCTGGCGGAATCAAGATTCTATGCCGATTCCGAGATCAGGTGGTTTTCCTCCGATGGCGGGTCCCCGGATTGGAATAGCCCCTGGCAAAAGGCCCTTGCCTGCCAGATCCACGCTGGCGAGCAAGGTGCCCTTTATCTGATGTTCAACGCGAGTCCCAATGAAGTTCTCTTTCTGCTTCCCGATCTGGGCCCGGCCGGATGGAAACTGGAAATCAACACTAATAGCGATTCTCCATCACCCCTCGAAAATTTGCCGAGTGAGTCTCACTTCTCTGTTCCCGCCCAGTCGGGCATCATTCTTAGCGCGACGTAAGCAAGTCGGCGACTTCGTAATAACGGAAAAGCCCTACTTCTTCTTTCCCTTGTCGGCAGCCGGAGCACTGCGTTGCGGAGCGGCGCGCTGCGGCTTCTGAACTTGCGCCTGCCGTTGGGGAGCGGGACGAGCAGAAGGCTTGGGGCGCTTGGTATTTTCCGCCGGTCGGCTGACGCCCGGTCGAATGGCAGGCGTGGAAGGTTTTGTGATCGCAGGACGGTTCACGTCAGGTTTGGGATGAGTAGGCTTGACCTGAGGTTCTTTCCCACCCGAACCACCGTTGCCCGGACGAGGAGTGCCGGTTTGACCTCCAGGTTTGGGGCGAATGCCCGGCTTCGTCGCTCCGGGAAGTTTATCGTTCCCTCCCACCGGAGGTGGAACATGCGGCTTGATCGTGCCGGGCGGACGATTCCCCTGACTGGGACCATGCCCATTTCCAGGCTTATTGCCGCCGATCGGAGGCTTGCCCGGCTTGGTGGATCCGGGCGGGCGATTGCCGCCTGGCTGATGCCCATTCCCTGGCTTGCCTCCGGGGGGACGATTCCATCCTGGAAGATGCCCATTTCCAAGCCGGCCCGGATTATAGGGAGGCCTCGGCCTGGGCCGGGAGGGATTGGGCCTCCAAACGTTCCTGATATTGATGTTGATAGTGATATTGTTCGGACGCCAGCCATAACCGGGTCGATAATATCCCTGGGAATAAATCCCGTGATGGCTCCAATCACAGCCTCCGCCAATCCAGGCGCCCATCGCGAGTCCAAGACCAAAACTAATGGAGGGATCGCGTTCTATATAAATCACCTGGGGGTCATAGACCGGAACATAAATGACCTGTGGATCGGCCGGGACAATCTGGATGATCTGATTATCATCAATAACTTGTTGTTGTGAATTGGTCTCGAGATTTCCGAGCGCATAGGCCTTGGCCCGCATGGCCTGAATCGCCGTCATCACATCATCCTGTTGAGCCAAAACGGCCGCGCCCAGTTGATTGGTCCAGTCGAGATTTTCATCCATCATTTGGAGGACATCGGGGTAACGCGCCAACCCCTTCACACTGTCGTCCCAATTTTGCTGATCGGTGCCGCTCGGATCATTTCCATCCTGTAGGTAGCGCTGGGCGAGAACGATGTCAGTCGGCACCGTCGCTGCGGGCAGGATCAGGGCAACCATCGGATCGGGATATAAGGCGATGGGAGCGACCAGTTGTTCCAAGTCCGCCAGTGATAATAGAGGAGCTTCCTCTGTCGACGTGCCTTGGGCAAACAGGGTAACCGAGCCCATCGCGATGAATGCCGACACAATGGCGGCTAGTACGGAAAATAAATGCGCCCTCATAACCGATCCCTTTCAGGTTAATTCCCAGCCTACGGGTCAAATACTTCTGATCAAGAAAATGTCAGCTTGTACTTGAGCCCCTTGTAAATTTTAACAAAGGAAAGATTGAATTTGAATATCCTTGAGCGAGCCTAACAAAAATTCATCCAACCAAATCCGGAGATTATTCTATGGGACTTTTCGATCAATTAGAAGGCATCGCCGCCAGCGAACAACATGGCGCTCTTTTTCAGGCCGTCGGTAGCCTGGTGAATCAATCTGGAGGCGTTGGCGGACTGACCCAACAATTCGAACAGAAGGGGCTGGGCGGCGTGATCTCGAGTTGGATCGGCAATGGAGCGAATCCTCCTATCAACGGCGAACAAATCATTCAGGTTTTGGGACGGGACAAGATCGTTGCGCTGGCTGCCGAAGCCGGCTTATCGGAAGATCAAGTTGCCAGCGGCATTTCCAAGCTTTTGCCCATGGTGATCGATCGCCTGACTCCCAACGGTACCATTGAGAGCCACTCCCCCGAGGCGGTGGCGGGCGCGATCGGTGATCTAAAATCCCAAGCTGTCGCCGACTCGGGCCCGGCCGCCTCCTAAGAAAACCACGTTCTCATGAAACATTCCCGGCAGCTTTCCGTCATCCTTTGCGTTCTCGTTTGGGCGGGCTTGTCTAGTACGAGAGCGACCGGCGTGCAAATGAACATCCCCCCCGGTTCCTATGCTAAAACGATTGGGAAGACTGCCCTCGCCGATCCTTCAGGCACGACGCATACGAGGCAGGATGTCGCGGGTAAAGTCGTAGTGGCGATTTTTTCTGCGCCCAATATGACCCAAGGAGGCCAACAGGAGAAATGGTCGGATCTTCTTTCCACTCAGCCCGCTTCGAAATTACCGGACAAGGTCGCCCTTGTTTTGGTGGAAGATATGACCCAGGCCGGGATGTTTAAAGGCATGGCCCTCGACAGCATGAAGAAGCAGTTCACGCCCCATTCCCGCCCTTTCTTGATCCTCGATCAAAACGGAGACGTCTTCAAAAAGTTCGGCGTGTCCAAAAATAAAACAGAAATCCTGATCTACGATAAAACCGGCAAACTGCGCGATGTGGAAACGAACCTCGCCGATCAGTCTACGACCCTGCAGCGGATCAAGAGCATCACCGCTGATTTGGAATAGAGCATTTTAAGCGGGCACGCTTATGAGAAGCATCGTTCGCTGCCTAGGTCATTTTCGGTTCAGTTTCATTTTTGTTTTCCCGGCGCGCAGAGCACAGGCGTTGCCATAACCGGGCGGAGGAATCAGCGTCGCCCGCGCTCCAGGAGGAACGACTAGGTCGAGTTCCAATCCCTTTTTAGTCAGGTCCCAGCGAATGCGGGTCTTGCCCTGCGGGGTGACCAATTCGGCTTCGGCCCAGGTCAGCGTGCCCCCCGGACGCGGAGAGAAGATAATATGTTTATAACCAGGCTGGGCAGGATCGAGCTCAAGCCCCGCCACACGACGCACCATCCACTCCCCCACCGCACCGTAAGCATAATGGTTGTAGGAATTCATGGCCTTGTCCTGGGGACCTTTTTCCGGCGTCCATCCATCCCACCGCTCCCAAATAGTCGTGGCACCTTGTTTCACCGGAAAAAGCCAGGAAGGAAAAGTTTCCTGTTCCAGGAGGCGATAAGCCGTTTCGAGATAGCCATGAGCCTCGAGAACATCCAGCAGGTAGGGCGTACCCACGAAGCCTGTAGCCAAATGAAAGCCGCGTTGCTCGATATCTCGCGCTAAGGTTTGGGCCGCCATCGGGCGGAGACTTTCCGGCAACAGGTCGAAGCGCAGAGCCAATACATAGGACGTTTGGGTGCCCGAGACCAGCAGCCCGTCGCGCGTCACGAAACGGCGCTGAAAAGCGGCAATGATCCTGGGATGAAGAGTCCGAAAACGTTTCGCGTCCTCATCCTTACCGAGCACCGTTGCAATCCGTGCCAGGAGGTCAGTGTCATAGGCATAAAAGGCGGTTCCGATCAGGTCCTTCGGTGTAATGCCTTCCGTCTTGCCGCTGCCGTCCAAGGCGAGCCAGTCACCGAAGCCACCCCAGGTATCGACGTCGGGATGAGAGCGGATATGGCGCAGGCTCCGAGCCTTGGTAAGGAAGCGGTGATAGCAGATCATCGAATCGTAATGATCCTCCAGGATTTTCCGATCCCCGTAGCAAAGGTAAATCGTCCACGGACAGATGATCGTGGCATCGGACCAGGCCGGCCCGCCGTCCTCGATATCCAGCATCGCTTTGGGAACCACCGGGGGGATGCCACCGGCCGGGCTTTGCGCATCGCGCACATCCTGCATCCATTTACGGAAGAAGCCGCGGACATCCATATTGAACGCAGCCGTACGAATAAAGATCTGGGCATCACCCGTCCAACCCAGACGCTCGTCGCGTTGGGGGCAATCGGTGGGCACCTCCAGGAAATTGCTCTTCTGGCCCCAGACGATGTTATGCTGAAGTTGATTGAGAAGAGGATTGGAGCACGCAAAGTGGCCCGTCGTTTTCAAATCGGAATGAAGGACGATGCCGACAATTTCGACCAGATCGTCCGGCGCAACTCCGGAGACTTCCACATAACGGAAACCATGAAAAGTAAAGCGAGGCTCCCACGTTTCAATCTCATTGCCCTTGCAGGTGTAATGATCGGTGGCTCGAGCCTTGCGCAGATTATCTAAATAGAGAGTGCCATCTGGATTGAGGATCTCAGCAAATCGCAAGGTTGCCGTCACGCCGCGCCGGGCCCGCACCGTCAGGCGCGCCCGACCGGAAAAATTTTGTCCCAGATCGAAAATGCGGATCTCCGGATTAGGCCGCGTATAAGGAGGGTTTCCGATTGGTTGCAACTCACCGAGACGGCGAACGGGCGGCGCCTCTGAGATATCGAAGGCAATCTCGGGAACGGAAGCAACTTGGGCTGGATCCCATTGCCGATCGTCATATTCCGGCTGGGACCATCCGTTTAAATCCAAACGGGCGTCATAGGATTCTCCCATGAGAAAGTCGCTTTCCAGAATGGGGCCGGTGGAGGTCCGCCAGTTCTCATCGGTCACTACCATGGATTCGGTACCATCATGAAAAGTAATGTCCAGGCGGGCGCGCCAGCAAGGGCGATCTCCGTAGTTCTGCCGTTTTACTTTCCAGCCCACCGCACCGCTATACCAGCCGTCACTCAGAATGGCGCCAACCGCATTCTCTCCCTCGCGAACTAACTGGGTCACGTCGTAAACTTGATAGGCGACTCGTTTGGAGTAATCGGTCCAGCCTGGAGCGAAGACATGATCTCCTACTCGATGCCCATTGATTTCCGCCTCGTAAAGACCCAAGGCTGTTATAGCCAGCCGGGCGGAGCGGATCCGTTTTGGCAGAGAAAAAGTGTGTCGAAAATAGGGTGATGGAGCTGAAGTGTGAGGTCCTCCCACCACCGGCGAAGCAATCCAGCTAGCGGTGTCCAGCGGCGCAGTGCGATTCATGCCGGAGATCTTGGAGGGGCGGCGTGAAGACGTCCTTGAAAATGCCGCCAAATTTCTGGATAATCCCGCCATCGTGTCGCGGAAGATCGCCATTTTTTCCCGCCGGGTATATTTCAGCAACAGACATTCCCCGGTGACTGTTTATCGGATTCCGCGCCAAACCCAGCTTGAACTGCACCGACATGAATTTTTCGAAATCGCCGTCATCCTCTCGGGAACGGGAACTCATCTCACCAGCTCGATTCGGCATCGCATAACCGAGGGAGACGTTCTCTTTCTGCATCCCCGGACGGCACATGGGTACGAAGATACGCGCAGTCTCAATCTCCTGAACATCCTCATAAGAAAGGACGCTCTTTCGCGCCTCGGCCGCGAGTGGGCAGACCAACCGGGATTCCACATGCTTTTCACATTGCGACCGACGTCGGGCGAAGCGGCCCTCAAACGGCGACTGCATCTTTCCCCAAGCGAATTGGAACAGATCGAAGAATGGGCCGCCAGACTGGAGGAAATGGGTTCGGGCGAACGCATTCCCCGGCGTCTCGAAGAAGCCTATCTGGCGCTGATCATTGACATGCTTTGCCGGAAATATGGGAAAGTTGTCCCTCGTGAGAAGGAAAGTGATAAGTCCACGACGAAAAATTCAGTGCGCACTTCAATTCGATTGGGACGACTGTTGAGCTGGATCGAAGCCAGCCTGGCGTGTCCACTCGCCCTCTCCGATTTGGCGGCGCAGGCGGGAATGTCCGAGCGGAGCCTCCTTCGGGCCTTTCGCTCCGCCTTGGGCACCTCACCGCATGCCTATATTCGAAATTTGCGCTTATCTCGCGCCGCACAACGACTGGCCGATTATCCGGATGAGTCGATCACCGAAATCGCCCTCGCCTGCGGCTTCGGGGACAGCAACTACTTTATCCGATCCTTTCACCAATTTTCCGGCATGCCACCAAAGCAATATCGGCGAAATCAACGCGCCTAAAACACCCTGATATAAATGAATACCGATCGCCGACCGTTGTGAGATCGGTGGATTTCGAATATTTCACGCCGCCGCTTTTTCTTCCAACTCTTCTTCGGTGGCTCGCGCAAGCTCGGCTGGCTTGATTTCGTGGAGGCGGCCGAGTTTTCCAATCTGCGGAAAAACAAAGACGGAACCCGCCACCACGGCCAGCGTTCCCAACGCACCGAAGACGACCGATCCTACCGGCCCCATCCAGCGCGCGGTCAGGCCGGACTCCAACTCCCCGAGTTCGTTCGAGCAGCTGATAAAGAGAAAAGTAATGGAGGAAACACGTCCCCGCATCTGGTCGGGCGTAAGCATCTGCATGACCGTCTGGCGCACGACGACGCTAATATTGTCGAACATTCCCGTCAGCCCCAGGGCGAGCATGGAGAGCCAGAATATCTTGGAGAAACCAAATACCAGCGTGGCCAGGCCATACCCCGCAACCGCCCAGAGCATGACGCGTCCCGCCTTCTTCCACGGAGGAAGATGTGCCGTCAAAAGCGCCATCAGCACAGCACCCACCGATGGCGCCGCGCGCAATAAGCCGTAGCCCTGCGGGCCCGCCTTCAAAATGTCGCTGGAAAAAATCGGCAACAACGCTGTCGCCCCGCCCAGTAGCACCGCGAAGAGATCGAGACAAAACAAAGCGAGAAGAAGACGCGTACCAAAGACAAAGCGCACGCCGCTGACCAGCGAGTTCCAGGTCACGGGGGGCTTATCCACCTTGGCCGTGACAGGCACAGTCAACGAGAAGGTTAGGAAAGCGAGGCCGGCAAACGTGATGTTGATCAGGTACGAAGTCGCCGCACCGAATTGCGCCACGATAAGACCGCCGATGGCCGGTCCCAGCATGGCGGTAAATTGAAAGATGGTGCTGTTCCACGTCATGGCATTGGGCAAAAGCTCCCGCGGCACCAGCGTGGGAAAGAAGGCGGAGATGGATGGAACGGAAAACGCCCGGCCAATCGCCGCGATGGATAAAACCAGATAGTAATATCCGACGGGAGCATGGAGATGCGACAGGAACAAAAGCGCCGCGGCGCAAGCGGCGAAAAGCAACTGGGTGGAACGAATGATCGTCCGTCGATCAAAACGATCCGCGGCTTGCCCTCCCGGCAGCGCGAAGAGCATCATGGGAAGAACCTGGACGAGTCCGATGAAGCCCAACGCCAGCGCCGCGTCTCTGGGATTCATCCGCAGGCGTTGATAGATTTCCCAACTGACCGCCACCGTTTGCATCTGCATGGCGAGCGTAAAGAAACTGCGGCCGGCAACAAAATAGCGATAGCTCGGATATCGCAAAACAGCATAGGGATCGGGTTTGGTAACGGGCATGGGACTTATCAACCCAAGCGAACACAGTTGCCGGGGTCAACCGCAACGATACCTGCTTCAGGAACTTCGCGCAAAAAGCTAATCGACCAGGAGCCGACAATCACGGTCGGTTTCCAAAACCGCACTCTCGGGCGAAGCCACTTATTGAATCTCCATTCGATGCAATCGCCGATAGGCCACAGGGGGAATACCCAGGCGCTTTTTGAAGGCGCGGGAAAAATGAAAGCGATCGGTGAAACCAAGGTCGCTGGCGATCGCTTCCAGGGTATGCGAGGTCGCCGTCAATCGGTGGGCAGCGATGGCGATACGACGCTCCAAACCATATTGCGCGGGCGTGATGCCAACCACGCGACGAAACTGTCGACCAAAGCGATCGGTGGGAAGATGGCAGAGGCGCGCCAATTCCGGATTTGTCGGCGGTTGAGCAAGGCGCTTTTCCATGCAATCGAGCGCCGGTCCTATCGGGCTGAACTCCATCATGGAATCAAAGCAATTCCGTCGCGCGGTTTCCGGTAAATTTTCCGTGGCCACCGTCACCGCCGCCTGGGCCAAAGCGGCCGCCCAACCCAATTTGGCGAAAGCAGAACTCGAGCTAAAACCATCCTGCCAACGGCGGGAAAGCCCCTCCAAAACAGAATCCCGCGGCAAAAGCGAAGGCTCGCTAAAAACGCGCCGCAGAAGGGTTGGCGGCAGGCCCGTCACATAAAAATGGAGGTAGTCCTGCGTCAAAGAACGCGAGGCCGCTGACTTAAACCGTACCCAGGCGGGAATGAGGTATATTCGCCCGGCCTTTAAGGCCAGGGACTCTCCCGCAAAGAAAATGGATGCGCCGGATCGATTATTTACATAAATCCGCCAAAAAGGACTTTGAAGATCATAACTCCAACTCTGGTCGATCTCCAAGCGACGCGAGACGGCCAGTTGGACCTGCACCCGCCGGAAGGCTTCCTCAGCCGGATTAGTCGGCATATCTCCAATAGGCACGACGTAAACGTACATAAATGCGCGGTTTTTAGCCATATTCTTCTCCGGCTTGAATTGCCAGTCTGAAGGAATGCCTTCCCATCCGCTGACGACGCACCAACGCCAGGTTCATCTCGATTTTCACACCTCTCTCTTCATCCCCGATGTCGCCTCGGATTTTAATGCGACATCATTCGCCCGGACCCTCAAACGGGCCCACGTGAACAGCGTGACGGTCTTCGCCAAGTGTCACCATGGCATGTGCTATTACCCCACCCGCACCGGCACGCCTCATCCCGCACTGAAGGGTAAGGATTTACTCGGCGAAATGATCGAGGCTTTGCATCGCGAAGGAATTCGGGCCCCCATCTATACCACCGTGGCCTGGGAAGAGGATGCGGCCCAGAAACATCCTGAGTGGCGCCAGCTTCGCAAGGACGGCACCTTCGCCTCCGTTGGAAATGCGGATCCGACTCAGCCTGTCCATCCCGGGGGATGGAGGTTTAACAATTTTCTCCATCCGGATTATCAAGACTATATCGAGACGCACGTGCGCGAACTGCTCGACGGGTATGATGTCGATGGGCTCTTTTTCGACATCCTTTTCTTCGACTCCGCTGCCTGCTGGAGCGAATCGAGCGTGAAATTCCGCGAGAAAAACGGCCTGCTCGGCGACGATCGGAACACCCAGGTTCGATTTGAAAGCCTGGCCCAACTGGCCTTCTCCAAGCGCTTCACGAAGCTAATCCGAGGCATCAAAAAGGATGCCTCGATCTTTTACAATTCCCCCAACCCCATTTTCACCGACGCCAGCGCCGGTGTCCGCACCCGCCATCAGCTTCAAACCCATTGGGAACTGGAATCCCTTCCTTCGGGATTCTGGGGCTACCAGCATTTCCCGCGGCTGGCGCGGGCCTTTGGCAACTGGGGCAAGCCCTGGCTCGGCATGACCGGGCGATTCCAAAAAATGTGGGGCGACTTCGGCGGACTCAAGCCGGTGCCTGCTCTCGAGTACGAATGCTTCCGCTCCCAGGCTCTCGGCGGGGCCAATTCCGTTGGCGATCAACTTCCCCCCCGGGGCATTCTCGATGCGGGCGCCTATGAATTGATTGGCCGCGTCTACGCTCAATGCGAGATGGCTGAACCCTTCTATGCCGGTTCCACTCCTCTCGCTCAGGTCGGCATTTTAGCTCCGGGCCATCCCGATCTTGACTCCGCCATGACGGATAAGTCGCTGGAAGGGGCAGTGCTCATTTGCGAAGAAGCTCATTACGATATCGTTGTTCTCGACGATGCGAGCCCCCTCAAGGGTCTCGATCTTCTTATCCTGCCCGATTCCGTAACACTGACGCCCGCACTGAAGAAAAGTCTGACAACCTACGTGACGCAAGGCGGAAAAATTCTCCTCTCCGGGAAGAGCGGTTTCAATGCTGACGGAAAGAATGAGATTCCTGGAATTGACCTCACACGCACGGGCTCCGTTGATCTCTATCCCACTTACTGGCGGGCGAAGGCCGCCTTCTCACCAAGCCTTTCCACCAGTGATCGGGTGATTTACTCGCAGGGAGAAAACGTCGAGGCGGGCCGGGGCGCGACGATTTGGGTGGAACGAGTTCTGCCCTATTTCAAGAGGACCGATCTCACCTTCTCCTCCCACTTTCAAACTCCCCCTCGGGCGAAAGCCGATCGCCACGCCGCGGTTATCGGCGGAAAGAATTTTGTCTATTTCGCCGATTCCATTTTCCGCGAATACCGCCAATCGGGAAACATTGCCGTGCGCGATGGATGCCTGGAAGCAATCCGCCGCTTGATCGGCCCTGCCCCCTTTGGAGCAGGCCTTCCCACCACAGTCTTGAGCGTACCCCGCCGGCGTGGGGAGGATATCCTTCTCACCCTGCTTCATTATATTCCCACCCATAAGGCGCTGGACATCGATATGATCGAAGAACGCTCTTCCTTCGGCGGAGAATCCCTTCGCCTTCCCCAGAAAGTGCAAGAAGTAATCGACTTCGAAACCAAGATCCCGCTCCAAAAAAATGCCGATGGGTCTTTCGCTCTTCCTCTCAAAAAAGGCAGGCTTCTTCTGGAGATTCCGCGCTTCTTTGGAAAATAAAGAGCGCCCGATAAGTTTTGTCACTTGATTTTCGGGCTGGGCCAAACCCAGTCTCCGTGACCGGATACAACACACGAACAGGTTGGCGTATGGCCCGACTTGGCCTAGGTTCGAGGGGCATGAATTCGTCCCGTTCCCAGGAACTTTTCACGGAAGCCCTTCGCTATATTCCCGGCGGGGTCAATTCACCCGTACGCGCTTTTCGTGCCGTGGGTGGGAATCCTTTTTTCGCGCAACGCGCCTACGGTTCGCGGGTGGAGGACGTCGATGGGAACGTCTACATCGATTACGTCACGACGTGGGGCCCTTCCATTCTCGGCCACGCTCACCCCGCCGTAATTGCCGCGGTCAAGGCTGCCGCGGATCGCGGCACCAGCTTCGGTATTCCCAATCAATTCGAGGGAGAACTCGCGCGCAAGATTTGCGAATGGGTCCCCTCCGTGCAAAAGGTCCGCCTGACGAACAGCGGTACTGAGGCGACGATGAGCGCAATCCGGCTTGCGCGCGGTTTTACGCGCCGGGACAAGATCATCAAATTCGACGGCTGTTACCACGGCCATGTCGATTCGCTCCTCGTCAAGGCTGGCTCCGGTGCCTTGACGCTCGGCCAGCCCGATAGCGCCGGGATTCCCGCCGCGCTGGCCGCCCTGACCCTCGCACTGCCCTTCAACGATGTGGAAGCGTTGCGCTTCGCCTTCGCGCAAAATAAAAATGAGATCGCGGCGGTCATCGTGGAACCCATTCCAGCGAATGCGGGACTCATTCCGCCCCAGCCCGGTTTCCTGGAAACGCTACGCGAGTTATGCACCGCGCACGGCACTGTCCTGATCTTCGACGAGGTGATGACCGGCTTTCGCCTGGCGCGCGGAGGCGCTCAGGAATTGCTCGGCATCCAGCCCGACCTTTCCTGCTTCGGCAAGGTGATCGGAGGCGGCCTGCCCGTGGGCGCTTTCGGCGGCAGAGCCGAGATCATGGACCAATTGGCTCCCCTCGGGCCGGTCTATCAGGCGGGCACGCTTTCGGGCAATCCGCTGGCCATGGCCGCTGGCCTCGCCCAACTCAAGGTAATCGAGGAAGAAAATGTCTTCGCACGCCTGGAACAGCTCGGGGCCGAATTGGAAGCGGAGACCCGGGAAGCCCTGAAGGCCGCCGGGCTCGCCTATTCGTTCTATCGGTACGGATCGATGTTCTGCCTCTTCTTCACGCCCCGGGCCGTGCGTAATCTCGACGACGCGCGCACCGCAGATCTCGCCCATTTTGCCCGGTTCTTCCACTCGCTGCTGGAGCAGGGCGTCTACATCGCGCCCTCGCAATTCGAGACTGGCTTTCTCAGTGCCGCACATACGGCGGAGGACCTTAAACGGACGGCACAAGCTGTGCGGCAGGCTCTGCGGGCGTAACGATTTTCGAGGGGAAGAGATCGGGCGAGACGGAACCGCCGCGCGCGCCGATCAATTCCAATCCATCCGCACTTAAACGGCGGACGCTTTCGGGATCATTTTCGATGCGCGCGGCAATCAATACCCCGGCGTAAAAGTGCAGAAGCAACCGGGCCTTCTTCGAGGCTTGGTTGCCCTCGATCTGTCCCAACGCCTGGGCATCGCGAATGGCTTCTTCGAAATAACGTCCGAGCTCCTGAAGCACGCTCCGAACCAGTGTCTTGATCCGCTCATCCTGAGTGCAAATTTCCGCGCCCAAGCCATAGACGGGACATCCCAGGATTTGCCCGGTGCGATCGTAATATTCCAACTGGCGCTGCGCGATGAAATCCAGATATTGCCGCAGCCGGTCCAGCGGTGGAACGGAAGACAAAAACAATTCGTTGAGGACTTCCTTGCGTTGCGTCCACCAAGCATCGATGGACGTGAGAGCCAGATCGGACTTAGACTCGAAAAAGTAGTAAAAGCTTCCTTTTTTTACCGCCGCCCGCTCACAGATCGCCTCGATCGTGATCGCTCCGTAACTATATTCCCAGATGAGATCGTAGGCTGCATCCATGAGCCGTTGCCGGGCATCGCTCGTTCTTCCCATGCCCTAAAGTTTATACGGTAACGAGGAAAGAACAAGGTGCGGCTATGCATTTTGTCGGGTCCAAATTCCCTCGTGTATCACACTTATTCACATTAATTAATAGAAACTTGGACCTCTCGATCTGCCGACGCCCAAGCCGTTTCCCTAGACGAAACGGTGAAACCGTTGCGCATCCACGCCGTAACCGGGAAAGAGGTCGGCCATGTCGCTCATCGGCATCCCAAAGTGTTGCGAACAAATCTCACCGAAAACGTCTCGGAAATCGGTGGTCACGGCGAGATCGCGATGTTGAAAAAGACGATCCGGCGCCAGCGTCGGCCAGTCGCCATAGACCTTCCCGCCCTTGACCGGCCCGCCCATGACGAAGAAGCAGGTGCCATGGCCGTGATCGGTGCCTCGGTTCCCGTTTTGACGCACGGTGCGCCCAAATTCACTCATCGTGATGACGACGACATCGTTCATGCGATCGCCGAGATCCTGATGCAGGGCGGCCAGCGATTGGCCGAAGACGCCCAGGCGTGTGGCCAACTGGCCCTTTCCATTTCCCTGATTCGCGTGCGTATCCCAGCCTTCCATTTCGGCGAAGGCGACTTGCAGCCCCATGTCAGCTTTGATCAATTGCGCGATCTGCTTGAGGTTTCGACCGAAGCTGGCATTGGGATAAGCCGCGCCGTTGGCCGGAACATAAGCCGTCGACCGCGTTTTCTTCAGCATCGAAAGCGCATCGAACGATTCCCGGCCCGCGCCGTGCAACACGGTATCGACCGCGCCGCTATACATGCTTTCAAAGCCTGCGGCGGTGCTGCTCGATCCGCCGCTCGGCATGGGCACGACGACGTCCCCGGCCATGCCAAACGTATCGAGATCGCGAATGGCCATGCAATCCTGCGGTCCCTGAAAACTGCGCGGAATAATGGGGGTCATGGAGACACCACGGAAGGCGCTCGCGTTCGCCGCGTCCTCCGGGCAACGGGCGATGAGACGATTCAGCCAACCGTCCTGCACACTGATGTCCTGATCCACGCCGGATTCCATGAGATCCTGCGAGGTGAAGTGCGACCGCGAGGAATTCGGCGAGCCGCAGGCCTGGATCGGAGCGAGATGGCCCGCCTTGTAGAGCGGCAGCAACGGAGCCAGGGCGGGATGCAACCCGAAGTAACCGTCCAGATCAAGCACGCCATTCTCTCCCGCGCTCTGACCGGGCGCGGCCAGGCTGATCTCTCGGCGATTGGCGTAGTAGTCCGGATCGCCGTAGGGGACGACCATCGAGAGACCGTCCACCGCACCGCGCTGAAAGATGCAAATCAGGATTTTGTTTTGCTTCGAACTGCGCCCCAGATCGGCCGCGAAAGCCGTCTGCCGCAAAAACTGGGGACCCCAGAAAGGACCCGCACCGAGGCAGACGAAGGCCAGCCCACCTTGTTTTAAAAAGACCCGGCGATTGATGTTCATGTATTTTATTTTCGTTGGAATTCGGGCGAACCGAGAATCAGGGCAATGAGTTTGGAAGGATCAACCGTTTTGCTATCTCCCTGGATCGGGAGCGCCGCTTTCTCCAAGACTTGGCGCGTCCCGGAACTGATGTCGCCCTGCATGAGGGCGGAGACGCATTGATCCAGGACGGCGTCGGGCTTGTCGACATCGACTGTCCCAAGAATATTTTTCGGATCGAAGCGAACGTCCTCCACCTGCCGCTGGGTCAGGGCCATGGCGAAATTCAACCGTTCGATCAGCGCGCCGGGACTGACCCAAATCTTGGAGTTCTCCTTGTAACCGGTGGGCGGCGTACAGGCAAAAAGAGGCTCGCCCAATTCGTAAAGATGCCAGTTCAGCGATTGCTGTTTCATCGCACCGAGGCGCTCCCTGGACTGCTCCTTGCCCAACACGGCTCCGCCTTCCAGGGCGGCCCTGCTCCGGCCGAAACCGGTGGTGGTGTCTGTCGCCAGCAGGTTTGAGTCAGTGGCCCGAATGGCCGAGGCGGCAAATTCCAGTGGCGATTTGATCTTGTTCTTAAAGCTGGAGGAGGAAAGGAACTCCGGGCTGGTCAGGACCGCTTCCGTCACTTGCCGGAGATCGCCATCCGTTTTTTGGAAGACTGCTGCGATGCGGACAACAAGGGCCTCCGGCGGATCGTCGCTTACGAAACGCTGGCAAAGTTCGCGGGAGATGAAATGGGCCGTCGCCGGTTGCGAGGCGAGAATATCGAGAACTTTCTCGCCATCCTGGATGCCGCCTGCAGGCGGAATGGCATGGCCGAGGACCACCTTGGTCCCGTTATCATGGAGAAAAGGCCGGAAGATAAACTCTCCGGTCTGGCGATCGATGGTCCAGCCCGTGAAGCATCGTGCCACCTCCTGCACATCGGCCTGCGTGTAACCGCCATTCACGCCGAGGGTATGCAGCTCCATGATTTCCCGGGCATAATTCTCGTTGATGCCGGTTGCCTTCCTTTTCCTGGGCGCAGGCTGGACAGGGGTGGCTTCGTCATCCTTCATTCGCAGGGCGGCCAGCATCGGACGCGCCACGGAGTTCTCCGCATTATCCAGATAGAAAAGCATGGCGGGACTCCTCGCCGATGCCTCCAGCAAGTCCCGGAATCGCCCGAAAACGTGCGGCCGGATCACGTCCCGGTCATCCACGACCTCCAGCACCCGGCACAATCCTTTTTTGACATCGATGTTGAAATGGTTCGACCAGAAATCGACCAATACCTCCTGCAATTGGCGCTGGGAATCGACAGCGCGAATCAGCCGCGCCGCCTGCAATTGACCGATGGCCGTGGTCGATCGAGGAGGCCTGCTCCGTCCGGCCGTGTTTTGGGAAGCAGCCGGAGGAACCGCAGTCATGGCTCCCTGAGTTGCAGCCGCCTGCGAAATCTCCTGCTGCTTCTTCCGCGCGTCCTTTCTTTCCGTGTCATACATGTCCATCAACTCTGGAGCCGTCATCTGCAGCAAACCAAACGGCTGGAGTTCCTGCTCCACGACGGAATCATTGATCGTCTCTGGGTGGAGCTGCTGCTCGATATAATTGTGCAGCCCCATCTTCTCGACCGCCGCCACGTCGCCGGGATGCGGACCGAAAGCGATGCGATTCAGGACGTGCGCCGTTTGCTGGTCGAGGGAGACGCCCGATTCCTGGACTTCAGCCGCATACGCTCCCCCCAGCATAAAAATCAATCCGGTCACGCATCCCATCAAGCGAATCAAAGGCATCATAGACACCACCCCAGACGAAGATTCCGGCGGGAAGGTTACAATCGATGCCCTTTTTATTTTCGCCCCGAATGAAGAGGACTGTAACTTTTCGGCCCTCACTGGAGTCTGGATAACCGTGAACATCCTTGCTCCCCGGCCCCCGGCTCGCTCCGTCCTTCTCCCTTCCCGGTTGACCGGCCACCAAAGATGATCGCTCCGCTTCCCTTTTGCTGGCATTCATCACAGGTATGGTTCCCGCGGAAAGCCCAGCCTCGGACGAGTCGCTCGTCGAAGCCGCGCTCGCG
>JAMFSY010000019.1 GCA_026225555.1 Methylacidiphilales bacterium
CGGCGATGCTGGAGCGGGTGGACGCGGCGAATCCGCGACGGCTGGCGCGCGCGATCGAGGTGATGGAGACGAGTGGGCGGTCGTTGCACGACTGGCAGGAAGCGACCCCGGCGCCGCTCGTACGCGAGTTCACGGCATTTTGGCTCCAGCGCGAGAAGGATGATTTACAGGCGCGGATCGAGGCGCGGGTCGAGGCGATGTTCGCCCAAGGCTGGGTGGAGGAGGTGCGCGGACTGGTGGCGCGGCATGGCCCGGAGGCGGTGCAGGCCTTCCCGGCGATCGGTTACCGGGAGATCGCGGACCTGCTGGCGGGGAGCATTTCCACCGCAGCGGCCAAAAGCGACATTTTGGTGGCGACGCGGCAATATGCCAAGCGTCAGTTGACTTGGTTCGCCCGTGAGCCTAATTTGCGTGAAGTTATGCTCTCCGGCAACCAGCCTCTTCCCGCGGCCCTGCTCTCCCATTCTTGAAAGCCTCTCACCTGACTTCCCCCCCGCCGGGCAACGAACGCGCCCTGCTCATCGGCCTGGAACTGGCCGAGGACAGCAAATGGGACCACGCCGAATCGCTCCAGGAACTGGGCGAACTGGTGAAGAGCGCGGGCGGCGAGGTGGTCGATACCGCGATCCAACGCCGCAAGTCGCCGACCGCCGCTTATTACATCGGGCCGGGCAAGGCGAACGAGCTCGCGGTGTTTTGCAAGACGGAGAACGTGGGCACGGTGATTTTCAACGACGAGCTGAGCCCGGCGCAGAGCCGCAATCTGGAGAAGGTTTTCGAGCGGAAGATTCTCGACCGGACGCAATTGATTCTCGATATCTTCGCACAGCGCGCCAAGTCGAAGGACGGCAAGCTGCAGATCGAGCTGGCGCAATTACAATACCTGCTGCCGCGCCTGACCGGCATGTGGACCCACCTGTCGCGGCAAAGCGGCGGGATCGGGACGCGGGGGCCGGGTGAAACGCAGCTCGAGGTGGATCGCCGCCGCGTGACGGAAAAGATCGCGCGGCTCTCGCGGGAATTGAACGAGGTGCGCCAGCAGCGCAGCGTGCAGCGCCAGGGACGGCTGCGGCAGCACTGGCCGATCGTCTCGCTGGTCGGTTACACGAACGCGGGCAAATCGACGCTGCTCAATCGCATGACGCACGCGGAGGTTTACGCGGCGGACAAACTTTTCGCGACGCTGGATCCGACGACGCGGCAATTCGTTTTGCCGAACAAGCAGAAGCTGCTCATTACCGATACGGTCGGGTTCCTCAAACAATTGCCGCACCATTTGATCGAGTCGTTCAAGGCGACGCTGGAGGAAGTGGCGGAGGCCGATTTGCTGCTGCATGTGGTCGACCTGAGTCACCCGCTTTACGAACAGCAGATGGCCGCGGTGCAAACCGTGCTCGAGGAATTGAACGCGTGGGGCAAGCAGATGATCGTCGTTTTCAACAAAGTCGATCGCGTGACGAATCCGGCGTTGATCGAACATTGCCTGCATCATTATCCGAACAGCGTGGCCATTTCAGCGGCGACGGGCGAGGGTCTCGATTCGCTCTTCGAGGAGATCGAGCACCAGGTGAAATCGTGGCGGCTGCGCGTGAAGCTGGTGATCCCGAATCATCTCACGGCGCTGGTGGCGGAGTTGCACCGGGTGGGTCGCATCCTGGATACGAGCTACACGGGCGATACGATCACGATGACGGCGCACGTGCCGCCGCAATTACAGGGCAAGATCAAGCCTTACCTGGTGGACGAGGGCGAAAGCGTGGCCGAGGAACCGGCGGTGGACCGGAAGAAGTTCAAGGTCGGGCCGCGGGTGAGATAATGCGGTTTCTCTAATATCAGGCATCGTTAATAGCCCATGAACCAGCTGAGGACCTTTCGGTGGCCTCTTGCGCGCTTCGCGCGGCGGGGCAACAAATAGCCCGGACCATCGTTCTGTCATCCTGAGCTTGTCGAAGGATCAGCCCCCCGACAGGCACACACGCTATCGGAATAGTGGAAATCTTTAGGGAGCTGATCCTTCGACAAGCTCAGGATGACAAACTTTAAAAAAGGCATCCGTTAATGGAGGACGCCTCCCTTTGCCCGAAGATTGCAGGCTGAGCCGAGACCACCTACGTTTAGATAATAATGACGGCTCTTTCCATGCGCGAGCTTCCGGCGGCTGATCGGCCCCGGGAGCGGTTGCTGAACCAGGGCGCCAATGCGCTGAAGACATCGGAACTGCTCGCGATCCTTTTGCGGACGGGCACGACGGAACGGCCCGTGCTCGATTTGGCGGAATTTTTGCTGACCCACTTTGGTTCGCTGGAGGCATTGAGCCGCGCGCCGGTCGGTGAATTGGCGCGGATCAAGGGCATCGGGCAGGCCAAGGCGATCGGGCTCAAAGCGGCCTTTGCGCTCGCGGCGCGGCTGGCGCGGAGCGAGGCCGAGGCGCGACCGGTCAATACGTCGGAGGATGTGGCGCGATTGCTCGGCGAGGAAATGCGGCTGCTCGATTATGAGAGCGTGCGCGTGATCTGCCTGAACACGCAGTCGAAGGTGCTCGCGGTGGAGGAAGTGACGCGCGGCACGCTGAACGAGAGTCTCTTTCATCCGCGCGAGGCGTTTCGGCCCGCGCTGGCGCGGCAGGCGCACGCCGTGATTCTCGTACACAATCATCCCTCGGGCGATCCGCGGCCTTCGGACGCCGATATGCACGTGACACGACGGATGAGGCAGGCGGGGGAATTGTTGCAAATCGAAGTGCTGGATCACGTGATCCTGGGCGCGCCGCGCAACGGGACGGACAAGAATTTTTTCAGCTTCAGGGACGAGGGCATGCTATGAACCGGATGATCCATTCCACGGCGATAGTTGATAAATCCGTACAGCTCGGCGCGGAGGTGGAGGTGGGGCCCTACGCGATCATCGAGGCCGGTTGCGTCATCGGCGACCACTGTGAGATTCGCGCGCATGCGGTGATTTGCGGCGCGACGATCATGGGCCCGCACAACCAGATCGGTTATGGGGCGGTCATCGGCGCGGAGCCGCAGGACTACGCCTTCCAGGGGAGCGAATCCCGCGTGGAGATCGGCGCGCGCAATCGCATTCGCGAATACGTGACGATTCATCGCGCGACAAAGCCGGGCAGTGCGACGCGCGTGGGCGACGACAATTTTCTGATGGGCGGCGTCCACCTCGGCCACGACGTGCAGGTGGGCAACCACGTGATCCTGGCCAACAACTCGCTGCTGGGCGGTTACGTGCAGGTGGGCGATCGCGCGTTCCTCGGCGGCGCGACTATCGCGCATCAATTCGTACGCATCGGCCGCTTGGCGATCACGCGCGGCGGGACGCGGCTGGGCAAGGACGTGCCACCTTACTTCATGGCGGTGGCAACGAACCTGGTGAGCGGGATCAACCGCGTGGGTCTGCGCCGTGCCGGTCTCTCGCATGAGACGCGCCGGGCGATCCAGGCCGCTTACGACATGCTTTACCATTCCGATCTCAACGTGAGCCAGGCGCTCGACGAGCTCCGCGCGAAATTCCACCAACCGGAAATCGGGCACCTCTTGGAGTTCGTCTCGCAGTCGAAGCGGGGCATCTGTCGCGGGCGCGGAACGGAAGGGACGGAAGCCGAAACGGAAGAGTAGGCGTTAGGGGACTAATACCAACCGCCCCAAATCCCCCGGCAGTGGCGATTCAAAGCGCATTTCCTCACGCGTCGTCGGATGAGGAAAGCGAAGGCGGCAGGCATGGAGCGCGATGCGGCGGATCGGATTGGTCGCGGCCCCGTAGCGGCCATCGCCGACGATGGGGCAACCGGCGTTGGAAAGCTGCACGCGGATCTGGTGGCGGCGGCCCGTTTCAAGGGTGAGCTCGAGCAGGGTGGTGTCCTTCCCCTTTTTCGCGATGCGATAGTGGGTGACGGCGTGGCGGAACTCGGGGCCTTCCTTGGAGACGCGTACCTTGAAGGCGTCGGACTCGTCGAGATAGCAATCGAGCACGCCTTTTTCCTCCGGCGGCACACCTTCGACCACGGCGAAGTATTTCTTTTCCACCGCGTCCCAGTTGTCCTGGAGCGCGTGCTTGGCCACCTCGGTTTTCGCCACGACCATCAGCCCGGAGGTATCGCGATCGAGGCGGTGCACGATCCAGACGCGCTCGCGGCTTTGGCGGCTGCCCCGCCGCACGTGATCGGTCAGGATCATGTAGGCGGTCCTCTCATCCTCGGTCGGCGTGGCGATGCTGAGCAGGCCCGCCGGTTTCTCGATCACGAGCAGATCATCGTCCTCATGCCGGATGCGCACGCCGGCGATCAGCGCGGTCTCCGGTGCGGCGTGGCCCTTGGGGCGGATGGAGACGGTGTCGCCGGGCTTGAGCTTCTGGTCGAACTGCGTGACAACGCGGCCATTCACCATGACGGAGCCAAGTTTCAGCCAGGTGCGGACCTGCTTGCGCTTGGTCTCCGGCCAGGCGGCAAAGAGGTAAGCAAGGAGTTCGGCGGGTTCGGCCACGGTGCGAGCGGAAGACATGAGCCATTCTAATCAGGGATTACCCTGATCCACAATCGCCCTGCTTTGAACGATTCTTAGGGACGGGAACCGTTGGGCAACGTCCAAGTAAATAGGGGCGAAACGATTTCGATCCTTAACTTCAAAATATCATGAAAACATTTCTCCAAACATTCGGCCTCGCGGCGGTGTTGGCCCTGGCCTGCATCTTCAATCCGCTGCGAGCGCAGGACGACGACAGCGGCGCCAACGAAAGCGCCACTTTCCAGACGTTCTACGATCAACTCGGTAACCAGGGAACCTGGATCCAGACAGACAACTACGGCTATGTCTGGCAACCGCAGGTCAACGACCCGAACTGGCAACCTTATACGAACGGCCACTGGGTTTACACCGACCAGGGCTGGACATGGGTGAGCAATGAGTCGTTCGGCTGGGCGACCGACCACTATGGCCGCTGGGTGAACATCGACGGCACGGGCTGGTGCTGGGTGCCGGGCTACACCTGGGCTCCGGCATGGGTAAGCTGGCGCTACGGCGACGGCTACGCCGGATGGGCGCCGCTGCCGCCGGACACGGAGGACGGGATCGATTTCGAGGGTGATAGCTTCTTCGGCATCGATTTTGGATTCCACATTGGCGACGACTGCGATACGGCGTACGACATCGGGCCGGGCTGCTACAACTTCTGCCCCGTCGATCGCCTCGGCGAGCGCGATTACCGGCATTTCTATGCGAACCGGAACGACAACTTCCGCCTGATCAATCGCACGCGGAATCTGACCAACATCAACGTGGGTCGGCGCGGCTCGCATGAAGCCGGGCGGATCGGTCGCGTGACGACGGGCGGGCCTTCGCTCGCGGACGTGAACGCGCATTCCCGCACGCATGTGCAGCAGGTGAGTCTGGCCCATTCGAATCACCTGGGACAGGCCGGCCTGCGCGGGAATTCGCTCGCGGTCTATGCGCCGCGCGTCAATCCCGCATCGACAGGCCAGACCTTCCGGCCCCGGTCGGTGGGCGGGTCGCTGAAGAACGTGAATGTGAATCGCGGGACCGATATCAATCGGCCGTTGCAGGTGAATTCGCATCTGCGTCCGGCGGGTCCGAACGCCCAGCAATTGCAGGCGGGGCGCGAGGCCCAGGAGCACGCGGGCTCGGGCATTGCGACGACGCGGACGACTCCCTCCCTCGGGCTGAAGGGCCCGCTTTCCAGCCTGCGTCCGGCGGAAAGATCAACGGCAGCGGCGACGGGAAATCATGCGCAGGCGGTGAATCGCCCGTTGACCAGTGACGGTTCCTCGACCTTGACGGGGCTGCAGAAGTCTCGTGAGGAAACGCAGAGGAATGCCGGGCATGCCAATGAGGGAGGTTCAGCCTTTACCGGCATGGGCTCTTCCCATCAGGCGGGGGCGTCCCATGTGGGCTCGACCGGCGGTTCGAATCATTCGATGAGCAGCCTCTTCCACTCGAGTGGTGGAGGCGGTGGAGAGCATCATGCCACCACGGTGGAACATCATGAGAGCGCGCCGGTGCATTCCGGCGGCGGCGGCGGTGGCGGGCATTCGGGTGGTGGCGCCGGAGGGCACTCCGGCGGCGGGGGTGGACATTCCGGTGGCGGAGGTCACTCGGGTGGGGGCGGACATAGTGGAGGTGGCGGAGGCCACGGCGGCGGGGGCGGACATAGTGGTGGCGGTGGTGGCCACGGGGGCGGTGGAGGTGGAGGCGGGAAGAAGAAGTAGGCCGCTTTCCGGGCCTGCGCGTGAGGACCTGGCGTTGGGGCCAGGTCCTTTTCGATTAAAGAACCCCCGAGCAAGCTCCGAGGACTTGCGGTCGGCAGTAGTTGCAGTGATCTACGCCCGCCGTCGGGCCATGGTAGCCGCCGCACGCCGTGCGGTGGAGTCTTTCAAAAAAGGAATGGAGCGTGGGAGCTTTTTCTTCTCTCCTCCACCGCACGGCGTGCGGCGGCTACCATCCGAGCCGTAGCGAGCTTCGGGGAATGAGACCCCGTGAAATTAAAGATGGATTCGACGGACGCGAGGAGACTCGCGTCCCTACCTTTAGAGGACTTGGCTGGCGGGCATGGAACTTTTTTGCACACCGGCGCGGGGAAGAATGGTCTTCGCATCCTTCGCAATGGAGTGGGCGGGGAGAATGCCGCGCCACGAGACACCGGCATAAATCAGCGAACGGCGTCCGATGATGGAGCCCGGATTAATCACGGCGTTGCAGCCGACTTCCGCGCCGTCGCCAATGAGGGCGCCAAATTTGCGCAGGCCGGTGGCGAGCAAATGAGTGCCGATGCGCAGGGTGATGAAGTCGCCGTTGAGCTTGAGGTTGGAGACGATGACTCCGGCGGCGAGATGCACCTTCGCGCCCAGTACCGAGTCGCCGACATAATTGAAATGGGGCACCTGGCAGTTCTGGAAGAGGATGCTGTTCTTGATCTCGGTCGAGTTGCCGACGACGGAGCCCGCGCCGATGATGACGTTCTCGCGAATGTAGGCGCCGTGGCGGATCTGACAATTCTTGCCGATCCAGGCCGGGCCTTTGATGTAGACGCCGGGCTCGATGACGGTGCCCTCGCCGATGAAAACTTTTTCGCCGATGACGGGATGGCCGATCATCGTGCCGTGATTGGCCGGTTGAATTTCGGCGTCGAGATAATGGTAAAGCTTGGCCAGGACTTCCCACGCCTGCGTCACGCCTTCAAAAAGCGCGGCATGCTCGGTCTGCTTGAGATCGAGGAAATCGGCCGGGGCGAAAGTGGGGATACTCATGGGCGTGGGGATTCCTGGGGAGAACCTAAACCCGAAGTTGCCGGGGGACGAGCGCGAAACTGAAGCCAGGCGAGAAGGGCAGTGATGAGAAGCATGAGGCCGGAGAGAAGCTGGCCCTGCGTGATCGAACCGAACCAGAAGCCGATGTCCTCATCCGGCTCGCGAAACTGTTCGCCGACGATACGCAGGAGGGCGTATCCGGCCATGAAGGTGAGCGCGACCGCGCCTTCGCGGCGGGAACGGAAGCGGATGATAATGAGGACGACCTGAAGGAGCACCCCTTCGAGGAGTGCCTCAATCAATTGCGAGGGATAACGCGGGACGTTAAGCCCGCCGACCGTGGGCGCGCCAGGGAAGATGACGCCCCACCACGCATCGGTCGGGCGGCCCCACAATTCGCCGTTGAGAAAGTTCGCGCAGCGACCCAGGCCAAGGGTGATGGGGACGCAGAAGGCGGTGGCGTCGGCGAGGTTGTAGAAGGGAATTTTCTTCGCGCGCGCATAGAAGAACATGACGAGGATAACGCCCAGAATACCGCCGTGACTGGCCATGCCGCCCTGCCATAATTGAAAGAACGAGAGCGGATGGGTGAAGGTGCGGTAAGGCTCGTAGAGCAGGCAGTAACCGAGCCGACCGCCAAGGATGACGCCGGCCATGGCGACCCATGTGACATAATCGACGATGGCATCGCCGCGCAGCAGGCTCCAGCCGCGGCGGGCCTGCCAGCGCAGGCCGACGAAGAGGACGTAGAAGCCGGTGAGATAGGCGAGGCTGTAGAAGCGGATGCCGATCGCGCCGTGATGCGGAAAGAAGGGCACGAACGGCTGGGGGCGCTCAATGAAATAGGCGAAGAGGTGCATGGGGAACAGGGAGCGTTTATTTTTAGCGAGCGGACGGACGTTGTCGAAGGATAAGCAGCCCTGACGATGCGAACAGGGCCGCGTCGGCGCAAAGGGACTCGCAACCGCGCCCGGCTTCCCTCTACCCTCGCCGCATGCCATCGACCGCCGACACTCCCGCCGAGAACCCGCCATTGAAAATCGATTCGACGGTGCAGCGCGGGATGAAAATCGGCGCGGGCATCACGGCGATCGTGGCGGGCGCGATCCTGCTCTGGTACACGGCGCAGGTGCTGCTCGTTTTCTTCTTCGCGATCTTTCTTTCGGTCTTTTTCTCAGGGATGGCGCGGGCGTTGCAGAAGCGCTCGCACTTTAGTTACCGGGGCTCGCTGGCCTTCGTGCTTTTGGGGCTCTTTTCCATCCTGGGCATCGCGGGGTTGATCATCGGCCCGGCCGTGGCGGACCAGTCGGCCAATCTTTCCAAGGCGCTGCCACTGGCGTTCACCCAGCTCGTGAACGAGATCAAGCTGATGCCGGGCGGCAACTCGATCTGGAACGGGATCCAGCAGGCGCTGGACAATTCCAAGGACAGCAACCTGCAGAACGCGATGAAATTCGCCGGGCTGGGGTTGCATGGTTTCGGCGGACTGATTTTCGCCATCGTGATCGGCATCTTTTTCGCGGGCGATCCGGAGCTCTATCGCGTGGGCTTCCTCAATTTGTTCCCGCCCTCGCGGCGCGCGCGGATGACGGCGGTGTTGGATGAACTGGGCTTTACGCTCTGGTGGTGGCTGCTGGCGCAACTCGCGACGATGGCGAGCGTGGGCATTTTGGTCGGCATCGGGCTGACGATCCTGGGCGTGCCGTTGTCGGGCACGCTGGGGTTGATCGCGGCGCTGCTGTCGTTCATCCCGAGCCTGGGGCCGTTCATCTCGGTGATTCCGGCGATCATGCTCGGGCTGACGATCAGTCCCATCACGGGCCTATGGGTCTGCCTGCTTTATCTCGGCGTGCAGACGCTGGAGGCGAACGTGATCACGCCGCTGATCCAGCAGCGGGCGATTTCATTGCCGCCGGCTTTCGTGCTCGCTTCGGAATTGTTGATGGGCCTGCTGCTCGGCGGCGCGGGTCTGATGTTCGCCACGCCGCTGGCGGCGGTCGTGCTGGTGCTGGTGAATATGCTCTACATCCAGGACGTGCTGCACCAGCCGGGCAGCCTGCCGAGCCGGAAGAAGATTCGCCCAAAAAGGTAGGGACGCGAGTCTCCTCGCGTCCCTGATGCGACGGACGGCTGGGACAGCCGTCCCTACCTTGAACTATCGCCGCGCGATGGCGACCTTGCCGGTGCGCGTGAGATCGAGGATGCCGAAGTTTTCCATCAAGACGATGAACTTCGAGATCTTCGACTCGTTGCCGGTGAGCTCGATGGTGAGGTTCTTGGGCTGCACATCGACGATCTTCGCGCGGAAGATGTCGCAGATCTGCATGACCTCGGCCCGGGCCTTGGCATCGACCTTGATTTTGAGCAGCACGAGTTCGCGATCGACATACTCGCCCTCGTGGAAATCGGTCACCTCGATGACGTCCACCAGCTTGTTGAGCTGGCGCGTGACCTGATCGAGCACCCGGTCATCGCCGACGACCACGATGGTCATGCGCGAAGTGTCGGGACGATGGGTCGGGCCGACGTTGAGCGTTTCGATGTTGAAGCCGCGCCCGCTGAAAAGTCCCGCGATGCGCGTCAAAACGCCGAAACGGTTCTCGACCAGGACGGTAATGGTGTGACGCATAGGGCGAGCATCAAAGGAAAAGGAAGCGACGCGGTCAATGTAATTCAAGGTAGACGCGAGTCCCCCTCGCGGCCCTGATGCGACGGACGGCTGGGACAGCCGTCCCTACCTGCGCTAAAAATGGAACAGCCGGTAGCTCACAAGAGTTACCGGCTGAACCTAGGAGGAGAATGAATGAAACTTACAAAGAGTAGGACACGGCCCGGGGGCGAATGTTCAAAAGAAAAGAAAGAAAAAAGAGAGTCTAACGCAACTCGTTAGACATCAACCGCATCAGGCTGCTTTAAATAACGCTCGAGATCGCGCATTTTCAGATCGGGGAAGGGATACGACTTCTCCCAGTGGCTGATGACCCGGCTGAGACCGCTGCTCAGGAGATTGAAACGCCAGCGGATCGACTGCACCAAATAGGGGTTAAAGCTGTAGAAGCCGATGAACTTTTTGTCCTCGAACTTCACCGCCTTGTTGACCTGCTTGCAGAGGAGGACGGCGCGGGATTCATCGCTGTCGAAAAGGACGAGCCAGTAGCGGCGAATGCGTTCCTCCTCGGCCTGGACGAAATCGATCTTGCCGCAATTCTTGGGGATGGCGCCGCAACCCCAGACGCGGACGGCGTCGAGATCCTCGGCCAGGCTCATGTAACGCTTTTTGTAGGGGAGGAAATTCTTGAAGTCCTGGAAAGTGGCGATGAGTTCGCCGTGGCGAACTTCCCCGGCGACGTCCTCGATGGCGTGGCTGATGGCCAGCATCGCCTCGGAGTCCATGACGTGGTGGAGATCGCTATCGGGGATGGTGACGATATCGCCGAGCCGCACCTTGTCCTGGCGGTTCTGGTGGACGCAGACCGCCTTGTTGCACCGTTCGAAATGATGGTGGTAAGGCTTGAGCTTGTTCTTAAAGCGCTTGGTCGTGGCCTTCTCGCAATTCGTCTTCGTTAGCATAACAAAACTGTCTTTTCTTTCGGTAACTAAGCTCATCCTTCCGGACCGGCAACCTCTATTTTGGGATTTTGCCCTAATCTTGCACTGTTTCGCAGAAGGGATCAACATACCCCTAGTGGCGTTTCTTATGCGAACAAAAACTCCGATGGATCTTTCTCCGGAAGATCTCATGGCAGGCCGGAAGGCCTATCAAAATGTCCAACGCTATAAGAAGACCTCCTCCGTCTGGTTGCTAGCCGTCGTGATGTTTGGAGGGGCCTTCATTTCCCAGTTGCCGCACCTGAAGAATCCTTTTTCCCGCGAGAGCTTGGGGATACTGGCATGGGCTGGCATGTTGGTCTGGTTCCACTACCTCCAACGGCGGCATTTTAAAAAGAAGTATCAAGAAGGGTTGGTGACGTTGGACCAGTTGCACCATCACTACGGCTCGGAAATAGACGCCGCGTTGAAGCCACGAGGATTTTTTGCCCGAGGGTAGGAACTCTCGCCTCCCGTTAAATAAGTTTCCAAAGCCGGGGGAGTTTCTAGACTTGAGGCATGTCGGATGACTTTTACCGCGCGTTCGATCGCGATTACCTGGACGACGCCTTCAATCGCAAACGCTCTCCCGATTATCGAAGCATCTTCCACCAGGACCGCGACCGATTGATGTTCACGCCGACGTTTCGGCGGTTGCAGGCGAAGACGCAGGTCTTCCAGGCGGGTGAGTACGACTTTTACCGGACACGCCTGACCCACTCGATGGAGGTGGCCAACATCGCGAAATCGATCGCGGTCTGGCTGCGCGGGGCGCATCCCGAGGTGCGGATCGATCCCGATTTGCTCGAGGCCGTTTGTCTCGCGCATGACATCGGGCATCCGCCCTTCGGCCACGCGGGCGAGCGGGTGCTGAATCGGTTGATGACGCCCTACGGCGGCTTCGAGGGCAACGCGCAGACGCTGCGCATCCTCACGCGCACGATCTACGATCGGGGCGGGAGTCGCGGCGGCATGAGCCCGAGCCGCGCCCTGCTCGACGGCGTGCTGAAGTACAAGCGGCTGCATAGCGACCGCGGCGAGGAGACGAACCACTTCATCTACGACGACCAGGCGGAGGTGCTGGAGTTTTGCTTCGGCACGCAGGACCTCGGCGCGGTGCTGGAGGGCGGGGACGTGAACGATTTTCACAGCATCGAATGTCAGATCATGGACCTGGCGGACGACATCGCCTACTCGTGCTTCGATGTCGTCGATGGCGCGAAGGCGCGATTCCTGACGCCCGACCGCCTGACCGCGTGGGGAACGCAACTGGCCCCGAAGCTCGATGATTTGCAGGCTGGTTATCTGAACGCCCTGCTCGAAATGATGGTGACGAACAAGCTCCAGCGCAGGATGAACGTGATCATCGGGGAACTGATCCAGTCGGCGGCACTGGTCCCGGCGGAAAACTTTATGACCGCGCAGACGCGGCGACATGCCTACGCGTTGGAACTCAAGCCGGAGGCAAAGGTGCGGATCAAGCTGCACAAGGAGCTTTCGCGCGACCTGATTTTCGGTTCCAGCGCGCTCCAACAAATCGAATACAAGGGCGGCCATGTGCTGCGGCAACTGGGCGAAAGTCTCTTCACCAATTACCTGGAAGCCGAGGGGAAAGTGCCCCTGCTCGTGCCGAATGAAGTGCATCGCGCGGTCGGTGCCGCCGGGACAAAGACGGAGCGGGCACGGTTGCTCTGCGATCATCTCTCCGGCATGACGGATGCCTATGCGTTGCGCAGCTACAAGCGGCTCTTCGATCCCGATTATGGATCGATCTCGGAGTTGATTTAAGAGCTTGCTGAAAAAGGCCCTCTC
>JAMFSY010000138.1 GCA_026225555.1 Methylacidiphilales bacterium
CCGCCGCCTCTACCTCCCGCCGCCCTACATGCGTGTGATCTTTCAATTACGACCGGCAGGCCCGTGCAACAGCCCAGAGCGCAGAACGAGCAAAAGGACGGAAAGGTAATCTCATCTATGGCGGGCTCCCACTCAGGCCGAGGCTGGCAAAGCTCCGATCAGCTTGATCAGGCGGCCGAACCTCTCTATTGCCAATCCGTCGGTTGGCTTGTCCGGGAAAATAAGGATTGCAAGGTTATCGTTCCCCACATTGGGGGAGAGCGAAATGGAATAAGATTTCTTCAGGGATGCGGCGATTTAACCATTCCATCGCGCGCAATCCTTAAAACAACTGTCCTTCGTTCTAAATCGTAAATTACTTTCGGGATTTTCCCGGAAGAGGAATGTGTTCAACTACGGCTGTCGATTTACGACGTCGAGCTTCTGCTATTGGTATCCATAAACCTGTCCTTGCATCGCGCCCGCGAAGTGTCGTTTTGGGCTTTGTCTTACTCAAGTAATATCACCCCCTTCACTCTCTACTTGAGACCTCAGCTTTAAGCTATTCAAGTAAATAAGTGAGTGTGACTTACAAAATCCACAGGACCAATTCGTAGTAGTAGTGTGTACGAACAACCGTGTTCAGCCCAAGAGATCTTCCCACGAGCAACGAAAGGCGATGCGAAGTTTACGCACCGTTTCAACGGGAGGGTGCGTCATCTCGTGGGCTTCGATCTTCTGCAGGGTTCGAACGCTGAGCCCCGCAAGTCCTGCGCAGACCTCTTGGGTCCAGCTTTTGGTCATACGCAGATTGTAAACTCTTTGCCCGAACTCGCGCGCCGTCATGGCAACAGTATCGGCGTAGTCCAATTACTAAACCCGAGTGGTCGCGCGGGTTTTCGCTTGTGACCTGATCATCTTCTGCTACCTATTTCTGCTTTGTTTGGAGGAAAAAAATGAGACGTACAATAGCCTTAATTCTGCTCTGTTTGGATCTACTTTCTGGCGCGGCCGCTAATTACGAGGCTATTGCCTTCCCAGAAATAAAATTAACCACCTATTATCGAACCCATTCCTATCCAGATACGGTCTCGCCCGAGACAGAGACCGATGTGGCGGCAACGCTGATGAAAATGGCCGGGATCAACGTGATCGTCTTTTTTGTAGCCATCGCCATCTGCCTTATGGGAGGGCTTTCTTGGTCGAACCTTCTTCGCGCCAAAAAGGTTAGGATTTTGGATCTCAAAGATACGGTGGATCCGATCATAAGCTTGATCTTAAATGGCAGAGCTGCCGCCGCTGGAGATGCCATTCACGTCCTGCGCAAAAAAGGGCTATTTGAAGAAGTAGAAAAATTAGTTGAGAAAAATCGAGGAATTTATGAAGCAAAGATTCTTGATCTCGATCGACTTATTCGAGACTGGGCACTCTCTCCAAACCCTACTCAGGAAAACCTTCTTGAAGCTGCGCGCAAAGTCATTCCCATAGAAGATCGTCTATTGAGAATGTTTATAAGAGCCACCTATCGTCGATTTGTGGAAAGACTCCAGGCCGCTCAAGCAGATCGTATTAGCGCAATGCTTAGAAACTCGAAACGATCAAAGCTGGCTGAAGAGGCTCCCCTTGTGGCTGGAGATGTCTTTGACGCCATGCGGCTGGGGCTTCCGAGCAGAGAAGCAGTGTGGACTGCCATAACGGAATCTCTCTGGTAAAAGATTCCTGAGTGAGCTAAGTTCCCCACTGTGGAAAAGATCATCTCAGTCAAAGGAATAGCTCCCAAAGGCACGCGCCTCTTTTTCCGGATCGCCATGTTCTTTGCCTGCTGGATCCACAGCGCTCCCAATTGCTGGGAGTTCAGCAAAGTGATGTTTCACAGAACCATTCTTCCCAAGAATTTTGAAGATTGGGCAAGTCAACTTCCCTCCTACCCCGAACTCAAAACCGACTACCAGACGGAGGATATTTCATTCGCTCTTGCCATGCGAGAGCTTGCAGAAGCGTTATTTCCTTCGCTGAGAGAACGTTCGAAGAAGTCTCAATCTCCTTCATTAAATTCGGATTCTGCAATATCTCCCCTATCTTCTCGCGGCCCAATTTCGTCCAATTGATAACGAAACCATCGGCGAACGAAGCGCGATCGCGCTTTCCATACCGGCTGATCCACCCGGCCAGCATCAGTTTATCAAGTAGCTCCTCCACGCTACCAATTACAATTCTTTCAGGGAATCACGGCCAGAAAATTATAGAGTAAGTGGGATGGCTCAAATTGTTGTCACCGATCCAGCCCAACTGCTTGTAAAGCACTTCGATCCCGATGCCTATCTGAGGAGCAAAGGCATTACTCCCTAACCGTCAGACGAAGGCTGGGATTGCGCGGAGTCATTTGTCTCTGCATAAGGGGCCGATGCCCCAAAAGCCCGAGTTTGGCCGCTATCAAGTTTTGTTTGTAATAAATGGAGTAAAGGCGACGGGGACTGTCGTGGTAACGTCGGACTCAGCCCGATTGGTTTTGGAGGAATCGAAGTTTCCAGAAGATCAGCTACGGCTCGTAGCATGGCTGGAGTTATCGCCAGAGCTTTTGCGCCGCTCACCAGATACGTTTTTCTGGCATTACGAATATCTGGGGGAAGTAGATTTGTCCAAGAAAGTACGCATTCAACAAAGAGGGATTTCTCCTCCAAGCGAGTAAGTGGGTTGAGTCCTTCCATAATCTCCTTTCAAATTAGGACACTACCTAATTGGGATCTCGATTCGCATAGTAATATATAACGCTTGGATTGGAATTTCTCGGCAAAACGAACGACTTGCTTTGCTACTTCTACGAATAAGGTTTGGGGATTTTTGTAACTCGCTGAGACTTAGGGAGTGAGTGAACAGGCTGAAGCCCTTAAGAAGCTAGCTCGGCAGCGCGGAATTCTTCCTCCGGAGGAACCGCCAGCGTCCGAGGATGGCGGCGCGCCGATCACGGATCTGCTCAATCGGGATCTGCCCAAAGTGCAGTTGCCTGGCGAGCGGCTGTTGCTGAGCCAATTTGCGCGGAACATGGGCCGGATCTTGTCGGACACCCCTCCGGCACCGTAAATCCCGCTACGCAGAGCTTGCTCCCGATTTTTGACTCGCTCGGCTGGATGAGCGGACGGAAATCAAAGAAAATAGCCTCTAGGCTCTGCCAGGCTCGACATTGACTTTTGGGCCGGATACTTTCGCACGCACAATTGTTCTAGCTTGAGAAATAACTTACGCCGCCACTAACCGTATGAGTCTTCTTTTAAGAAGTGGCGGCGACTCTTCATGGTCAGCGTGTCTCCGAAATTTACGGACTCGGCTTCAGTTCGCCGCCCCGCTGCTCGCAGGAATGCTTCTGCTGAGTGCCGGAACCACCTCCGCGCAGGTGGCGCTGAATGACAGTCTCAAGGAGGTCGAGGCCGCGCCCGTCGTGGGACCGCTCAATCCGCATAAGGCGCTAAGATTGTCCCGGGCCTTAAGGTCGCAGGAAATCGGGGCGACGATGGAGTTTGAAGTGGTCCTCAAGATGCGGAATTTTTCCGACTTGCAGGGCCGCGTGGCCCATCACGAGCTCGTTTCGCCCGATGAGATGGCTGCCAAATATAATCCCCCCTATGCGGACTACGCGAAGGTGGGTGATTGGTTGGCGAGCCACGGATTCGAGATCACCCGCCAGGATAAAAATCACCTGGCGATTTTCGCCCGCGGCAAGGTAGGCCGGATTCAAGAAGTGCTGGGCGTGAATTTCGCGCGGGTCGCGCTGGAAGGCAAGGAATACACCTCCGCCGTGACCGCTCCCCAGGTGCCCGCGGACCTGGCCTCACTCCTGGTCGGCATCAACGGCCTGCAACCGCATCTCCAGATGCACAAGCACTCGGTGCTCAAGCCTGCTTCCCTGACCGGAACCAGCGAGCCCTATCTTCCGCGCCAGATCGCCCAAGCCTATAACGCGAGCGGCTTGTACACCTCCAACATCACCGGGACGGGCCAGGCGATCGCCATCGTGATCGACACGTTTCCCACCACAAGCGATCTAACCCAGTTTTGGTCGACCTACGGAGTCAGCCAGTCGCTGAATAATATCAGCTTCATCCAGGTGATTCCGGGCACCCTCCCGCCGCCGGGGGGGGAAGAAACGCTCGACACGGAATGGAGCAGCTCCATCGCACCCGGAGCCAAGGTGAGGGTTTATGCCGCCCAGTCGCTCGCGTTCACTGCTCTCGATCAAACCTACCAGCAGGTTTATGCCGATGTGACGGTTCACCTGGAATACGGCATTCACCAGATGTCGATGAGTTATGGCATCGGGGAAACCTATACCAGCAATAGCCAGGTCCAAACGGACGACCAATACTTCGCGGAATTGGCCAGCGCGGGTGTGACCGTCTTTGCCTCCTCCGGCGACAGCGGTTCGACCCAGGGACCGTTCGGCGCCGGAGATGAAAGTGGGCCTCTCCAAGCCTCCTCTCCCGCGAGCGATCCCAACGTGACCAGCGTCGGCGGCACCTCACTCCTGCTCGATTCCTCCGGCAACGAGAGCAGCGAAACGATCTGGAACAACGGCACTGGCGCCAGCGGCGGCGGGATCAGCAATTACTTCAGCCGCCCCTACTGGCAGGTCGGCACCGGCGTCCCGGCGGGCACGACGCGTTTGGTTCCGGACGTGGCCAGCGTGGCCGATCCCGACACTGGGGCGGTTGTCATCAGGGGCGGAGCGCAGCTGATTTACGGGGGCACGAGTTGGAGCAGCCCCACCTGGGCGGCGTTTTGCGCCTTGATCAACCAGAGCCGCGCCAATGCCGGCAAGCCACCGATGGGATTACTGGGCCCCTACATCTATCCGCAATTGGGCACCGCCAATTTCCGGGACATCACCACCGGTTCGAATGCGACGCCCAATAGCGGTGGAAAATATCCGGCCACGCCCGGCTACGATCTTGCGTCCGGCATCGGCGTGCCCAACATGCTCATCCTGGCCCAGACGCTGACGGGGTACATCCCGCTTCCGCCCACAGCGCCGGTCTTCACCAGCGGCCCGCCGCCGGGTTCAATCCTGGTCAATGGCGCCTATCGCTTTCTCTTTACCGCCAGCGGCTCACCGGCCCCGGCGTTTACGCTGACCTCAGGAAGCCTTCCCCCGGGCCTCACGCTCACGACGGTGGGAGTGCTCTCCGGTACCGCGACCTAGGCTGGCTCCTACACCGGGACGGTCACGGCCGCCAACGGCGTCAATCCCTCGGCCAACCTGACCTTCACCATCACGGTGGCCAACGTGCCGACCGCGCCGGTGATCAAGGACGGACCTCCTCCGGCGAGCGCCATCACCGGCATCGCCTACACCTTCACTTATACGGCGATCGGTTATCCCGTGCCCACCTTCAGCGTGACGTCGGGAAGCTTGCCGCCGGGCCTGACCCTTTCGGCGGGCGGCGTACTTTCCGGCACGCCGACGCAGGCCGGTATTTTCACGGGCACGGTCGATGCAGGGAACGGCGTTGGCACGGACGCGACCCAGGCCTTCAGCATCACGGTGGTCCAACCCGTTCCGCCGACCATCACGAACGGCCCTCCCCCGGCCACCGCCGCCCTCGGCGCACTGTACAGTTTCGCCTATAGCGACTCGGGTTATCCCACTCCCACCTTCGCGTTGAGTTCCGGTAGCCTGCCGCCGGGAATCACTCTGAGTTCCGCCGGTGTGCTTTCCGGCACACCGACGCAGACGGGCAGTTACACGGGCTCCGTCACCGCGAGCAACGGGTTCAATCCCGCCTCCACGCAGGGCTTTGCCATTGTGGTGCAGCAGCCGCCGGTGATCACGAACACGCCGCTGGTCGCGCCGATCGCGCTCAATAATTCCTTCAGCTTCGCCTACTCGGCGACTGGTTATCCCGCGCCCACTTTCAGCGTGACGTCGGGCAGCCTGCCGCCGGGAATGAGCCTTTCGGCGGGCGGCGTACTTTCGGGCACGCCGACGCAAGTGGGCGTCTATACCGGCGTGGTCACGGCTGGCAATGCCGTCAGCAGCGTGAACCAGAACTTCACTATCACGGTTGTGGCAAGCCTGGCGCTGACCCTCACGCTGCCGAGTGTGGTCAACGAGGGAGACCCCGACGGGCAGGGGACGCTCACCGTCAGCGCGATCTCCTCCGGTAACATCACCGTGCAGCTCACCTCCTCCAACCCCGGGGCTTTAACCGTGCCGGCCACCATCGTCGTCCCCGCCGGGCAAACGAGCGTTGCGGTCCCTTACACCATCATCGACAATCTCACGGTTTACGGCAC
>JAMFSY010000139.1 GCA_026225555.1 Methylacidiphilales bacterium
CGGTTGAAATTCGAGAGGTTCGCGAACCCCGAGTCATAACAAACCTCAGACACGGTGCGATCTGTTTCCAGGAGTGATTGGGAAGCGTGACCGATGCGCACCTCGTTGAGAAAGCCCCGGAAGGTCTTGTTGGTCGCGCGCCGGAAAAAGCGGCTGAAGGAAGGGACGCTCATCCGGGCCAGGCGCGCGGCCTCGCTTTGGGTAACCTCTTCCCGGAATTTCCTGGAGATCAACTCGCACACGCGATTGATCCGCTCGCCCTGGTAGAGTGCGAGGGAGGGCGAGTAATTCGCGCTGGCCAGCGTGCGAAAATCCTTCGCCTCGGCCAGGGTCTGCAAAATCTCGAGGAAAACGACCACGCGCCTCGGCCCCTCATTCGCGCCGAATGTTTCCATGAGTTGCGCAACACGGTCGCGGCTCCAGCCGGAAAAGACGAGACCCACACGCGATTTCTCGAACAAGGCGCGGATGTTCCGCATCTCCCCGCGCTGAAAGAAATCGACGCCCAGGCAATCGGAGCGGAATTGGAGGACGCGGGAATGGGCTCGGCCGGAAAATTTCGGCGGGTTGATATACATATGCGGCAGGTCGGGCCCCATCAGGACCAGATCACCGGGAGCAAACCGCCCGATGTGATCTCCGACATAACGATGCCCCGCGCTACTCACGATCAGCGTGAGTTCCAGTTCGGGATGGTAGTGAAAGGGACATTGAAAACGCCGCTGCGAGAAATCCAGGAAGGCAAAAGAGCGCTCGTTGCCGGGGCTTATCTTTTCCAGGATCGCTTTCACGCCTCTATTTAACGGCATAAGCCGGATAAATCAATCGAGAGGTTAAATTTGTATCGGTTTTTGTCGCGCCGGAGGTGGATGGGACTGGTCGCTTTTCCTAGGTTTTCTCTCATGACCACCATTGCTTCCGCACCCGATATCGATTCCGAATACAAAATCTCTCCCGCCCAGATCGCCCAATTTGAGCAGGACGGCTACATCAAGCTTAAGGACGTACTAAGCGCGGAAGCGCTGAGCCACTACGGGAAGGAAATCACCCGCATGGTTCTGCTTCTCAACCGGGAGGACAAGCCACTGGATCAGCGCACGACTTATGGCAAGGCCTTCCTCCAGATCATGAATCTCTGGCAGAAAAGCGACCTGGTCCGCGAATTTGTTTTTGGCCAGCGTTTGGCGCGCATCGCCACCGATCTTCTCCGGACGCGCGGCGTGCGAATGTACCATGACCAGGCCCTTTATAAGGAAGCGGGCGGCGGCTACACCCCCTGGCACGTCGATCAGTACTACTGGCCGCTCTCCAGCGAAAAGACGGTCACCGCGTGGATTCCGCTGCACGCCATCCCGCTGGAAAACGGCCCGCTCTCCTTCTCGGTCGGCAGCCAGCGCATCAAGATCGGGCGCGACCTGGAAATCAGCGACGAGAGTGAAAAGAAGATCCAGCAGCAGCTCAAACTCTCGAACCTGCCCATCGACGAAACGCCGTTCGATCTCGGAGAAGTCAGCTTCCATCTCGGCTACACCTTTCACCGGGCGGGCCCGAACCAGCTCTCCTACCCGCGTGAGGTCATGACGATCATTTACATGGATAAAGACATGAAACTGGTGGAGCCGAAGAACAAAAGTCAGCAGTTGGATTGGGACAACTGGTGCACCGGCGCCCGGATCGGCGAGGTCATCGATGGACCGATGAATCCGGTGATCTACTCGCGCTAAGGAGGTTGCGGGAAAAGGCAGTCATCCAGAGCTTGTCGCACACACATGCGTCAGGATCAGGTCGGCTGCCTTTTTGCTTTTACCGGGGCAGAACTGATCCTTCGACAAGCTCAGGATGACCGAGAATTTTGAGAGTGAGTCTTTTTCAGCAAGCTCTTAGGGAAGTGGCGGCGGGCAACGGAACGATCCCCTTGCCCTGAGACGGTCGGGGGCGTTAATTATTAATATGCCCCCGCCGTCTTCTTTTCTTTGCCTGGCTCTCTCCCTGCTGGCCTTCGTGGCGGGTGTTGCTCCCGCTACCGCGGCGGGCCCGAAGCGTTACCATGGCGGCGAAACCGAATCGGGCAAGGCGTCGTGGTATGGGAGATCGCAGGGTCACGTCACGGCGAGTGGCGAGCGCTTCAACGAGAACGAGCTCACGGCGGCGCATCGGCGACTGCCCTTCGGCTCAGTCGTGCGCGTGACAAATCTTCAGAACGGGCGAAGCGTGGAGGTGCGCATCAATGATCGCGGGCCGTGGACGGGAGGACGTATCCTCGATGTCTCGTCCGCGGCGGCAGACGTTCTCGAGATGAAAAAATCGGGCATCGTTCCGGTCCGCATGGAGGTCATGGAACTCGGCTCGCCGGGTCGCCATGCCGAATGATCCCAAGGCTTTTTCCATGACTCTTTCCTTTCGGCCCGCCAATGCGGATGAACCTTTTGACGTGGTCGATCGTGAGGATCGGGTCATCGGCCAGGCGCCACGACGCGAGGTGCATGCCCGGAATCTCCTCCATCGCGCCACGCATGTCCTCGTCCACAACGCGAAGGGCCAGCTTTTCCTGCAATGCCGCAGCGTGGCCAAGGACACCTTTCCCGGTTGCTGGGATTCGTCATGCAGCGGGCATCTCGACGCGGGCGAGGATTACCTGAGCGCCGCGCGCCGCGAATTGGGCGAGGAAATCGGCTGGCATGACGCGAGCCTGCCGTTGCGGCACGTGGTGAAGCTCGAGGCATGTCCCGAAACCGGCCACGAGTTCATCGAGATTTTCGTGCTCGGTCCCATCGAAGGCCCCTTCACGCTGCACCCGGAGGAGATCAGCGAGGGCCGTTGGATCGCGCCCGCAGAGCTCACGGCCTGGATCGAACGTTCGCCGGAAAGTTTCGCGAGCGCGTTGCGATTGCTGTGGAGCGATTATCGCGAGAAGATTCTGGCGATGATTTCCGGGTAGATTGGAGTGTCGCCGGCTCTTCAAGACAATCTCGCCAAGCCGCGACTTCATTCCCATACTTGTCGGCATGGAGCCCTCCTTTGAAGTCCTGCCGCCTGGGCAACAACGCCCGCCGCCACCGCCGCCGAAGCGGGCAAAGGGAGGTCCCCAAGCGTGGCTCGCCGCCGCATTTCTGTTCCTGCTCAAGTTCAAGACGGTGGCCTCGATGCTGGTGTCGATCTGGGCCTATTCCTTTGCGTGGGGCTGGCCGTTCGCCATTGGTTTTGTGCTCCTGATTTTCGTGCATGAGATGGGCCATGTGATCGCGGCGAAATGGCTGGGCATTCCGGTCAGCGCGCCGCTTTTCATTCCGTTTTTCGGCGCGGCCATCGCGATGAAGCAAAATCCGCGGGATGCCTGGACGGAAGCGTTGATGGCCTACGGCGGCCCGCTCGCCGGCGGCGCGGGATCTTTGCTGGTCTGGTGGGCGGGACTGCAATGGGACAATTTGCTGCTGCTGGCGCTGGCCCGAGCCGGGTTTGCGCTGAATCTTTTCAATCTCATCCCGATTCCACCGCTCGATGGCGGCCGGATTTGCGCGGCGGTATCGCCCTGGTTCTGGCTTTTGGGGCTCGGCCTCCTGGCTGCCAGCCTTTTATTTTTCCAGGCGTCGATCGTGAGCCTCATTGTGATCGCGCTTGTTTTTTTCTTTGCCTTCCAGCGCGTGAAACAGACTTTCCTCCTTCGCCACTCGCCGGAAATGCAGCGGTACTACGCCACGCATATTTCCAATCGGCTGACCATGGCGCTGATGTATCTCGGCCTGATCGCGGGCTTGTTGCTCGGACTCTGGGACGCCCACGCGCACTTGCAAGCCTTGGCCGATTGATCAATCGGCGGCGCCGAGATCGACGGTGAATACTTCCGGATTCGCCGGATCGTAGTAGACCGGGAGAACGCTTCCGTTCGGCCATTGTACATCGTGATTGGATTTCAGGTCCCAGGTGCGCCCTTCGATGGTGCGACCCCGGTTATCGGCGAAAGAAAAGATGAGATAAGGCAGCATCACCTTGCCGGAGGGTTCCGTTTCATGGGAGATCACCCGGCCCTCGCAGCGAATGCCGCGTTGGATGAGCGCCGCGACCAGCCGGTTTCTGCGCAAGGTAAACACGAGGCCCGCTCCGGCCCCGATCAGCACGAGAAGCCCCAATCCGAAGGACGCGTCGGCATGAAGGGATGCCAGGCGATTTTCCGCGGGCAAATCGATCCGGCTTCGGGCCGGATTGCGGATCAGATATTTCACGGGAACCTCTCCGCCCGTCGTCACTTCATGCCAGGTCTGGGACAGGATTACCGTCTGGGTCCTGAATTTCAAATCCCCGGCTTGGTAACTATAGGTGAGATGCGGAAGGTAAGTGGTCCCATGTCGCCCCTGGGATTGGGTCATGTATTTGTGGATGGCCCGTCCCTGCACGTGCACCGAAGAGGCGGTGAAGAGATGGTCCACGTATTCCAACGTGGCCGCTCCCCAAAAAATGAACACCGCGAGAAGGGCGCAGACCACCCAAATCCAGAGAGGCCACCGGTTGAGCGCCCGTTTCATGCGACCGGTTACGGCTTCTCCACCACGGCGTTTAGCGCCGCTTCGGCCGCCCGGGTCTCCGCTTCCTTCTTGCTGTTGCCCTGCCCACGCCCGAGTTCGCGGCCCTGCCATTCGACCACGACCTCATAAATCCGCGCATGCGCCGGGCCGGTCTCGGAGAGGCAACGGTAAGCGGGCGGAAGCTCGCCCTCGGCCTGGAGTTTTTCCTGGAGACTGCCCTTGGGATTGGCCTTCACCGCATCGCTCTCCACCGTCATCGCGGCGAGCGACGGCTCGAGCAGGCGCAGGATGATCGTGCGCGCCACGACCCAGCCCGCCTCGGCGTAGAGCGCGCCCAGCACCGCCTCGACCGCGTCGGCGAGGATCGATCCGCGCTGGCGGCCCTGGCTGTTTTCCTCGCCCCGGCCGAGAATCAAATGCTCGCCCAAACCGATCGTCTGCGCGACGGCCTGAAGATGATGCCGGTTCACCAATTGCGCTCGCAGCACGGTGAGACGGCCTTCGGGCAATTCGGGAAAACGGCGATAAAGCTCCTCCGTCACCGCGAGTTGCAGCACGGCGTCGCCGAGGAATTCGAGGCGCTGATTGTCGGGCGTGCGCTGCCTTTTTTCATGGCCGAAAGAGGCGTGAGTCAACGCCTGTCGCAGGAGATTCTGATCGGCAAACGAATGCCCGAGGCGTTGCTGAAAATCGTCAAGACCGGTTGGCATGGATTGATTCCGAGAGGACTTAAGCATCTTTCGCATCCATTTAACAGGCATCAGTGGAGAAGTATTTTTTTCCGAGAGGAGGCACCTCTCTTCACATCCCCATCCCTAAAAGAACGCATAGAAACGGTGCTTGTACTCCCAGCTTCGGCCTGACACCTTGCCGATGACTCATGAAACCGCTTGAAACCTTTACCCGGCATCCTTCCTTCCACTCGTGGCACGATATCGATCCCGGCAGCCCCTCCTCCTTCACCGCCGTGGTGGAAATTCCGCTCGGCAGCTCGAACAAGTACGAACTCGATAAGAAATCGGGCCTGCTCAAGCTCGATCGCGTGCTCCATTCGGCCGTCTTTTATCCTGCCAACTACGGCTTCATTCCGCAGACCCTGGCCGATGACGGCGATCCGCTCGACGTCCTGATCCTCGCCGCCGAGCCGGTCTATCCGCTGACGCTCGTCACCGCGCGGCCCATCGGCCTGATGACCATGATGGACCAGGATGAGCTCGATTATAAAGTCATCGCCGTCGGCGTGCACGATCCGGAATACAATCACTATCACGACGTCCACGAACTGCCCAAGCATCGCGTGGCGGTGATCAAGCGGTTCTTCGAGGACTACAAGACGCTCGAGAACAAGCGCGTGGTGGTGGACGACATCCTGCCCGCCATCGAAGCGATTCCGGTCATCGAGAAATCGGTGGCGGTTTATCGCGAATGGGCCGGAGCGAAGAAGAAATAGCCAGGACGGCCATCTCCGTGGGCAAGGTCTCGCGCGTGCGTTGGGCGATGCTGGCCATGGCCGGACTCGCGTTTACGCCGTCGTCATTAACCGCCTCCGAAACGGGGAGCGATCCGGCGCGTGCCGGACTGCAAGCCAAGCTGGAGGCCCTGGCCCAACGCGCACAGCCCGGCGTGCTGGGCACTACCGTGCTCGATCTGCCGAGCGGCACGGAGTGGCGGGTCCATGCCGGGCGGGCCTACCCCCTGATGAGCGTCTTCAAGGCCCCGCTTGCGGCGACCGTGTTGGAGCAAATCGACCGGGGCCAACTTTCCTTCGAGCAACCGGTGACCCTGACCCGGGCCGATCTGGGCTATGGCATGATCCGGGATAACTTCCATGGCGACCGGGAGACCTTCACGGTGCGTCAGTTGCTGGGCGCCGCCGTCAGTCACAGCGATAACAGCGCCGCCGACGCCCTGGTCCGGCTCGTCGGAGGTCCGCAGGTGGTGACCGCCTTTTTGCGAACCCACGGCATCGATGACATGCGGGTGGATCTCGACGAGCATGGGGTCGCGCGGATCTTTGCGAATCTGGGGTCTGTCGTTCAGCATCCCTCCCACGAAACTCCGGCAGAAAAAGAGCGGCGTTTGCAGGGCGGTCTTCAGGCCTTCCTGGCCGATCCGCGCAACCGGAGCACGCCGGACTCCGCGGTGATTTTTCTCCGCAAGCTTTCGCATCGGGAACTCGTTTCGCCCGCTTCGACCCAGTACCTCCTTGGTTTGATGGAGGCGCAAAAGGTGCCGCATCGTCTCCGAGACGGCCTGCCTGCCGACGTTCGTCTCGCGGACAAAACCGGAACTTCCGACACCGTGCAGGGCGTCACCGCCGCGTACAACGATATTGGCATCCTGACCTGGCCCGACGGCCACACCGTGATCGTCGCGGCCTTTCTCACGGGCTCGAAAGCCACATCCGCAGACCGCGATGC
>JAMFSY010000140.1 GCA_026225555.1 Methylacidiphilales bacterium
ATGGTCTCCGCGCCTTCCTCGACGAGGCCGGCCATGGCTTTGCACTTCTTGCCGGTGGGCTTTTCGTCCAGCGCTTCGAAGATTTCCTCGAGGCGGGTGGCGTGAACTTTGGTTTGCTCCAGATGCTCTTCAAAACCGGCTTTCAATTCCTCGTTATGAGCGGCCTTGGCCATTTTGGGCAAAGCCTTGATTAATTGAGTTTCGGCGTTGTAGATATCGCGGAGTTGTTCGATGTAGGCGTCTTCCAGGGTAGTTATTTTGGGCATGGTATTTTCCTTTCCGGGGAGTTCTGCAAGGCCAATGCCAAAAGAGATGGGCGAGCCCAAACCACCTTAACGCAAGAGGGATAAATTTAAAATTCGGAAGCTTAACCGGGTAAACCTTCATTCCTTTCATCCTGCGATCTGCAACGTTCCCGGCGGGCCCTGCATGACGACGAAAACAAGGGGACTAGCCAATTTGCTTTTGGCATCTATTTTAAAGCTATGGTGGGTCGAACTTAAGTCATGAAAGAGTTGCTCGAGATTCTTAACGTCCATTCCGCGCGACCGGATCTGCCCTACGCACTGGCCACTGTCGTCAAGGTACAGGGCTCCAGTTATCGCAAGCCCGGCGCCCGCATGTTGGTCGGGGCGTTAGGACGGCTGGCTGGTTCTGTGAGCGGGGGATGCCTGGAAAGGGACGTGATCAGCAAGGGACTGGCGGTTCTTCTTTCCGGCGAGGCGCAGGTCGCGGTTTACGATACGACCGACCAGGACGATCTCGCGTTTGGCACCAGTCTCGGTTGTGAAGGGCGGATTGAAATTCTGGTCGAACCTGTTTGGCCCGGCCGGCCCTGGCCGCTGGCGGAGGTGGCCGAAGTTATTTTAACGGAACGCCGGCCAGTCGCCGTCGCCACCGTTTATCAGGGTGAGGGGATTGCCGCCCCATGGGTGGGGCATTCCCTCGTTCTGCTCGCAAATCAGGAAAGGAAGGCATGGGGTCTGGACGAGAACCATCTCCCCGATCTTGGAGCGGACCTGGCCCGCGTGCTGGCCACAAAAAAATCGATGACGCCATCGTATGATCTTCCCGGTGGCACAGTGGATATTCTCCTTGAGCGAATAGCGCCGCCCCAGCCGCTCGTTCTTTTTGGCGGAGGACACGACGTTCCGCCCCTGGTGCAACTGGCCAAGGTGATGGGGCATCACGTGACCGTCGTGGATCGCCGGGTCGATTTCGCCGACGCGCAACGTTTTCCCGGAGCGGACCGGGTCCTGCATGCGCGGCCATCCGAGGTGCTGGCGCGCGTGCCGCTCGACGAAAGTTCGGCGGTGGTGGTGATGAACCATCATTACGAGACCGATGCGGAACTGCTCGGTCTTTTGCTCAGCTCACCGGCCACATATCTGGGGATGCTGGGGCCGCGCAAGCGAACGGATAAGATTCTCGATGAGCTCCGGCAGGCGGGCATCAATCCCACAGAAGCCCAGCTCAGCAAACTGCACGCGCCCGCCGGTCTCGACCTGGGATCGGAAAATCCGGAACAAATCGCCCTTTCGATTTTGGCCGAAATCCAAGCGGTCATGTCGGGACGGTCGGCGGTAAACCTGCGGGAATTCTCGCGCTTAGGTCCGGTATCCGGGGAGGGGAGCAAAGCTTGATGAAATTATTCCTATCGTGGTCTGCACTTGGCATTTTTATCCTACTGGCCGGGATTCGGCTTCAGGCAGATGCCATTCCTGAAACCCCCTCCAATCCGCCGGATCCCTTTACCGAGACGCTGCCCGTTCTTCAGGCCAACTATATCGATTTCCCCAGTCTTCAGGTTAAGCCGACAGATCATCTGACCGATCTGATCGCAAGATCGCAGGGTGGGATTTATCTGTCACACGCTTCGCCTGCGAGTATGGCGCCCGCACCAATTCTGAGCGCCTATCTTCCCGGCGATATCATCTATTGTCGCCTCGAAACATTTCAGCCCCCGGCTGGTTGGACCGATTTCGCAGCCCAGATCGAAAAATGGACGGCGCAGGGCGCCCAAGGCATCGTCCTCGATCTCCGCAGCAACGCCACACCGGACGATTTCGACGGCGCAGCCCAGATGGCCCAACTTTTTGCCCGGGCGGGTTCTCCTCCTTTTGTGGTGAAGGATGTGCGGCAGAGCGCCCATGTTTTCAAGACCGATCCCTCGATACCCGCGACCGATGCGGCCCTGGCGGCTGAGCCCATCGTCGTTCTGGTCGATAGCCAGACGGCTGGCGCGGCCGAGGCCCTGGCGAGTTGCCTTCAAGTGGGAGACGCCATCGTCATGGGCGAGAAATCCTCTGGAAAGGGCGGGCTGTTCGCGGAGCAGAAGCTTTCCTCGGGGGAAGACCTCCACTATCTTGCCGGCCAGTTTATCACCAGTGATGGAAGCTCGCTTTGGGATCATCCCATCGTTCCTGATATCGGGTTGCCCATCGACCCGAAACGGGAGAAGGCGGTGCTGGCCCTGATCGATCAAAATCAGCTTCCCGATGTCATTCGCGAAGCCTCCCAGCGTCATCGGCTCAGCGAGGCGGCCTTGGTCAAGGGCGAGGATCCCGAGATCGACGCCTACCTCGTGCCGAACGACAAAAAGACGCTTCCGGCCCCGGCGGCTGGAGTGCCCCAGGACGTCGTTTTGGTCAATGCCTTGGATAGTCTCAAGGCGATTCGGCTCTCGGAAAGGCCCACGGGCCTACCCAGCGGCGTCCCCACCCTTCCCGATGAAACCACAGCGCCCCGATAGAAAAAGCTCGCAAGGGCTTGTGGGATAGGGTCTATCTTGTCGCCCTCTAATTTACTGCATGAGAAACGTCCTTTTCGTCTGTACCGGCAATATCTGTCGCAGCCCGATGGCACAGGGCCTTTTCGCGGACCTGATCCGCGGGCGCCGGGACATCGAGGTCAGCTCTGCGGGCATCGGCGCGGTCGGCGGCCAGGTGCCGAGTTCCTACGCGATTGAGGCGATGGGCGATTTGAATATCGATATCCGCCATATCCGCAGCAAGCCGCTGATGGCGGAACTCGTGCGCAAGGCCGACTTCATTTTCGTCATGACCTATGGGCATCTCGATTCGATGCTGCTGCTCTTTCCCTCGGCGGCGGAGAAGACTTTTCTCCTGCGCGAATTCGAAACGGAATTGCCCGTGATGGAGCGGGAAGTTTCCGATCCCATCGGACAATCGCGCGAGACCTACCGCGAATGTCGCGACCAGATTCGGGCGGCGCTGCCGCGTCTCCTCGATCTGGTCCTGCGCTCGACTCACGATGAAACGCGGGTGACCGCGCGGAAGAAGATCGCCATCGCGGCGGACGTCGCCGGCACTGAACTGAAAGAGCAGGTCCGTTCCTGGCTGGCCCAAAATGGATTTCCCTTCGAGGATCTGGGCGGCTGCAGCACGGAGGAGATCGCCACGCGCGTGGCCGTGGCCGTGGCGCAGGGACAGGCCGATGGAGGTGTCGTCATTGACCGCACGGGCCTCGGCCTGAGCATGGCCGCAAACAAAATCCCCGGCGTGCGCGCCGCGTTGGTGCACAACGTGGAAATGGCGCGCTTGAGCCGGGAGCAACATGATGCCAATTTATTGTGCCTCGCTTCGCTGGAGATCCGTGGGAAACGTCTCAAGGAAATCCTGGAAGTCTGGATGAACACCGCCTTTGTTGGTAAGAATAGTGATAACCGAATGCAACCTCCCATGGACCCCAAACCGATCGTGACCCACCTTCCAAAAACGGACGCACCGCAGTCCAAGCCCAGTCTGGCCCAGGCTGATCCCGATATCTTTGCCGCGGTGGAGCACGAATATGCCCGCCAGCGTGACAATATCGAATTGATCGCCTCGGAAAATTTCACCAGCCGCGCCGTGATGGAAGCGCAGGGCTCCTGCTTGACCAACAAATACGCGGAGGGTTACCCCCACAAGCGTTGGTACGGCGGCTGTGAAAATGTCGATGTGGTGGAAGAACTTGCCATCTCGCGGGCGAAGCAGCTCTTCGGCGCCGATCACGCCAACGTGCAACCGCACTCCGGTTCGCAGGCCAACGCGGCGGTCTATTTCGCCATGCTCCAGCCCGGCGATACGATCCTGACCATGGACCTCTCTCATGGCGGCCACCTGACGCACGGCCACAAGATGAATTTCTCCGGCCGTTTCTACCATGTCGTTCACTACGGCGTGAGCCGGGAGAACGAGACGATCGATTATGATGCGCTGGAAGCACAGGCGCTGGAGCATCGCCCCAAGATGATCACGGCGGGCGCTTCGGCCTACTCGCGAATCATTGATTTTCCCCGCCTCCGCCAGATCGCGGACGCCTGTGGCGCGCTTCTCTTCATCGATATGGCCCACATCGCGGGCCTCGTCGCGGCGGCCATGCATCCGTCCCCCGTCCCCTTTGCCGATTTCGTGACCACGACGACGCACAAGACCCTGCGCGGTCCCCGCGGTGGATTGATCCTCTGTAAGGAAAAGTTCGCGAAGGAGATCGATTCGCAGGTGTTCCCCGGGATTCAAGGCGGCCCGCTGATGCATGTCATCGCGGCCAAGGCGGTCGCGCTCGGCGAGGCGCTCCAGCCCGGCTTCAAGGCCTATCAGCAGCAGGTCGTGCGCAACGCCAAGGCACTTTGCGAAGGCATGAAGAAGAATGGCTTCCGCATCGTCTCCGGCACGACTGAGAATCATCTCATGCTGATCGATCTCCAGCCGAAGAATATCACCGGCAAGGAAGTGTCGGAGATCCTTGACCAAGCGGGCATCACGGTGAACAAGAACGCAATTCCCTTCGACACGCAGAGCCCCTTCAAGGCGGGCGGCATTCGTCTTGGCACCCCCGCCGTCACGACGCGCGGCATGAAGGAAGATGAGATGTTCGACATCGCCAACCTGATCAAGGAAGCCATCGATAACCGCACGGACGCCGCGCGGATCACCGCCATCCGCGAGCGGGTTCGCGAGATCACGGCGCGCTTTCCGCTGCCTTTTTAATCTCGTTTGGGCCTCGAATGGTAGCCGCCGCACGCCGTGCGGTGGTTTCTATTCGAGGGGTGAATGGAACGTGGGAGCTTCTCTTCTCTCCTCCACCGCTCGGCGTGCGGCGGCTACCTCGGACTCGACGGCGGGCGTAGACCGCCGCCACTACTGCCGACCGCAGGTCGTCAGGGCGAGGCGGGGTTTTCCCTGCCGCCCAATAAATGCAGCACCGCCATGCGCACGGCCAAGCCATTCTGTACCTGGTCGAGCACGGTGGAGTTCGGGCAGTCGGCGAGTTCGCTGGCGATTTCCACACCGCGATTGATCGGGCCGGGATGCATGATGAGCACGCCGGGTTTGCAGCGTTTGAACCGGTCCAGGTTCAAGCCGAAGAGCGAGACGTATTCACCGACGGAGGGAAAGAAGCTGCGCCGCTGCCGCTCGTGTTGGATGCGGAGGAGCATGATGACATCGGCGTCGAGCAACACGGAATCGAAGTCATGCGCGACGGTCACGCCGAGTTCCGAGAAAAGCTCCGGCACCAGCGTTGTCGGGCCGACGAGGGTCACGCGCGCGCCAAGTTTGGTAAGCGCCCAGACGTTCGATCGGGCCACCCGGCTGAAGAGGATATCCCCGCAGATCACCACGTGCAGATCCTTCCAGTCCCGCTTCTCGCCAAGCCGTTCCTGGATGGTGAAGACGTCGAGCAGCGCCTGAGTGGGATGCTCATGCGCGCCGTCGCCGGCGTTGACCAAGTGGGCCTTCAACCGTTCCGCGAGGAAGCCGGGCGCGCCTGCCGCCGAGTGGCGGAGGATGACGAAATCGGCGTGCATGGCCTGAAGCACCAGCCCGGTGTCCTTCAGCGTTTCGCCTTTGCGAAAGGAGCTCGATTCGCTGTCGATGGAAACGACATCCGCGCCGAGTCGCCGGGCGGCAAGCTCGAACGAGGTTCGTGTGCGGGTGCTGGGCTCGACGAAGAGATTCACCACCGTGCGGCCTTCCAGCGAGTTCGATTTCCGGCCGGGTCGAGAGAGCAATTCCTTGAAGGTGCGTCCGGTTTGCAGGATCAATTCAATCTCGTTCCGATCCAATTCCCTGATGGTCAGGAGGTCTTTGCGGGTCCACGCGCTCATTGACCGCCGAGCTTACCGCGACTCGAACCGAGCGACAGTCATTTTTTGTCTCCTAAGAATCGGCGCGGTTAAGTGCGGCGGAGAGAAGCTTTACTGCCCTCCGCAGGAGTCCTACACTTCCGGTTCGATCTTATGTTAACGCAAGAATGGAACATCCAGGCGCGATCCCTTGCCTGCGCGGTCTCGGGCCGGCCCTTCGTCAAAGGCGAGCGGATCTACTCCGCCCTTTACTGGCGCGAGGGACAATATGCGCGGGTCGATCTCAACGCCGAATCGTGGCAGGCGCGGAACGAAAACATCGCGCCCATCTCGGCCTGGCAGGCGGAATTCGTCCCGCCGCCACCGCCCGCGCCCGAGGCGTTGAAGAAGGACGATGCGGAAAGTCTGCTCCGCCGGTTGGTCGCGGAGAACGAGTCATCCACGAAAAATGCGCGCTACATCCTGGCCCTCATGCTGGAGCGAAAGAAAGTCCTGCGCCAGGTGGAGCGGCAACGGCAGGATGGTTTCTCCGTACTGGTCTATGAACATCTCCCCAGCGGCGAAGTCTGGCTGATCGAAGACCCTGGCCTGAAGCTGGGCGAGCTTAAAACCGTTCAGGACGAGGTCGCGCAGCTGTTGACTCGCTCGGACGAAACTCCGGCGGCGGTGGCAGCGCCGGTGGCCGAAGTGGTGCCGGAACCGCCTGCGGAGTCGTAAGGTTGTCGATGGAAATCGAACCACAAGGTTCTGCAACTCGTCCTTGAACTATTCGACCACGTTAGCGTTACCGTTGATCTTCCATCAGCTTCGCCAAACGGATGGATTCCGCATCCCCGCTGTCGCGAAGCGTCTGAAGCATCTTCTTCTGGTCTTCCATGGAGCGATTCTGCCCCAGCTTGAACTTTGCCTCAATTCGAGTGATCTCGATCTCAAAACCCACGATAGCCTGATGCAGTTTGGTTTGCAGTTCAACCGGCAGATTGGGAATCCACGGGTTGGGAGATCCAGCTTCATGCTTTTCCACCGTTTCGTCCAAAACGGCATTCAGTTCAGTGGCTGTCTTCATAATCTTTGGAATCCCATAGACATGGATGGTCGCGTAATTCCAGGTCGGCACAGCAACTTCAGCCACATACCATTTTGGTGAGATGTAGGCGTGAGGGCCGTTGAAAATGATCAGCGCTTCTTCTTTTTGATTAAATAATTGCCAATGCCGATTTGCCTTGGCCATATGGCCGGTCAGGCTTCCCTTCTTTCCCTGATCGGGCTTATAGAGAAACGGCAAATGGCTCGCGAAAAGTGAATCGCCGTCCTTCGAGACAAGCGTGGCAAAACTATTGGACGAAATTATTTCCCCGATTTTCTTCGGATCGCTAACGTGGAATGCGTCTGGAATATACATTTTACGACAGGTCGGTTCCTCCAAAGCCCCGAGGAGAAATAGCTCCTCTACTTGCTTGGCGGCGGGGGCAGGGGCAGATAACCGGTATCGCTCAGACTTGCGGCGTAAAAACCGATTTTCTGGGCCGAGTAAATATGGCTGGCGGAAAGAAGCCAGCTGCGTGCGTCCTCGGTCTTGTGGTGATAGAGGTCCCAGGCCGCGTTGGCGAAGTAGTAGGAAGCGCGGGAACCGACCTGATTGAAAACGTCCAGGTCCTTTTGGGCGAGATCGTCATGGCCGCCGAAGAGATCGCAGAGGAACACCTTGTACTTGGCGAGATCGCCGATGTCGGTCGTTTCGTCGGATTCAATCGACATGAAGCCGGGCTTGGCGTCGTCGTACTTCTTCTGAGCGAAATTGACTTCAGCGAGGTTGAACTGCACGACGAGGCTGTGCGGATTGATCAAATGCGCGGCCTCGTAATCGCCTTGCGCCTTGTCCCACATTTTCTTCTGGCTGTAGATTGCGCCGCGCAGGAGATAGGCGGCGAGGCTGCGCGGATCCTGTTGAATCACGGTGTTCACTTTTTCCAGGGCACCATCGGGATTCCCGTGGGAGAGCATGTCATTTGCATCGCGCAGCAGGAGCACAATGGCCTTGGCCTGTGCTTCCACGGCGGGATCGACCGCAACCGATTCAGGGCTTTTGGTGACCTGCTGACCGTGCGCCATTGAGGAGAGGACCAGCAGAGAGAGAAAAAATCGGATGCGCATGTTGCCTATCCTATAAACAAAACTGGAGGCAATAACAAGAAGCGCTCTAAAGCCCGCCGAGACGCCGCAGCACGGTGGCCTGGGCGGCCGTAACCGGTGAAACAGAAAGGCGGGACTGACGGAGCAGCGGGAGTTCACGCAAAGCGGCGGTCGTCTTGATCTCCTCCAGAGTCACGGGACGGGGAAAAGCCGCGCCGGCCTTCAGGTCGACGCAAACCCAGTCGCCCTTTTCGTCGGGCTCGACGGTCGGATCGGGATAGGAAGTCTTCGCCACCGTGGCGAGGCCGACAACCGCTTTCTCGCTAACGCTGTGATAAAAGAAGGCCTCATCGCCTTTGGCCATCTCTTTGAGGAAGTTGCGCGCCTGAAAATTGCGCACGCCGGTCCAGGCCGTGGTCTTGTCCTTGCGGAATTGCGCGAAGGAGTAAGCCTCCGGCTCGGACTTGACCAGCCAGTGCTTCACGCCCGGAAATTGATGTAGTTGAGCGCGACGGGAAAATCCTTGCCGCGCAGGAGGGTGATCACTTCCTGCAGGTCGTCACGATTCTTGCCGGTGACGCGGACCTGGCGTTCCTGAATCTGCGTGGTGACCTTGATCTTGGAATCGCGAATGGCGGTGGTGATCGTCTTCGCGATGTCGGTCTCGAGACCCTGCTTGAGCTTCAATTCCTGCCGGGCGTGACCGAGGGGCGAGATGTCGGGGTCCTTGCGTTCAATGTTCTTGAGGCTGATATTCCGCCGCGCCAGCTTGCCGAGGACGATTTCTTCGAGGGCGGTCAGCTTGAACTTGTCGATGGCGCTCAGCTTGATCGCCTCTTTTTCGAGAAGAATCTCGGCCTTTGCCTCGCGGAAGTCGAAGCGGTTGAGGATTTCCTTGCGCGCCTGTTCGACGGCATTCTTGACTTCCATCTCGTCCACTTCGGAAACGACGTCAAAGGAAGGCATAAAAGTTATCCCTGAAAAAGCCCCGTGGGGGAAATGACTAAGCCGCGCGCTGCGGCTGAGAACGGGAATCCAGGCGGTAGACAATCCGCGCCTTGGTGAAGTCGTGTTGCGACATCTCCATCTTCACGCGGTCACCGGGGGTGAGGCGAATGAAGCGCTTACGCATCTTGCCGGAGATGTGGGCGAGCACGACGTGCTTGCTGTTGTCCAGTTCGACCCGGAACATCGTTCCCGGAAGAATGGTGACCACTTTACCTTCGACTTCAATGACGTCTGTTGTGTTGTCTAATGCCATGTTTGAGTCAGCTAATATATCCGTCATATCGAAGTCAGCAATGTTTTTGTTCTGAGCTTTTTCCGTCACCTTTTTGTCACTACGGAAGTAAACGGATGGGCTTGCCTAACGAGACCAAAACGGCAGTTTTTAAGGGATTCCTCCTTCGCTTCGCAAATGCGGGAATCAGCATCTCCAAACTCCCAACCCAAAGGCAGCAAATGGCCATCACGCGGCAAGTCATCACCTCATTGAATCGGGACGGCTCGAACATGCTCGGCACCAAGAGGCTCGCCCTGCGCATTGCGGATGAAAGCATTGTCTCCGGCTCCCTCCTGACGGTCGAAAGCAACGAGTTCTGCGTCCTGAAATCCCGCGGCGCGGTGCTCGATGTCTACGAGACGGGCCAGTTCTCGCTCACCACGCCGGACAAGCCGATTCTAGGCTCTATCGCTCAGGGCTTCTTCGGCGGCAACTCGCCCTGGGTCTACGAAGTCATCTATATCAACCGCGCCAAGCTGCTCGTCCGCAGCCAGGGCGTGGCCACGAGTGCGGAGATGGCCGAGATGGCTTATCAAGTCGATTACTACATTCATGTCGATACCCGCGAGGCCGCGCTTGAGCTCATCACCCATCTGCCGTTCAATGGCAATGTCATCGATACCAAGGAAATCGCCGATTACGCCGGACCGGCCATCGAGCAGGCGATCAACCAGGTGGTGCAGGTCACCAAGATGGAAAACATCAACGAGCACATCAACGAGATTCGCGAGGGGGTGAAAGGTCACCTGACCGAATTTCTCATGGCCTACGGGATCATGCTCAATGATCTGAAGGTGCTTATCCTGCCGAAGGACGAGCGGATGCGGGAATTGATCTCGCTTCAGGCCATCGGCCTGTCGCCCATCGAGGCGGTGCGGTATTACCTGGCGCTGCAAATGGCGGCGCGGGGACTCGTCTCCGCGCCCAACGCGGCTGTTGGCGCGCCTTTCCACATCGGCGGGCAACCGACCGGCTTCTATCCCCTCGGGCCGGAGACCGGCCTGCCGCAGGGAGGAGGACCTGGAGGCGGAGGAAGCGGCGTTTCCCAGGCTCAGCCCCCGGTTGTCCGTTTCCCCACCAACATGCCCTTCAGCCAGCCACCACTGGATCCCAACGATCCGAACTATACGGGAGAGGCCTGATATGCCCGGTTCTGGTTTCTATGCGGCGGGGCCGCTCAAGCAGGTGGCCATCAATTTGTTTTACGGATGGGGTTATAATTTCTATCGGAAGGAAAACCAGCTTCGCGCAGATGACCTGCTCATTCGCAGCAAAGTGGGCTGGCTGCTCGGCAGCGCCCATAAGAGCATCGAGAAAGCCGAGGGCGATTACCGGCGCGAAAAACTGCCACCGCCCTCGCGTGAAAAGCCGCGACCCGACGCGGAGGCTGTGGCAGGAGCCCAGACCCTCGAGCGGCTGAGCCGCGATTTGGGCGCGCTCAAAAGCCAGATCAGCACCCAGCCCGTACCGGAGAACGATCGCATGAATCAGCGGCACCGGCAGGAATCCGATACGCTGGCCAAGCTGCTGGAGCATGACGAACAACTCGTTGGCCAGTCGGAACTCCTTCGCTCCATGCTGGACCAAAAGGATGGAGCGTGGCTGATCGAGCACGTCTCCGAGGTCCGCGAAGGACTGACCGCCATCGGAGAAACGCTGCGCACGCGGCAGCTGATTTTGTTCCCTCTCGCTTAGCCTGCCTGGGCGGTTTCGAGCCGGATGATCACGATCTCCGATTTGGTTCCGACCCGAAGAGGAGGGCCCCACGTGCCAACGCCGCTGCTCGTATAGACCTGGAGACTCCGCAGACGATGGAGGCCATAGGCGAATCGTCCATAGATGCGGAGGACGAGGCCGTTCCAGGGCCACACCTGACCGCGGTGCGTGTGGCCGGAGAGTTGAAGCGAGACGCCTTCTTCCTCCGCCACGGCAAGCTGGGCCGGTTGATGCGCCAGGAGAATGCTCGGAGATGACCGGTCGATCCGGGAGTGACGCAGGATACTTCTCAACTCGTGCGTATCGGTCGCCTCCGAGTCATGTACGCCCACGATTTGCAGGCCGTCGATGACGACCTTTTCGTTATTCAGCACACGGATGCCGGTCGCAGCCACGGCGCGCAGGTAAATCTCCCTGGCTGAAAATTCATCATGGTTGCCGGTGACATAAAAGATCCCGCGAGGAGCCGAGAAATTTTTCCAGGGTGCAACCAGGCGATCCAACCCGATCGTGGAACCGTCGAACATATCGCCGCTGATCAAGATGGCATCCGGCTGCGTGGCCCGGAGCCGGGAGATAACCCGCCGCAAAAAGACCGGCCCGGAAACATGACCCAGGTGGAGATCGGTCACCAGGGCGACGGTGCGGCCTTCCCATGCTTTCGGCAGGTTTGACAGTTTCACGGTGACCCTGGTCGTGCGGATCCGCGCGGCATTAAGCAATCCGTAAAGAGTGGCGACCAGGGCGAGTCCAAAACAAAAAATGGAGATCCATGGCCGGGACAAAGGCGCCCCGAAGAGGAGATCAACGCCATAAGCGATCCAGCACGTCATCGCCGCAAAGAAGGCGAAGTTTAGCCCGCCCAGCCACGCCGCCGATAGGGCATAGGCCCCGCGAAGCAAGGGGTTCGAGTAGCGAAAGCCCAGGAGGCTGGTCGCGAGGAATGTCGTGACCAGCGCGCCCGAAATCGTCTGCCAGGCCAGCCACTCCGGTGCGCCGAAAAAGTGGCTCCATGTCCCCCAGACGAAGCCGCTGATGAGCAGCAGGAAAAGCCAAATAAAAACGGCGATTCCCGCAATTCGTCGAAGGGGCGAGGTCGCAAGGGAGGAGGCTGGCATGGCGGGCTCGGCGTGCTCCAGGACAGGGGGCTTCTCCAAATGAGAAGATGAGGCGGGCATGCTTATCTATAACGCGTTTTGGCAAAAAGGAAATTTTTGCTTAAGGGATGAGGGCGTCCGGAAGCCCGTCACGCTCAGGATGACATCTCCGTAAAATCCCGGTAGAGTGGGTCTCCCCCATGAGCTTCGATCTTCTCGCAGATAAACTTCAGAGCGTCTTCAAGACGCTGCGCGGCTTCGGCAAACTAAGCGAAGCCAACGTGGCCGATGCGGTGCGCGAGGTGCGTCTGGCGTTGCTGGCGGCCGATGTGAATTACCAGGTTGCCAAGGATTTCTGCGAAGAGGTGAGGACAAAATGTCTCGGCCAGGAAGTGTTGCGCAGCATCCGTCCCGGCGAGCAATTCGTGAAGATCGTACACGATGAACTGCTCGCCTGCTTCGGCAGCGAGACTTCGGAACTTACGTCCAATCGGCCCCTGCGCATCCTCCTTTGCGGCCTGAACGGCGTGGGCAAGACGACCACGGCGGGCAAGCTCGCCCAGTGGTTCAAGAACCGCAAGCAACATGTCGTCCTCGTCGCGGGCGATCTGGCGCGACCGGCGGCGATTGACCAATTACAGATTTTGGGCCAGCAGATCGGCGTCACCGTCCTGACCTTCCCCGGCGAAAAAAGCCCGGAAACCGTGGCACGGCTGGCCCGCGAGGAGATCACCCGCCTGCGCGCAGAGGTCGCGATCTTCGATGCGGCCGGCCGGCTCGATGTCGATGACTCGCTGCTCGCGGAACTCGAAGCGGTGGGCAAGATCTGGGAGCCGCAGGAAAACCTACTCGTCGCGGATGCCGCCACCGGCCAGGCAGCGGTCAAAGTCGCGCAGGCTTTCCAGAGCCGCGTGCCCGTCACGGGCCTGGTGCTTTCGAAATTTGATGCCGATACGCGCGGCGGCGCGGCGCTCTCCTTCCAGCGCGTGACCAAAGTCCCGATCCGTTTCCTCGGCACGGGCGAGGGGATCGATGCCTTGGAGGTTTTCCAGCCGGAACGCCTGGTCAGCCGCCTGCTCGGCATGGGCGACGTGGTGGGGCTGGTGGAGAAGGCCCAAATCGAGTTTGACGCGGCGGATACGGAGAAGCTTAGCCAGAAATTGGCCAAGAATTCCTTCACCCTGCAAGACTTCCTCGACCAGATCAAAATGGTGCGAAAGTTGGGTCCCCTGCAAAATCTGCTTGGCATGATACCGGGAATGCCTAAGATGCCAGATTCGGTCGATGGTGAAAAATCACTTCGCCGGGTTGAGGCGATGATTCGCTCCATGACCCTCGAGGAACGCTCTCGGCCGGGAATTCTGAACGCCCGCCGGCGGCAGCGCATTGCGCGCGGCAGCGGCACCAGCGTGACAGAACTCAACGAACTTTTGCATCGGTTCGAAGAGATGAAAAAGATGATGCAGCGGCTCACCCGCGGCGGAAGCCCGGACAAGATGCTGAAGAACCTCATGGGCAAGCGTTAGACAGGAAAGAAAGAAAATTATTATGGCAGTGACAATCCGACTCCGCCGCGACGGCGCAAAGAACAGTCCCTACTACCGTATCGTGGTGGCGGACAAACATAGTCCCCGCGACGGTAAGTTCCTCGAACTCATCGGCACCTACGATCCCAAGAAAAAGGACGACAACTCGTCCGTGAAGCTCGATCGCGCCGATCATTGGATCAAGAATGGCGCTTTGCCTTCCGATACCGTTCGCAGCCTGCTGAAACGGGCCCGCGCGAAGGCGGCCAAGGCCGAGACAGCAACCGCCTAAACACCGGACACGTGCGCACTCATGAAACACTTCCTGGATTTCGTCGTGCGCAGTCTGGTCGATAATCCCGACGACGTTCAGATCTCCGAAATTACCCACGAAGGCCAGACGACTTACCGCGTCGGCCTTCATCCCGCCGACATCGGTCTCGTCATCGGCAAGGGCGGGCACACCATCGGGTCGATCCGTTCCCTGGTCAATTCCGCCAACAAGAATGGCGAAAACCTGGCCGTGGAAGTAGTGGAGAACGCCTGAGGATCCCGTCGTGCGCATAGACGTCATCACCCTTTTCCCCGAAATCCTGAGCGGACCGCTTGACGTGTCCATCCTCGGGCGCGCCCAGCGCGGCGGACAGGCGGAGATTCATCTCCACCAGCTCCGCGATTACACGACGGACAAGCACCATACCGCGGACGACAAGCCCTACGGCGGCGGTCCGGGCATGCTGCTCAAGTGCGAGCCGATTTTCCGAGCGGTGGAAGCCGTGCAGGCGATGTCGCCGACTCCTGGCCGGGTCATTTTACTCAGCCCCAGCGCTCCCAAGTTCGATCAGGCCAAGGCCCGCGAACTCTCTGGACTCGAGCGCATGATTTTAATTTGCGGTCATTACGAAGGCGTCGATGAGCGCGTGCGCGAGCATCTTGTCGATGAAGAGCTTTGTATCGGCGATTTCGTCCTGACCAATGGCGCTCTGCCCGCGCTGGTGGTGATCGACGCCGTGGTGAGGCTCCTGCCGAATGTCGTCGGCAACGAGGCCAGCACCCAGTCCGAATCTTTCAGCGCCGACCGTCCCTGGATCGAAGGCCCGCAATATACGCGCCCCGAGGAATTTCGCGGCTGGCGCGTGCCCGAAATCCTTCTCTCCGGCCATCACGGCAAGATCGAGCAGTGGAGCGAGGAACAAAGCCGCCGTCGCACGGAACTCGTGCGGCCCGACCTGCTCAAAAAAGTTTAACCAAGAAAAAGCAAGACCCCTATGAAACTCATCGAAAAAATCGAAGGCGAACAAGTCAAAAACCATGTCCCGTTCCGTGTCGGCGACTCGGTCAAAGTCCACACACGTGTCCGTGAAGGCGACAAGGAGCGCACGCAGATTTTCGCCGGGGTCGTCATCGCCCACAAGGGCCGCGGCCTGAACGAGAGTTTCACCGTCCGCCGCATCAGCTACGGCGAAGGCGTCGAGCGCGTCTTCCCGCTGAATTCCCCCCGCATCGAAAAGATCGAAGTGGAACGCGAAGGCAAGGTCCGCCGCGCCAAGCTGTTCTACCTGCGCGGTCGCAAGGGCAAGGAAGCTCTCTTCGTGAAGGAGCGCGTCAGTGCCACCGTGGCGAAGAAGGCCAAAGCTTCCGCCGCCCGCAAGGTCAAGGCCGACAAAGAAGCCGCCGCAAAGAAATAGTCCTGCGGACGGCAGTAATCCTGTAGCGGCGCTCTATTGCCCGTCGCACTTTAAAAACCATCGTCACCGCAAGGTGTCGATGGTTTTTTGGTTCCCCTTGGCGCAAGAAAAAGCCCGACAAATTGCGTGAGGTTCGGTAACTTCCATTCGGTATGCCGCCTCGTAAACGCCGCTATTCGCTTCGCTGGACGTTCGAGCGAAAGATGCGCCCCGAAGGCGTGGGCATCATTGCGGGGGTGGATGAAGTCGGCCGTGGCTGCTGGGCGGGGCCGGTCTATGCGGCGGCGGCCATTTTGCCGGATGGCCTCAAGCATCGCCATCTCAACGATTCAAAGATGCTTCTGCGCGAATATCGCGAGGAGCTGAGCCATTTCCTCTGCGGCCACCCGGAGGTTCATTGGTCCATCGGCATCGCTTCGCTGGAGGAAATCGAAACGCACAATATTCTCGGCGCCAGCCTGCTGGCCATGCGTCGCGCGGTGGAAGGACTGCGGTTGCAACCCCATCTCTGCCTGATTGACGGCAACCAGCGCGCGGGCATGGGCTGCCAGGAGATCACGGTCATCGACGGCGACGCCCGCTGTCCCTCGATTGCCGCCGCCTCGGTCATTGCCAAGGTCGCCCGCGACCGCGCGATGGAGGAACTCGCCGCGCTTTACCCCAACTACGGTTTGGAGAACCATAAAGGCTACGGAACCCCGGAACATGCGCGCGCCCTTACCCTTCACGGCCCTTGTGCAATACATCGGCGAGCGTTTAAGCCGATACGAGAGCACGCCAGCGCCCTCGTGGCCGACATCGACGGAGATCGGCTCCTATGGTGAACGGGTCGCGGCGGCCTTTTTACGCCGGCAGGGTTACCGCATTCTCTACCGGAACTTCCTGACCTCCCGGGGCGAGATCGATCTCGTTTGCCGCTGCGGCGAAGTCCTGGTCTTTGTGGAAGTCCGATCCCGCGCCAGCACCGATTTTGGCCGTCCCGTCGAGACGATCGATGCGGATAAAAAGGATTCGCTCCGTTATGCCGCCCGGCGTTACCTCGAGCTTTTGGAGCACCCTGATATCTACCACCGCTTCGATGCCGTTGAAGTGATGCTCGCCGCTGGCCAGGTGCCTATCTGCACACTTCAGCCCGACTTATTTTCAGAAAGGTAGGGACGCGACCTGCGGTAAAGTTTGACGATTGATCCCTAAGGCGAAAGACTAGGCTCGAATTTCTATGTCTACCGTCAAACCCGTCGTCATTATGGGAGCTGGCCCCGCCGGCCTGACCGCCGCCTGGGAACTTTGCCGTGCCGGACGCGAGGTTGTCGTCTGGGAAGCCGACCCCGTTTATGTCGGTGGCATTTCTCGCACGGTTCAGGCGGAAGGCTTCCGTTTCGACATCGGCGGGCACCGCTTTTTTAGTAAATCGCCGGAGGTGAATGAAGTCTGGCGTCAGATCATGCCGGATGATTTCATCGACTGCCCGCGCCTGTCGCGCATCTACTACAAGGGCCGTTTTTTTAACTACCCGCTGGAAGCGCTCGACGCTTTTTTCAAACTCGGGCCGGTGGAGACGTTCAAGATTGTCTTAAGCTATATCAAGGCCCGTCTTCATCCGATCAAGCCGGAGCTGAGTTTCAAGCAATGGGTGGTCAATCGTTTCGGCGAGCGTCTCTTCAACCATTTCTTCAAGTCCTACACGGAGAAGGTTTGGGGCATTTCCTGCGATGAAATCAGCGCCGATTGGGCCGCCCAGCGCATCAAGGGACTCTCCTTGCGCGAAGCTGTCCTGAGCGCTTTCAAGGGGAAGAACTCCGCGCCCACCGCAAAGACGCTCATCCGCACTTTCTTTTATCCGCGCCTCGGTCCCGGCCAGATGTGGGAAACGGCCACCGCCAAGATCAGGGAAATCGGCGGCAAAGTCATTCTCGATCGCAAGGTCCAGACGATCCACTGGGATGAAACCGGCGTGACGCACATCACCGGCACCAATCAGCAGGGCGAATTTTTCCAGCAGGAAGGCTCGAGCTTTATTTCCTCCATTCCCCTCCAGGAACTGATGCTCTCGCTCGATCCGCCCGCTCCTCCCGCGGTCGCGCAAGCCGCGCGTTCCCTGCGCTATCGCGATTTCCTTACCGTTTGCCTCGTGGTGGATCGGGCGCACGTTTTCCCCGATACGTGGATCTATATTCACGATCCCTCGGTCAAGGTCGGACGGGTGCAGAACTACAAGAACTGGAGCGCCGCCATGGTGCCTGATTCTAAGCTAACCTCGCTCGGCATGGAATATTTCTGCTTTGAGGGCGACCAACTCTGGACCTCGAGCGACTACGATCTCGCGAAGTTGGCCATTAAGGAAGCCGCCCAGATCGGCCTGATCAAGGAATCTGAAATCAAGGACGCCTTTGTCGTTCGGATGCCCAAGGCCTACCCGATTTACGACCAGGATTATCACCGGCATGTGGAGACGATCCGTGAGTGGGTCTGCCAGTTTGCCAATCTGCAGCCGGTCGGCCGCAATGGCATGCACCACTATAATAACCAGGACCATTCGATGATGACGGCCATGCTGGCGGCCCGGAATATCCAGGGCGGCGATTACGATTGCTGGAAGGTGAATACCGAGGCCGAGTATCACGAAGCCGGTGAATCCAAAAGCTGAGCATGTCGTCCAACCGTCCTGTTCGCCTGAACGCGGCTCCCCGGCGCAAGCCCCGGACGATCTCCAAGGGCACATCCTCAGGGAAGGGGAATCGGCCTCGCCGCCCCGTGCGGGAGGATAGCTGGACGCTCTACTGGATCGCCGGGATCCTGCTGCTGGTCCTGATCGGCCTCATTGTCGTCTGCATCAAGTTGCCCGAGATCAAGGCTTACTTAGGTCATCCAGACCAGCGCGAACTGGCCGGTTGGCAGGAACCGGGCTCTCATCTTCCGATCAAGCACAAGAAGAGTCATGAGCAAACCCAGGATGAGCGCCTGGCGCATCTGCGGGCCAAGATCGAGGCTGAGACCCGGAATACAGAGGAACAATCTTCCGCTTCCAAGCCGTCAGTGGCGTCGGCGCCGCGAATCACGGCGCCGGTCGTTGTTCCACCTCCCGAACGCGCGCCGGAATTGACGGTGGCGCCGCGACCCGCTCCTACTCCAGCCCCTAAACCCAAGACCGAAGCCGAGATTCCACCGGTTGCCCCGCCGCTGGTTCAGCCGGTTCCGGCTTCGCCCCATGGCGCACCCGCGCGGGCCCTGCCGCTGGATCCCAATAAACTCGATACCGAGCGGATCGCCGCTTATCAGGTCGCGCTGGAACGCATGCATTTCTCTTGCGGCTTCATCGACGGCGACCAGGGCATGCGCACGCAACGCATGTTGCGCGCTTTCCAAAAGAGCCGCGGCCTGCCCACCTCCGGATTCCTCGACCCCGCCACGCGGGAGGCAATTGGCGAGCCGGGCGAACCTTTTCTCAGCTACACCGTCACGGCGCAGGACGTGGCCTCCGTCATGCCTAAGCCACAAACCTGGCGGGCCAAAAGTCAGGCCAAGCGTCTCGGCTATAATAATATTTGGGAATTGCTCGCCGAGAAATTCCACTGCACGCGCGGCTATTTAAAGGCGCTGAACCACGATGTCTCCGAACCGGTGGCGGGGACGGAGGTTATCGGGCCCAAGGTTTTTCCCGCCTCGCCCATTCCGAAGGCCGCCTCGTTGCGGGTCAACCTGGCGGAGACTTCGATTGAAGCGCTCGACGGCTCGGGTCGGATCATCGCATTTTTCCCCTGCTCGATCGCCAAAGACAAAGCCAAGCGGCCGAATGGCGCTCTCGTGGTCAAGTCGGTCGTACCCGACCCTGATTACACGTTCGATCCGGCCCTCTTCGCCGACGCGGCCAAGGCCGAGGGGCTGACCAAGAAAATGGTTCTCCCGCCCGGCCCGCGTAATCCCGTCGGCACGGCCTGGGTCGGTCTCAGCCTTCCCGGTTATGGCATTCACGGCACTCCGGAGCCCGAAAATATTTCCCGCACCCAATCGCACGGTTGCTTCCGGCTGGCCAATTGGAACGCGGAAAAAGTGCTGAAGATGGTCAGGGTCGGAACGCCGGTCGACGTTGAACCTTAAGAGTGATTCTCGCCGCTCAACTTCAATACTGCTTGCGCGTCATGAATAGCGTGAGTGCGAGTACCAGCAGAATGATGACGGAAAAGGGCTTCGCCTGTCCCAGGAAGAGGAGAGCATCCACGACGTAGGGACCAGCCGGATCCGCCCATTTCCACGTGCTGGGATCGCTGACCCACAGACCGACGCCCAGGGCGAAAAAAATAACCGTGAGGAGATTGCGGAACATGTTCATGGGCGGAACATGTAGTAATCGATTTTAATGCGGGAGTAAAGAATCCGCGGGTCGGCCCTCCCTGCGGCACGCTTACTTTCCCGCTTCGACCAGCAGGCTTTTGGCTAGGGCGAGCGCCGCATCGGTCTGGCCGCCGAGCATGCGGGCCAGTTCCTTTTGACGACTCGCGCCTTCCAGCTTCGTCAGCTCGGTCAGGGTGCGGTTCTGCTTCACCTTTTTCTCCACCGCGAAATGGCTTTGGCCCTGGGCAGCGACTTGCGGCAGATGGGTAATGCAAAGGACCTGATGCGAGCGGCCCAGACCGCGCAGCTTTTTCCCCACTTGCGCGGCCGTTTCCCCGCCCACGTTGGCGTCCACTTCATCGAAGATCAGGATCGGAATTTCATCGACCTCGGCCAGCGTCGTCTTCACCGCCAACATGACGCGGGCCATCTCGCCGCTGGAGGCGATGGTGCGGAGGGGCCGCGCCGCTTCGCCGGGATTCGGCGCAAAGATGAATTCGACGTGGTCGCCGCCGGAAGCTCCGGGATGTGGCAACGCGGCGAGTTCCACCTGGAAAAGAGCCTTGTTAAAACCGAGAGCCCGCAATTCGTGAGTGATTTTTTCGCCCAACGGACCCGTGATTTTGCGGCGAGCTTTAGAGAGTTCGGCTGCCGCTTTTTCCAGGGCATTCCGGGCCGTCTTTTCCCGGGCGGAAAGCGTGGCCAGGAACTCGGCGCGGCTCTCCAACGCCGTCAACTGGGCCCCGGCTTTCTCCGCAAAGGCGAGCACGTTCTCGACCGTGCCGCCGTATTTGCGCTTGAGACTTTGCACGAGATTGAGCCGGTCCTCGAGGTGCCGCAGTTGCGCCGGGTCGAGATCCACCCGCTCCGCGCGGTCCTGCACGGTGGCCAGCAATTCCTGGAGATTCGTGATGGCCTGCCGGTTGATCTCCTCGGCCTCGCCGATGGAAACGTCCATGCGCTGCCAGGTGGTGAGCGCACGCTCGACTTGCGCCAGCTGGATGAGCACCGAATTCTCCGACTCGTTCAGGAGGGTCGTGATGGTCGCCGCCTGTTCGAGGATATTCTGCGAATGCGAAGCGGCGCGGTAATCGTTTTCAATCTTCTCATCGTCACCCGGCTTGAGCTGGGCCTCGCCGATTTCCCGCACCTGATGCTGGAGAATGGAGAGCCGCTGTTCCCGTTCGCTTTCACTCATTTCGAGGGCGGCACGCTCCTGCTCGATTTCCCGTACAGTACGGGCGGCGGCGCCACAGGCGGCACGGAGAGGCTCCAGTTTGCCATAGGCATCGAGCAACTCGGCCTGCTTCTCCGTGGCCAACAGGGATTGATGGTCGTGGGGACCATGCACATCGACGAGAAGGTCGCCCACGCCTTTCAACCCCTGCAACGGCACGGGACTGCCATTGATGAACTGACGATTGGCGCCCACGGCGGAGACGGTGCGCTTGAGTAAAAGGGTCGCGCCGTCGCAAGGTTCCGCGCCGATTTCTTCGAGGGCCCGGTTGACCTCCTTGAGACGCGCCTCGTCGTGGAGTTCAAGCTCCGCTTCGACGGCACACGAATCAGCGCCGGTACGAATCAGGCTTTTGTCGGCCCGTTCGCCGAGGAGGAGACTCAAGGCATCGATCAGGATCGATTTTCCCGCGCCCGTTTCGCCCGTGAGCGTATTGAAGCCGGGACCCAGTTCCCAGGTGAGATCTTCAATCAATGCGAGATTTCGGATTCGCAACGAGACGAGCATAAGGAATTTTGGACAGGATTGACGGGATTAACAAGATTGGAGGGCAGGCTAAAAATTCACGCCCACGCGTCGATCTTATTTTTTGAGAAATTGCAGCGCGCCTCGGGCCGCGCGGGTTCCGGTCGCGAAGCAACCCTGGAGGAGATAGCCGCCGGTGGGCGCATCCCAATCGATCATTTCCCCGGCGCAAAAGATCCCGGGACAGCGCCGAAGCATGAGATTTTCGTCGAGGCCTTCCCAGGCGACTCCACCTGCGGTCGAAATGGCCTCCGCGATGGGCCGCGGGCCGATCAAGGGGAGGACGAAAGCCTTGGTCAGCGTGGCGAGAGATATCGCGGAGGCAAAAGGCAGGCGAAGTTTAAGCAGAGCTTCGGCGGCGGAGCTCAAACGCCACGCTTGGACGGCCTGAAGCAAAAGCTGATCGCCTTTGGCATGGCGAATTTTTGCGGCAAGTTGCTCGACGGAGAAGGCGGGCTTGAGATCGATCACGATCTCCGGACGTGCCTCGGCGCGTAAGGTTCGCCCGAGCTGATAGAGAGAGCCGCCTTCGAGTCCGTATTTGGTGATGAGAAGTTCTCCCGAGATCGACTCGCCGCCCGCGCTGACCGCAATATTTTTAAGCGGCTGACCTTCAGCTTGGGCGAGGAATTCGGGGGGCCACGCGATTTCGTATCCGCAATTCGCCGGGGCGAGGGGTGTTATGGAAATGCCCGCCTGCGTTACGGGCTGGATCCACGCGCCATCGGAACCCGTTTGCGGCCATGAGGCACCGCCCAAGGCGAGAATGACGGAGCGGGCGCGTTGGAAAAGGTGGCCCTCTGGAGTTTCGAAATCGATTTCCCAGTCGCCCTCATTTGAATGGCGAAAAGCTGTCAGCCGATGTTGGGGGCGAAAGCTCACGCCCTGTTCGCGCAAGCGTTCGATCCAGCGGCGCAGGAGAGGGGCGGCCTGCTTGCTGACTGGGAAAACGCGTTGGCTGGTTCCGATGAAGGTTTCGATGCCGAGGTCATTCGCCCAGGCGCGGAGGTCGGTGGGTGAGAAATCGGCGAGGAGTTTTTGCCAACGCTCCGTGGGTTCACCGTAGCGCCCGACGAAATCCTCGATCGGTTCGGAGTGCGTCAGGTTCAAGCCGCCCCGCCCCGCGACAAGAAATTTGCGGCCTACGGAGCGCATCTGGTCCGCGAGCACCGTGCGCAGACCGGCGCCGGATATCAGCTCGGCTGCCCGCAGTCCCGCTGGGCCGCCGCCTACGACGAGGACATCGGATGTTTCGGAAGGCATATCTTTTAAGGTAGGGACGCGAGTCCCTCGCGTCCCATTCTAAAATGGGACGGCATGGGACTGCCGTCCCTACCTGAGGATTTAAACTGGCCCCTCGACAACTTCGCGATGGAGGGCATTTTAAATTCATCTCATGTCCTCTGGAAAAATTTTGACGCTCGATGAAGTGGCGGCCTACCGCGCGCAACTGCGCCGGGAAGGGCGCAAAGTGGTCGCGACCAACGGCTGCTTCGATTTGCTGCATGTCGGCCATCTGCGCTATCTCACCGAGGCGCGCGCTTTTGGCGATTTCCTCTGGCTCGGGTTGAACGGCGACCAATCGGTCCGCGACCTGAAGGGCCCGAATCGTCCGCTGGTTCCGGAAGGCGACCGGGCCGAGTTGCTGGCGGCATGGCGCGTGGTCGATGCCGTGACGATTTTCCCCGAAGTGCGCGCGACGGCGTTCCTGCGCGCGGTGCAGCCCGATATTTATGTGAAGGGCGGCGATTACACGCCCGAGTCGCTCAACGCCGAGGAGGCCGCGGCCCTGCGCGAATGCGGGGCCAGGATCGAGATCGTGAAGTTGGTGCCGGGACGCTCGACCACAAAACTGGTCGAGAAGATGGCGCTGCCATGATTCGAGTCGAGAACGCCACCAAACTCTATGGCCGGACCGGTCCCGACGGCGCGGCGGTGCATGCGCTGAACGGCGTTTCGCTGCAGATTGCGGAAGGAGAATTTGTCGCGATCATGGGGCCGAGCGGTTGTGGGAAAAGTACGTTGCTGCACGTCTTGGGCGGTCTTGACGTGCTGACCGATGGCGAGATTTACCTCGATGAAGAACCGATCCATCGCCTGGACGAAGCTGGTCTGACCCGGTTGCGCCGGACAAAGATCGGCTTTGTTTTTCAATTCTTCAATCTGCTGCCGACCCTGACGGTCGAGGAGAATGTGCGGATGCCGGGATTGCTGCAAAATCGACCCGCTAAAGAAGTGGAGCGACGCTCGACAGAATTGCTCGCGGCGGTGGGCATGGAGCATCGTGCCCGACATCGTTTGCACCAGCTCTCCGGCGGTGAAATGCAACGGGCCGCACTGGCCCGGGCCCTGCTGATGGAACCCCGCGTGCTGCTGGCCGATGAGCCGACAGGAAATCTCGATTCCGAAGCGAGCGCGAAGGTGGTGCAGCTTTTCCGAGAAATCGGGGAGCGGCATCGCACGACCATTGTGATGGTGACGCACAGCCGCGAGGTGGCCGCGTCGGCGCATCGGTTGATTGAGATGCGGGATGGAAAAGTGGTGGGGTAGGGAAGCGAGTCCCCATTCATCGTCGGACGGCAGGGACTGCCGTCCCTACCTTAAAATAAAAAAGCCCCGATTTGCATCGGGGCTTTTTTGAAGGGTAAGGGAGCTTACTCCGCAGGCGTTTCCGGGGCGGCCGCAGCCTGACCGGGGAGCACCTCGCCCACCTGGAAGCGGGTGAAGCGGCGGATCACGATGTTCTCGCCCAGCTCGGAAATCTTCGCGGTGAGGAGATCGTTGATCGTCTTGGTGTTGTCCTTCACGAACGCCTGTTCGAGGAGGCACACCGTGCTGTAATACTTGTCGAGCTTGCCCTTGAGGATCTGCTCGAGCTTGTCGGCGGGCGGCATCTTGTCGCCCTTCTTGAGCGTGGCGCTGGCGACGTCGCGCTCGACATCGATGAGGTTCTGCGGCACTTCGTCGCGCTTGACGTAAATCGGCGTGGCAGCGGCAACCTGCAGCGTCACGTCCTTGACGAAGGAGCGGAAGTTTTCATTGCGGGCGACAAAGTCGGTTTCGCAATTGATTTCCACGAGCACGCCGACCTTGTCGCCGACGTGGATGTAGGAGCCGATGACGCCTTCCTTGGCTTCGCGTCCGGCTTTTTTGGAAGCGGTGGCGGCGCCTTTCTTGCGCAGAATCGTCTCGGCGAGGGCGAGATCGCCCTTGGCTTCAACGAGCGCTTTTTTACAATCCATCATGCCCGCGTTCGTTTTCTCGCGGAGTTGTTTGACCTTTTCGGGGGAGACGCCGTCGGCTCCAGGGGCGGGAGTAGTCATAGTTGTTGCGGTAGACATGGTTTTAAAAGTGCGACGGTCGGGGACCGCCGCGACAGGAGGATGAAATTAAGCCGAGACTCCGGTGAGCGATTCTTCATCGACTGGCTTGACCGAATCCTTGCCCAGCGTGCCGCCCTTCATCGAGCCTTCGATCACGGCGTCGTTCAACGCTTCGAGAATGATGCTGATGGAACGGATGGCGTCGTCGTTTCCGGCGACGGGATAATCGACGAGATCGGGATCGGAATTGGTATCGGAGATGGCGACGACGGGAATACCGAGGCGGCGCGCTTCGGCGACGGCAATCGATTCACGGGGCACGTCGACGATGACGATGGCGGAAGGATACTTCTCCATGTCCTTGATGCCGTCGAGATTCCGGTGCAGCTTCACGTTTTCACGGCGCATGACGGAGACTTCCTGCTTGGGCATCTTGTCGACCGCGCCGCTCGACTCGAGATTATCGATGAACTTCATGCGGGCCACGCTCTTGCGGATGGTAGTCAAATTGGTGAGGCAGCCGCCGAGCCAGCGCTCAGTGACGTAGTAGGAATTGCTTTTGCGGGCCAGTTCCTTGATGGTTTCCTGGGCCTGCTTTTTGCAACCAACGAAAAGCACCTTCTTGCCGCTGCCGGCGATGCCAGCGAGGAAATCCTGCGCGGCTTCGAGCTGCTTGACGGTGTGCTCAAGATTGATGACGTAGATGCCGTTGCGCGCTTCAAAGATGAAGGGCTTCATCTTGGGGTTCCAACGCTGGGTGCGGTGACCGAAGTGGACGCCGGCGTCCAGGAGTTCCTTGATATCGACTCGATTCATGATGGGTGCTTTTCTCTGTTTATGACTTGGAATGGCTTTTCTAGGGCCGCTCAAGCTTCCGTTTCTACGGAATGGGTTTTCGTGGGGATGCCGGCAGGGCCGGCGTTATCTATCACCCAACGACTGGACGAGCCAATCGATGGGAGGTGAGATCATGGACTTTTCGCCGTGGAAAGCAAGCGAAAGTGAGGCAGGGGCTAGTTGCCCGCCGTCAGGCCGGAGCCTTCCTTGCCGTCGCTGACATCGATAAAGGTGGTCGATTGGGCGATGTCGTTGCGCTGCGGATCCATGTGGGAGACCTTCATCTCCTTGAACACGCTGTACTTGCCGATTTGCATGACGTCCTGCACTTCGACCCGTTTCGTGGTCTGGTCCTTGGCGTTCAGACCGTCGATGCGGAGAAAGGCCCAGTAGCGGGAGCTGACCCAGAAGCGGACCTTGGCGAAGGGGCTGTGATCCTGCGAACCGGGGATGGCGTCGAAGACATAGGAATCGAGCGTCTTGATGGAGTCCGTGCCGAGAGGCTCGATGTTGTCCCAGTTGACAAAATCCAGGCCGAGATCGCCGTAAGTGATGTCCGTGCCTAAAATCGGCTGCGCCATTTCCGTCTGGGAAATGGCCGTCCACTTGCCGCTATCGGAAGTCCGCTTTTCCACGGTGAAGACGCCGGGGTTCAATTGCACGCGGATTTGAAGAGGCTGATTCTGGAATTTATAGACGAGCTCGTGTCCCTTGGTGAGCAACTGGAGGGGATAGTGGGTCGAATTCTTGGTCGAATGCACCGAACCGTTGAGCGTGAAATCGGCGAGGTCCAGCCGCTTCCAGATCATGCCCTGCACGTAGGCGATGGGCGGCACCTTGTCCTTGGTGCTCGGGTCGATGCCGGAAGCATGGGCGGAAATCGAGAAGCCACCAGCGGCAACGCCGAGGGTGAGAAGAATGAGGACGGAGGGCAGTTTCATAAAGGGATGGAGAGGAGTTGGAAGAAAGGGAAAGACCGATCTTCCCGCATTTCGCTTGTTTTCGCTTACTAGTTGCGTATTAGCTTTCGTGGGTCGGCGCGCCAAGTCAATTGCATGAGTAAAAAGGAATCGTCTCCGGTCGCGCCTTGAACGATACTACGGAAGATTCATTAGTTTTGGACGCATCGGCGTTCATCCAGCTTTACTTACTTTATGGTGCAACCCGGTTATCGCAAGCGAACGATTTTCATTCTCATCGCGCTCCTGCTCGTCCGGTTCTGGTTTGGACAGACCTTTGAACTCTCCGGGCAGGAGGCTTATCTCTGGCTTCAGGGGCATGGGACCAATCTCAGCCCCGCCTATTGGGAACGCGGCCCGCTGGTGCCGTTCCTCATCCGGATCGGAACCGCTTTCTTTGGCGATACCGAGTTGGGCGTGCGCTGGCTCGCCGCGGTAATTTGCTGCTGCACGGGCTTTGTTCTCTTTTATCTGGCGCGTCATTGGTTCAGCCCGCGGTCGGCCTTTTGGAGCGTGCTGCTTTTCATCCTGGTTCCGATGTATGCCTGGAAATTTTCCTTCATGACGGAAGCGGCCGTTAGCACCGGGTTGATGGCGCTGACCATGTTCGCCTTTTGCCGGGCGATCGAGGAGGACAAGGTCTGGTGGTGGCTCCTCGGCGGGGCGGCCTGCGGACTCGCGCTGCTGGTCGCGCTGCCCAACGCGTGGTGGCTGGTCGGGCTGGTGCTTTACTTTTTAGTCAGCCCGTCGCGCCGTCCTCGCATTCGGGAGACGCTGCTCTGGAGTACGGTGGTCTTCACCTGCCTCTTTCTCACGCCTCTCTTGTGGTGGTGGAACGGGGCGCAGGTCGATGACGTGCGGCACACCCGCATCCTCAACGCCTGGCCGCTCAGCCACAGCTTCATGCTCAACCAGGGTTTCCATTTTATCTGGAAGGAGATTTTCTATCTCTCGCCCGTCTTCTTCATCGTACTGGCGGTGCTGCTCTGGCGCTTGGGCCGGCAGGCTTGGGAAGATCCGCGTTACGGTCTTCTGATGTGCCTCGCCGTGCCGGGGTTGATCTGGCAGAATTTCTCCGCCTTTTTTCATGAGGGCCGCTTCGAGTTGGTGGCGCCGCTTTTCCTGCCGCTCGTCCTGCTCGCCGGCTGTTACTTCGCGCGCCTGACCAACATCGACCGCACGGCGCGCTGGATCATCATTACTGTATTTGTCCTCGCCGGGGCGCAATCGCTGGCGGGATTGAATCCGTTCTATATCGGCCCCAAGCTGAACGGCCAAGGGTATGGCCTGCGCCGCACGGTGAGTGGTGAAAATGTGACCAGCTTTTACGCGAGCAAGCGGCAGATTTCCTGGCGTAACCTGGCCGATCAGATTCAACGCCTGCAAGAGGAGCAGGGCGCGACCCTGATCATCACCGATCTGCCCACGACCGCCAGTGCGCTGAGTTTTTATCTGCCGCACAATCCTTTTGTCTACGTCGAGGGCCATCCCGATATCATCACCCATTTCGATTTCTGGCCGCACTATGATGAGTCGGCTTCGCCCAACGACTCGGCGCTTTTTGTCACGCTTTCCAACGATAGCCCGCCGCCTGATCTGGCGAAAAACTTCGCCAGCGTAACCGAACTGGACGAACCGCCTTCCTCCGGTTTCGACAAGTCGTGGAACTTTTGGAACTGCCAGAAATTCATCGGACCCGGACAATCGACTGGGCCGGATCAGACCGTTCCGATGCACGAGTCGGATGCCCTGCCGACGAAATAACGTTTTAAAGAAAATCGACCATGCCGAGCGACGCCGATCTTAATCAATATCTGGAGCTGCTCAGCTTTGGCAGCATTTCGACCGATTCGAAATATAAGGACCAGGTCCTGGCCTGCGCGAATTGGCTGGAACGAAAACTTAACGCCATCGGCCTCAAGGCGACCCAATACGAGACACCGGGAAATCCGATCATCATTGGTCGCGGCCCGGTGAAAAGCGGGCGGCCCACGGTACTGATCTATGGGCACTATGATGTGCAGCCGGTCGATCCCCTGAACCTTTGGCACAAGCCGCCCTTCGAACCGACGATCGAAAATGGCATCGTCACCGCCCGAGGCGCGAGCGACAACAAGGGCCAGATTTTTGCGCATATCCTTGGAATCGAGCAGACCCTTCGCGAGAAAGGCGATCTGCCGGTGAATCTCATCGTGCTGATCGAGGGTGAAGAGGAAATCGGCAGCGTGAACCTTGCACCATTCCTGAAAGCTCATCGCGAGGAACTGGCTTGCGACGTCATCGCGATTTCAGATTCCTCGATGATCGCGCCGGGGTATCCCACGTTCACTTACGGCCTGCGCGGCATCGCCGCCATCGAGATCACTGTCACTGGTCCGGATCGCGATCTCCACTCGGGAATTTTCGGCGGCGCGGTGGAGAATCCGATCACGGTGCTGGCCCGACTGATTGCCGGTCTGCATGACGAGAACCGAAAGGTACTGATCGAAGGTTTTTACGATGGCGTGCGGGACCTGGCCGAGTGGGAACGCACCTCATGGAAGGAGCTTCCGTTGCAGGAAGCCGCGTTGCTCAAGATGACCGGTGCGCCAGCGTTGGCGGGCGAGAGCGGATTCACGCCACTGGAACGCATCTGGGCGCGGCCCACGGCGGAGGTCAATGGCATCGGCGGCGGTTACCAGGGCGAGGGGACGAAGACCGTCCTGCCCAGCAAGGCGCAGGCGAAGTTCACCTTCCGTCTTGTGCCCGACCAGGACCCGGCAAAGATCGTCGCGATCGTGGAGGATTATTTCCGAAAGCATGCGCCACCGTCGGTAAAGATCGAACTTTCACCCGGGCATTACGGCCAGCCTTATCTCGTCGATCCGCATGCCGGTTACGGCATGGCGGCGCAACGGGCGCTGGCCCGGCTGTTGCCCGACTGCAAACCGGCGTTGATCCGCGAGGGCGGTTCCATCCCCATCGTCGCCGATTTCAAAAGCATCCTGAATGCGGATACGCTGCTCCTCGGCTTTGCGCTGCCCGATTGCAATGCCCACAGTCCGAACGAAACTTTTCCGCTCGCGCACCTCGATCTTGGGGCGCGGCTCAATCGGTACCTGCTGGAAGCGATTGCGGGATAAGGGCATTTCGCCGAAATTTTCCGGCTATCTTCAGGCTCCCTTGCAGAAAAGGGGAAATGGCCCGAAATTGGCGGATGTCATCCATGTCCGCGGATAACGATCCGCTTCAGGCCCGCCTCCAGGAATTTCTGAGGCGCAATTTACAGACCGGCTCCGGCTCGGGCTTCGTCCCACAGGCGGAATCGGTCCCCGCCGAGGAAGTCCCTCCGGCCGCCAAGCCGTCGAACCGCTTTGAATTCAAGTTCACGCCCCGGCAGGTGAAGGATCATCTCGATCGCTTTGTCATCAAGCAGGACGAGGCGAAGAAGGTGTTGGCCGTCGCGGTGTGCGATCATTATCACCACATTCAGGCCGTGCAGGACGGCACCGCGCTGCCTCATTATGCGAAGCAAAACGTGCTCATCATCGGCCCGACCGGCGTCGGGAAGACCTATCTGGTCAAATGCCTTTCCGAGTTAATCGGCGTGCCGATGGTCCGCGCCGACGCGACGAAGTTCACCGAGACCGGTTATGTCGGCGGTGATGTCGAGGATCTGGTGCGGGATCTCGTGACGCAGGCCGAGGGCGACAAGGAACTCGCGCAATACGGCATCAGTTACATCGATGAGGTGGACAAGCTCGCCAGCGCCTCGACCGGCATGGGCCGGGACGTAAGCGGACGCGGCGTGCAAACCAATCTGCTCAAGCTCATGGAGGAAACGGAGGTGCCGCTGCGGAGCCAGACCGACCTGCAATCGCAACTCCAGGCGGCGATGGAATTCCAGCGGCGCGGGGGCAAACCGAAGAAGGAGACGATCAATACGCGCAATATCCTTTTCATCGTCAGCGGCGCGTTCGATCGCCTGCCGGACATCGTCAAGCGGCGGCTTTCCAAGAGCGAGATCGGTTTTGCGGCCGCGGCGAAACCGACGCGCACCCCGGAAGAGGTGCTCGCCGATATCACCACGCGCGATTTTATCGACTACGGCCTGGAACCGGAGTTCGTGGGCCGCCTCCCGGTGCGGGTCGCCTGCAGCGCGCTCGAGGTGAACGATCTGTTCACCATTCTCAAGCAGAGCGAGGGCTCGCTCATTCACCAGTACGAGGCCGCGTTTCGCGCCTACGGCATCGAGGTGATGTTCACCGACGACGGCATGCGCGAATTGGCACGATTGGCGGCGGAGGAGCAGACCGGCGCGCGCGGCCTGCTGACGGTGGGGGAAAAGATCCTGCGCTCCTTCAAGTTTGAGCTGCCCGGCACCGATGTGAAGCGGTTCGTCGTGCACCGCGAGCTCGTGCTCGACCCCGGGGCGGAGTTGCAGCGCATTCTCAGCGACGGGACTTATGAGGAGCGACTTGTCATGGGCGAGATCGCCCGCCAATTTGCCTCACGCTTTGAGGAGAAACATCAGTTGCGCCTGGAGTTGACCGAGGACGCGGTTGCGGCCCTGGTAGACGGGGCGATTGCGGCCAAGCGAAATATGCGGGACCAATGCGCGCTCGTTTTCAAGGACTTCGAGTTCGGGCTGAAACTCGTGAACAAGGGCTCGGGCCAGACCACCTTTGCGATCGACCGCAACGTGATCGAAGCTCCGGATGCGGCCATCAGCCGCTGGGTCATCGATTCGTGCAAGACAACGGGATAGCCATTATCCGGTCAAAATGGCCGTCATCCTGAGCTTGTCGAAGGATCAGCCTCCGTTGATTTCCACGATCCGCAGTGGGCGCGGTTCTCCCGCTAGAGCATTTTAAATAATACTGTAGCCGCAGGAGGCAAACCAACCCTCGGCATTTTGGGCGGTGACCTCGGCCAGGGCCGAGCCGATCGCCGCCAGCAGGGTTTCCTCGGTTCGAGCCTTGGCG
>JAMFSY010000141.1 GCA_026225555.1 Methylacidiphilales bacterium
GCCTCACTTTCCCATTGCTTCCGCCGCCGCTGGCTCCTATGTTCAACCTTCCCGGAATACCCTTTTCGGGCTCTTATATGATCGTTGTTTTGAAACCTAATCTTGAATTGTCCGAAGTCGAAAAAGTCATCGCGGAGGTGGCGAAGCTCGGCTACGAACCTCGTCCCATCCATGGCAAAATCCAGACGGTGATTGCCGCCATTGGCGACGAGAACACCCACCAATCCCTGGAGACCCTCTCCTCCTGGCCGCAGGTCGAGCATGTGCATCGCGTGCAGAAGCGCTACAAGCTCGCCAGCCGCGAGGCCAAAAAGGGAGTCGATAGCGTGGTCAAGGTCCACGGCCAGGAAATCGGCGCGGGCAAGAAATTCGTTTTCATGGCGGGCCCCTGCTCGGTCGAGAGCGAGGAACAGCTCATGTCCACGGCCAAGGCGGTGAAGGCGCAGGGCGCGACCTTCCTGCGCGGCGGCGCTTACAAGCCCCGCACTTCGCCTTATGAATTCCAGGGTCTGGCCAAGGAAGGCCTGCGCCTGCTTTCGATGGCGGCAAAGGAATACGATCTCGGCATCGTGACCGAAGTGCTTTCCGAGCGCGACGTGGAGCTGGTCGCGGAGCACGCGGACATTCTCCAGATTGGCGCGCGTAATGCGCAGAATTTCTCCCTCATCACCGAGGCGGCGCGCAGCGGCAAGACGATCCTGCTCAAGCGTGGGCCGAGCATGAAGATCGAGGAATGGCTGCTGGCGGCCGAATACGTTTTGGCCAACGGCAACCCGAACGTCCTGCTCTGCGAGCGGGGCATCCGCACCTTCGAGACCTACACGCGCAACACGCTGGATCTGGCGGCGGTGGCGATCGTGAAGAAGGAGTCGCACCTGCCCGTGATCATCGATCCGAGCCAGGGTTGCGGACGGGCCGATCTCGTTCTAGAGTTGTGTAAGGCGGCGGTTGCCCTGAATGCGGACGGTCTGCTCATCGAGGTTCATCCGAACCCCGCCGAGGCGTGGAGCGACGGTCAGCAGCAGGTGGACTTCAATCTCTATGCCAAGCTGGTTCAGGAGCTAAAACCGTTCGTGACCGCAGTGGGCCGCCCGCAGTAACCTTACCGACATGATCACTGGCGCCCGAGCTTCCAAGCCGCCGCGCCAAGCATCATCTCCCGCCGCATCCATGGAATCCGCGTCCACTTCTCATCACGGTCGGCAAACGGTCCTTATCATTGATGACGAGAAGGATGTCCACTACTCCTTCCGGCGTCTGCTGGAGAAGGAGCCGCTGGAAATCCTGAGCGCCGAATCGGGCGACGAAGGCGTGCGGCTCGCGCGCAAATCGCCACCGGATTTGATCGTGATGGATATCCGCATGGGCCACCAAAACGGGCTCGATACGCTGAAGGAATTGCGGCAGCTCAATCCCAAGCAGGTGGTGATCATGATGACCGCCTACGGCACGTCGCAGACGGCGATCGAGGCGATGAAGCTGGGCGCGTACGATTACGTGCTGAAGCCGTTCGATATTCCGCATCTCAAGGCGTTGCTGGCCGAGGCGCTGGCGGCCGCGCAGGCGATGAAGCAGATCGTGGCGTTCCCCACCAAGCTGAATCCCGAGGAGACGCGGCAGACCATCGTGGGCAATTCCCCCGCGATGCAGCAGGTCTATAAATTGATCGGGCAGGTCGCGCCGACCAACGCGACGATTTTGATCACCGGCGAAAGCGGCACGGGTAAGGAACTCGTGGCGCGGGCGATCTACCAGA
>JAMFSY010000142.1 GCA_026225555.1 Methylacidiphilales bacterium
GCGGCACCGAGGCGTGCGACTGGGCGAACATGCTTCTGCGCATGTACCAGCGCTTCGCCGAGAAATCGGGCTACAAGACCGAGATGCTCGACATCCTCTCGGGAGAAGAGGCGGGCGTCAAAACCGCCACCGTCCTGGTCAAGGGCGAGTTCGCCTATGGTCGACTCAAGGCTGAACATGGCGTGCATCGGCTCGTGCGCATCTCGCCTTTCAACTCGGCGGGCAAGCGGCAAACCTCGTTCGCCTCACTCGACGTGATCGCCGAGGTCGACGACAGCATCGATATCAAGATCGAGGAAAAAGACATCCGCGTGGATGTCTATCGCTCCGGCGGCCCCGGTGGCCAGGGCGTGAACACGACCGATTCCGCCGTGCGAATCACCCACCTTCCCAGCGGCCTGGTGGTGACCTGTCAAAATGAGCGCTCCCAGATCAAAAATCGCGCCACCGCGATGGGCGTGCTCAAGGCGCGTCTCTATGAACTGGAGCTCGATAAAAAGCGGGCCGAGATGGAAAAGCACTATGGCGAAAAGGGCGAAATCGGCTGGGGCCGTCAGATTCGCTCCTATGTTTTTCAGCCTTACCAGATGGTGAAGGATCTCCGCACCGGCGAGCAGACCAGCGACGTGCAGGCCACGATGGACGGCGATCTCGATCATTTCATCGAGGCTTATCTGCGGGGCAAGAAGCGCACCGATGCGGACACGGACGAGGAATAATCCTCACCACCCTCATGAGCGATCGGAACTATGTCTCTTTATGCATAACGAGTGATTCCATGACGGCTGACGAAATCTCGGTCAGCGTGGGACTCAGTCCGGATCAGGCATGGAAACCCAATGACTTTCGCGGGAATACAAAAGCGAAGCATACCAATCACGGATGGGTCTTTAAATCGAAGTTATCCAAAGAATCCCCGCTCGAAGATCACATCGCTAACTTTCTCGGCATTTTGCGGCCTGTAGAGGCGCGGATCTCGAAAATAGCCGAGAAAGCGGAGGTAGAGTTTTCCTGCGCGATTTATTCAGAATCCTCTCCGCCTCTCTATTTCGAGAAGGCCGTCATTAGCAAGATTAACGCCCTCGGAGCCAGCCTGGATATCGACTTCTACATCATGCCGGCGGAAGATTCCGTGAAGGAAAAATCTTAGAGATTCTTCGACAAGCTCAAGACGACAGATATTTTAAAATAGCCATGAACAAGCTCGAAGAAATTAACGCCAGCAAGGCCGAGGAGGTGAAACGGCTTCTGCCGCACGCCGCCGATCTGCGCAAGGCGGCGCTTTTGCGGAATGACTTTCGACCTTTCCGCGCCGCGCTGCAACGGGGAAGCGAGGTCGCCATCATCGCCGAAGTGAAGAAAGCCTCGCCTTCCGCGGGCGTCATTGCGGCCGACTTCAACCCGCTTTCCCAGGCGCGTGAATACGCGCGGGGCGGGGCGCATACCCTGAGCGTGCTGACCGATGAGAAATATTTCCAGGGACACCTGAGCTACCTCAAGCAGATCCGCGAACAGGTCGATCTGCCACTCCTGCGCAAGGATTTCATCATCCACGAACTGCAAATTTACGAGAGCGTCGTGGCGGGCGCGGATGCCATCCTGCTCATCGTCGCCGGGCTGGACGATCCCGCGCTGCATGCGCTTTACGACCAGGCGAAGGCCTGCCAGCTCGATGTGCTGGTCGAGGTCCATAACCTCGCCGAGATGGATCGCGCGCTGGAGCTGGGCGCGGATATGATCGGGATCAACAATCGGAACCTGAAGAGCTTCACGGTCGATCTCGCCACCACGGAAGAACTGGCCGAGGAAATCCCCAGCGAAACCGTGGCGATCAGTGAGAGCGGCATCAAGACCGCCGACGATGTGCGTCGCGTGAGGGCCTGTGGAGTGAATGCGGTGCTCGTCGGCGAAACGTTGATGCGCGCCAAGAACGTGCCGGAGAAGCTGAAGGAATTGCTTCTGCAGGATTGAACCGTTGTTAATGCGACTATTTAATCGGAATTGCTCTAAGTGTCCGACGTGGATCAAGGCGACCTCCTTTCGCGGGAGTTCGACAAGGCCGGGATGAAGGATAATGTCGGTGTGACACCATGCGCCCTTCCTCCTTTTTCCTAACGGCGGGCTTTCTTCTCGGCGCCACGCTTCTCCATGGTGTCCCGGCGACTTCGCCCCCGCCTCCGCCGTTGCCGGTCGATTTCGCCCATCTGCCCTGGATCGATGGCGAGAGCCTGACTTACCTCGTCTCGTGGGAAACATTCCAGGCGGCCCAAGGGACTTTCGTCGCGCATCGCAAGGGCGGCCACTGGGAATTCGATCTCGCGCTGGCGTCGCGCGGCATGGTCGATACGGTCTATCCGTTCACGGGAAATTTCTGGTCCATCCTGGAGGAAAACTCCTGGCGCTCGATTGAGTACGGCGAATATCGCTTCGAACCCAAGCGCGTCATCCGGGAGCGCACACGGATCGATTACGCCACCAAAC
>JAMFSY010000143.1 GCA_026225555.1 Methylacidiphilales bacterium
GAGGGCGGGTTGTGGGTAAGCACATCGGCATGTCGCGTGATGTGAGTGTTGCCGGGAAGGCTCCGGGATGGTTTGTGCCGAATGATATCGACGGGTTCTTTGGGCTTTTTGTCGATAATCTTTGCCAATTGATCGTGGTGGTGGGGCTTTGCCCGGTGCTGGCGGGGCTGCCGGAATCGCTGGTGGTGGGACGCATCCTGCCGGGGCTGGCAGTTTCGCTGATTGGCGGAAATCTCTTCTACGCGTGGCAGGCGCGGCGGCTTTCGGCCAAGACGGGGAAGCCGGTGACGGCGCTGCCGTTCGGGGTAAATACGGTGAGCCTGTTCGCGTTCATTTTCCTGATCCTGGGGCCGGTTTATCGCGAGACGCATAATGCCGATCTGGCGTGGAAGGTGTCGCTGGCGGCGGGGTTTTTCGGCGGGGTGATCGAGGTGGTGGTGTCGTTTTTCGGCGCGTGGGTGCGGCGGCATACGCCGCGGGCGGCGCTGCTTTCGACGCTGGCGGGGGCGGCGATCACGTTCATTTCGATGGGGTTCGTTTTCCAGATTTTCAATGCGCCGCTGATCGCGCTTTTTCCGGCGTTGCTGGTGTTGATCGGTTACGCGGGGCGGGTGCGGTGGCCGTTTGGAATTCCGACCGGTTTGCTGGCGGTGATGATCGGGGTGATCGGCGCGTGGGTCCTGCGCGGGTTGCACCTGGCGCCGATGCCGGTGTGGCCGGATTCGCATCTCGGCTTTTATCCGCCATTGCCGATGATCGGCGGGGTTTTCTCATTGCTGGGCGATCCGATCGTGTGGCGTTATGCCTCGGTGTTCATTCCGATGGCGGTGCTGAATGTGATCGCCTCGATCCAGAATCTGGAGAGCGCGGAGGCGGCGGGCGACAAGTTCGAGACGAGGTCGTCGCTGCTGGTGAATGGCTCTAGCGCGGTGATCGGCGTGCTGTTTGGCAATCCGTTCGCACCGACGATTTATATCGGGCATCCGGGCTGGAAGGCGATGGGCGCACGCTCCGGTTACTCGGTGTTGAATGCGGTGGCGGTGACGTTGATTTGCGTGACGGGCGCGGTGCCGTTCCTGCTCTGGTTCATGCCGCTGGAGGTGACGTTGGGCATCCTGCTTTGGATCGGGCTGATCATTACGGCGCAGGCGTTCCAGGAGGTGCCGAGGGAGCATGCCCCGGCGGTGGCGATCGGGTTCATCCCCTCGCTGGCGGCGTGGGGCGAGTTGCTGGTGGAGACGGCGCTGAGCAAGGCGGGGCCGGCGGGTTACGCGCTGCGCGATATCGCGGCGAGTTTCAGCCCGGAGCTTTTCATTTACGGGATGCTGAGCCTGGCGCAGGGTTTCATGCTGATCTCGATTTTCTTCAGCGCGATTTTGGCGAAGGTGATCGACCGGCAATGGCGCGCGGCGTCGTGCTGGTGCCTGATCGCGGCGGTGGCCTCGGCGGGCGGGATCATTCACGGCTTCACTTGGAACGGGCCGGGATTTCAGCCCGCTTTATTTACATGGCCGAGTTTCGGCGGGGCGATTCCCTCGGGCTGGGATTTCGCGCTGGCTTACGTGGTGGCGGCGGGGCTGCTGCTGGCGATGCATCGGTGGAAGCCGGGCGTGATGGAGCATTAGATTTTGATTTCCTTCAGGAGACTGGGATCAAGATCGACCTGATAGATTCGCCGTCGTGCCGGAACCGATAGCGGATAATCAAACTTGCGAATATTCTGCAATTCCCAGGCCAGCCAACCTTCTTCAAAGGTTTGGCTGCATGAGGCGACCATATCCTCTTTTTCCCATTTTCTTACGCGAAGGACATTGACCATCGCCACGACGGTTCCATCGGGATCGTGGGACAGCCCAGTGCTGCTCAGTCTTTTTGCGTTCTGGATGATCAATAAATCGAAGATCGGCAAATCAAATTCGGGCTTCCATTGGCGGATCTCCAGGGTCTTCCGCCCGGAGCGGATCAAGTGTCCAGCCGGTGCCAGGACGGAGAGAGCGCGGAAGGCGGTCATAAAATTCCACGGACGGCTGGGACAGCCGTCCCTACCTTCAGGAGGACTTTCGAAAAGTCGCGATGTAGGCGTAGCGCCCGGCGACCGGCTGGAGGGTGAGTTTGCCGATGCCTTGGGCGTCGAGTTTTTGGAGATGCTCAAGGAGTTCGGGGCGGTAATGGACGTGGAAGAGATCGAGCCAGCGTTTGAGCAGGCTGCGGAACCAGCCGGGCCAGGCGGCCTGGTCCCAGAAATCGACGACGTAGAAGGCGGCCTTGGGCTTGAGATTGGCGAGCGCGGCGTCGATGGCTTGCGGCCAGGTGGGAATCATGGAGAGCGAGTAGGAGAAGAAGGCGGCGTCGAAGGGCTCGGCGAGGTTGAACGTTTTCGCGTGGTCGAGGTCCTCGGCGAGGCAATGTTGGAGCGAGATGCGGGAGGTGAGCCGGGCGCGTTTGACCTTGCCGGCGGCGGTTTCGAGCATTTCGTGCGAGGCGTCGAGGCCGTAGCAGGCGACGCCGGGGCGCTGCCGCGCGAGGCAGATGAGGTTGCGCGCGGTGCCGCAGCCGATTTCGAGCACGCGCTGGCCGGGCTGGACGTCCATCTCGCGCAGGAGTTGGTCGCGGCCGAGGAGGTAGTACTTGCGGGTGAGGTCATAGACGTACCGCGTCCAGCGATACATTTTGTCCATTTCTTCGGTCGTGGCCATGAGGAGGCGAGACTACACGGGCGCTCAGGAGGCGGGAAGCGCGGCCTTGCGGAAAAGCGCGGCGAGGCCTGCCTTGTCGAGGCGCTTCTCGGCGAGGGCGATGAGGGCGTCGTAGATTTCAAGATTGTCGGGTGTTTTCGTAACACCATTCAATTCGAGGAAAACGAGCGCCGTTACTGCCGCCGTGCGCTTGTTTCCATCGAGAACAGCTTGCGCCTGCGCCAGATGGAATGCGTAGGTCGCGGCGATGGCGGACAAATCGCCGTTTCCGTAATAATACGTATTCAGGGCCGCACCTAAAGAGGATTGAATTAGCGATGCATCTCGAACTCCTGATGCTCCGCCAAATCTTTCGAGCGATTTCCGATGAAGATCGTAAACGATCTTCTCATCCAGGAAGACGGGAGCTTCCACGCTATTGAGCCAGCTTACGAAAAAGCTCGGCCCGCTCGGTGAAAATGCGATCTGCCACTTTCATGGCCTCATCATAGTCCGCATAACGAACTTGCCCGGAGATCTCCGCCTGCTTCTGGAGATGAGTCCATACTTCGGCCTGCTCTTCGCGGGGAAGACTCTCGATTTCAGTGATGATTTGCCGGACCGTCATACCGCAAAGATACGAGTGTCCTTAAGCTCATTCAAGAGCAATAAGGCGCTCAACGAGCGCCGAATCTACTCCATCACATAAAGATGGAACCCGCCATAAATGGCGGAGCGGTCTTCCTGCAGGAGGGCGCGGGAAAGGGTCTCTTTGTAATCGAACTTGGCGCGGAGGGCGGGGGGCAGCGCGGTTTCGACCGGCGACGTGGTGGCGGCGGTGCGGAAGACGATGCGGGAGCCGGGCTTGCCGACGCGGGCGATTTCGGTCCACATCTCGGCGATCTGCTCGGGCTTCATCCAGTCTTGCGAATCGAGGAAGATGAAGCGGTCGAGGGACTGGTCTTCCTGCGAGCGCATGTATTCGATCAGCGTGGTGTTCGTGACGGAGACGCGGTCGAGGTTGTCGCGCAGGACCTGGAAGTTCTCTTCCTTGAGGTACTCCGGCATGGCACAGCGGGCGGCGCGATCGTAACTGCGGCCGAAGGCCTGCCAGCCAAAGTAATTCTCGGCGATGGGGAAGTCGCAGGCGAGGCGCTTGACCCGTTCGCGGTACATGGCGACGAGGCCGCCGCCGGTCTCGGTTTCCATGGCGCTGAATTGCTGCGGCGGGATGCCGAGCGAGTAAAGCATGACGGGCATGTTGCCGGTGGCGCGGACGAACCAGTTGTCGAAGAAGGGCGCGATGTTCTTCTCGAAGATCTGTTCCTGTTCCGCGCGGCTGGAGGCGGCAAGGAGCCGGGAGGGATCCCACTTGCCGACACGCGCGATGGTGTGGAGGAAGCGGATGAAGTACCCCATCTTCGCGTAGTCGTAGAAGTTCTTGGTGAAGTACTTGATGCGCGGGCCGAAGATCATGCGGCGCAGCCAGCTCCCCTTCTCCCAGAAGGCGCGGGTGCTCTCGTCGAGATGCTCGGCGAGGTAGGTAAAGTAGTTGTAGCGGTTCAGCTCGTCATCCGCGCAGCCGAAGAAAAGGAAGAAGTCCTCGTAGGTGGGCAGGTATTTGATGGCCGCAAGCTTGAGCTTGAGTACACAAAGATGGCTGCGGTTGAGATCGACGGCCTGGATGTGGGCCGGCTTGTGGATCAGGTAATTGAGGACGTTACAGCCGCCGGAGGAAATGGTGAGCATGCGGCTCTCGGGCGTGAGGGCGAGGGCCTTGAGGTCGACCCGGGGGTCCTCCCAGATTTGGTTGTAAACGAAACTATTGAACCAAAAGGTGAAAACACGCTCGGAGACGCCCCGGGGGCTGAGGGGATGATGGTGATGCACCGCGCCTTCGAGGTACTGAGCGGTCGTGGTATTCATGAGGGAATGGTAGGGGAAAAACGCTGAACCCCTTCACGCTAGCCGGGGCTCCGGCTGGGACAAGCCTCATCTCGTAAAGGCCTCTTAAAGAAATGTGTTTGGGGGAGGGCTGGTCTCCGGTTGTTTTGGAGAATGAAGATGAGCTACCGAAAAGGTGGCGTTAAAATGGCGTCATCCTGAGCTTGTCGAAGGATCAGCCTCCGATCCATACCCGAATTTAGCGGGAGAGCCTCTTGCGACTGTGAAAGTCAACGGAGGCTGATCCTTCGACAAGCTCAGGATGACGGATTTTGGAGCGTGCCCCCTAATGCGTCGGCTGCGGCGCGGCCAGCCGCTGGCGGACTTCGCTGAGGAGATCGCACAGGGCGGGAAGTCCGAAGGGTTTGCCGAGGAAGGCGAAGGCCGGGTCGTCCCTGGTGATGGGCTCGACCTGGCCGGAGATCATGATGAAGGGGGTAAAATCCCCGCGGCTGTCGCGCAGCCAGCGGTAGAAGTCGAGGCCGGTGCCATCGGCCAACTGGTAGTCGCAAACGATGGCGTGGAAGATGAAGGGGCCGTCCATGAGGCTCTTGGCCTGGGCCAGTCCAGCGACGACGACGACCAGGGAAAACTGGCTTTTTAGGCCTTCGCGGAGGAATTCTGCAAGACGCGGATCATCGTCGATGATGAGCAGTCGGAGGCGGGAGAAGGATTCCGTGGGAGGCACCCCTCCTACCAGCAGTTAGCACGCCACTCCCTCCTGCGCTCCTGCGGAGGACAGTATTTTCCTCAATTCGACTGATTCGTCAAAGCGAGGGCAGTTGAGAGACACCGAATGATCCGCTTCGCCCGGCTTCGGAGAGTTAACCCGGACTCCTACCGCTGATCCAGCGGGACGACCTTCTTCCCAATGGGGAAGCCGACGTACTCGCTGCTGGGGCGGAAGATCTTGTTGTCCTTCAACTGCTCGATGATGTGGCCGGTCCAGCCCGAGGTGCGGGCGATGGCGAAGATGGGGGTGAAGAGGTCGGTGGGGATGCCGAGGCTGTAGTAAACCGTAGCGGAATAGAAATCGACGTTGGCGTTGAGGTTCTTTTCCTTCTTCACGATCTCGGCGATCTTCTCGCTCATCTCGACCCACTTGGTTTCGCCCAGTTCCTGCGTGAGCTTCACCGCCATGGCCTTGAGATGCGGCGCGCGCGGGTCGAGGACTTTGTAGACCGCGTGGCCCATGCCCATGATCTTTTCCTTCTTGGCGAACTTGTCGTGCACCCAGGCTTCGACTTTATCGGGGCTGCCGATTTCCTGGAGCATGTGGATGACCGCCTCGTTGGCGCCGCCGTGGAGCGGGCCCTTGAGCGTGCCAATCGCCGTGGTGATGGCGGAGTAGATATCGGAGAGCGTGGAGGTGGTGACCCGCGCCGAGAAGGTCGAGGCGTTGAAGCCGTGATCGGCGTGGAGCACGTAGGCGAGGTCGAGCGTCTTGACCGTTTCCGGTCCGGGCGTCTCGCCGGTGAGCAGGTAAAGGAAATGGGCCGCCTCGTCGAGATCGGTGCGGATCGGAGGGAGCTCCTTGCCCTGGCGGGCGCGATGGAAATAGGCGACGATGACGCCGACCTTGGCCGTGAGCGAGATGGCGTGGGGCAGAAGCTGCTCCTCGGTCTGCGCGCCGACCAGCGCGTGGGTGTAGAGGCCGAGCATGGAAACGCCGGTGCGCAGGACGTCCATGACGTTGGCATCCTTCGGCGCGTTCTTCAGGAAATCGACCACCGGCGCGGGCAACGTGCGCGCGGCGCGGAGATCGGTCTTGAGCTGGGCCAGTTCGGCCTTGTTCGGGAGGCGGTCGTGCCACAGGAGGTAGACCACTTCCTCGTAACTGACGTGGCCCGCGAGCTCGTTGATGTCGTAACCGGCATAGAGGAGGACTCCCTCATCGCCGAGCACATCGCTTAAACGGGTGGTGGCGGCAACGATCCCTTTAAGTCCAGGCGATGTGACAGGCATGATCAACCAATTAACAAGCCCTGTGCCACATTGCCACGAAAAAAGCTCCGCCGCTGGGGCATTATAAGAATTACGGCTTCCGCGGAATAATCCCTAATCGGAGTTCCTAGACTGGAGCCGATGCAGTTCGGGATTTTACTCGGCCAAAAAAAGCGCCAGAGTTTTCCCATGACGCCGACACCCGAGGAATTGCGGCTGGGCGGGCAGGCGGCCCAGCGGGTGCGTCTTTACGAAAAGTACGCGGCCCGAAATCGCGTTCAGACTCCTTGGATCCTTGCGGGCTGCGCCGTTCTCCTGCTCCTTCTTGCTGCGAGCCAAGGCTCCCTTTCGGCGCGGAATATTTTTGTGTTCGGCCTGCTCACCTCCGCGGTTTTTCTGTGGAATTGGGCGCAAAATCGGATCGCCCGGGATCGTTACGCCGACCAAAAAATGATCGTGCGGCTGCTCGAAGAGAAGTACGGCGACGCCCTGCCCTGGGTTATGGAAGCGAAGAACCTGGCCCGCGTGCGCGACCTGGAGGCGGAGATTGCCCGGACGGGGCCGCAGGCTGGGTGAGTCTAGGAGTTTGCTGAAAAGGACTCTCTTCCCAACACTCCGTCATCCTGAGCTTGTCGAAGGATCAGCCTCCGATGAATACCGGCATTTAGCGGGGAGCTGCTCTTGCGACGGTGGAAGTCAGCGGAAGCTGATCCTTCGACAAGCTCAGGATGACTGGAATCTGAAAGCCCTTTCGCAAGCTCGAAAATGCTTTTCCCTTAACGTCAGTGCCGCCTTGCGCTAGGGTGCCTTCGATGCAGCCGGAGATGATCCGAAAGACCCTGGGCCGCCCGCGCGATTTGACCGTGTTCGAACGGATCCGCCGGCTCAATGCCGAGTTGGATCGCCTGGGCATCCGGCGCGCTCAAGATGATCACCTCGTACGAAGAGTTATTGGAAGACCTCGTCAAAAAGGGGGTTGAGTTTGC
>JAMFSY010000020.1 GCA_026225555.1 Methylacidiphilales bacterium
GACGATCCAACCCCTCTAACCCTCTTCTTGCTTGCCTGCTGGGCCATTATGGCGACGCTACAGGTCTAAACTTCGACTTCCGGAAAACTGTTTGTTGTTTTCTGGAAATCTGTTTTTTTCGCTACATTAGCAAGCCAGATGCATTCCCGAGTCGAAATTTTAACTGGAAACTTTTTATGAGCACCATTCTCGAGCCCGGTATCGCCCCAACCACCAAACCCTCCGCCGCCATCACCCCGGAAAGGCTTCTGGCCCAACTCCAATGGCGCTATGCGACGAAGCAGTTCAATCCGGATTTAAGAATTCCCGGCAAAACCTGGGAAGCCTTGGAGAAGGCGCTGGTCCTCTCGCCTTCCTCCGGCGGACTGCAACCCTGGAAGTTCGTGATCGTGACCGATCTGGAATTGAAGCGGAGACTTCATCCCGATCCGCGACAAGAGGCGCAGGTGCTTCACAGTTCGCACCTGGTGGCTTTCGCCGCCAAAATCTCGCTGGCGGAAAGCGATATCTACCGGAACATCGATCGCGTGATCGAGCTCCGGGGCGTTTCCCGCGAGAGCCTTCAGCCGCAGGCCGATCGCCAGATTGGGCGGCTGGTCAACGGACCGGGCGCGGCCACGGTCAGAGAAGTGAATGCGCAGCAACTCCACATCGCCCTGGGTAATTTTCTAACTTCAGCCGCCTTGCTGGGCGTGGATACGTGCGCCTTGGGAGGAATCGATGGAGCTCGCTACGATGAAGTCCTGGGCCTGACCGAGCTGGGCTATAAAACCTATGTGGCGGCGGTCGCCGGTTACCGCAGCGCTGAAGACAAGAACGCCCGACTGGCCAAGGTTCGCTTTCCCGAGGCGGATGTCTTGATCCGCCGCTGAGGGCGGCGTTCAGTTGGAAGTGACGCGGGCGGAGAGTTGGGAGAGATCCCCGTCGATCAACTGATAGAGACTCCGCTCCGTCCTGGAGAGTGCGCCGGGAGCATGAGATGTCCCTGCACTCGTGCCGTCCTTATAATAGACGTACAAGGTGAATCCGGGGATATAGAGTCCCAGGTCGAACTGCTGTGTGCTGAGGATGGCCGGGTCTCGCGACGGCGCCACGGTCAGGGTGAGAAAGGCGGCATCCCTAGGCAGCGCCGGAATGGAATCCTGAGTGGGGAAGGAAGTTTCCGCCTGGTCGATGCGATCTCGGAAATGCACATTTCCGTGGCGGAAGGTGAGGTGAAGATTGCCCTCCTCCCACTTCCCATCGATCGGCGTATTCCGGATGGAGGAGTAATCGATCAGGTTGCCGACGGGCAGTGCGGCGACATCGTTCTTGAGTTTGTCCAGAAGCTGCCGGGCGAAAAGAGGCGAGGCGTCCAGCCGGGTCAGGAAGCCTTTCGCGCCGGCATCATCGGGGCGGAGCGCTATGGTTTTCTGGAAGCAGGAGCGTGCGGCGGCGGGGCGCTCGGCCTTCAGCAGGGCGAGCCCGAGGTTGTACCAGATATCGGGATTCTCGGGCGCGAGCAACGTCAATTGAAGGTAGCACTCCATCGAGCCCTGCGGATTTTTCAACTGGTCGTAAAGGCCGGCAAGGACCTCCCAATTCGGAACCGATTGCGGGTTGAGTGTCAGGAGGTGGGTGTAAGATTTGATCGCATCGGGAAGGAGATAACCGGCCTGCTGCAACTCGCCCAGTGCCAGCCACGCCTGGAAAAAGGACGGATCGATATTGACCAGATTTTTAAGGCTCTCGATGCCCAAACGGGTATTGCCCGATTTAAAAAGCGAGGCGCCGAGCGGTATTCCCACGATGTGCTGCGGGCCACCATTTTCAAGGGCCTGTTGGTAAGCATCCGCTGCCTGGCTGAATTGCTTACTGGCTTCCAGTTGCCGACCGTAAAGATACCAAGCCTGCCATTGCCGGGGCGACGCCTGCGTCAGCATCTTCGCGCTGGCCACGGCGTAGTCGGTCTTGCCCGCGCGGGCATAACCCATCGAGGCGATGGACCAGGCCAGCGGCGAAGAGTGTTGTTTAAGGAAATCATCGAGCTGGTGGGCCAGACCGGCTCCCGAAAGGCTGGCCAGTTGTTGCTGCGTCTCCTGGCTGATGGCGGGATCGGAAAAGGGCTGGAGATAGATGGAGGTGGGCGGAACGCTCGTCAGCGTCCAATCCAAAGGCTCTTCCTGCTCAACCGCCGCATCCATGACCGGCAGCGGCGCGATGACTTTACGCACGCGGGCCAAGGCCTGATCGGCGCGAACTTCATCAATCAAGCCCGCCAAATGTCCGGAACGGTCGATGACCGCCGCGCCCAGATGGAGAATCGAAGCGGGGCCGGTGATCCAAAAGAGATTATCCTTGGGATTGAGGGGAAGCTTGTCCGGGCCGCTGGTGGTGAGAACCGTCTGGGCCGCGTTGGGTGTTTCCACGCTGGGCGTCGGAATGGCGAGGGTCTCGCCTTCCTTGAGCGCGAGATAACGGGCTGAAACCACCTGGACGGGACGGGGATCGGGTGAGGTGGCTTTCAGGATGATCCAAGGCGAAGCATCCCGAGCCAGCCATCCCCGGCACAAAGCTGGAACACCGGCTGAGGAAGCGGAAGTCACCGTCGTCTTCCCATCAAAAGGGGCGGCCAGAGTTAAAATTTTGCCTTCCCGGGAGAGCGCCACGCCACGCAAAGAAACGGTCTTTATCTGCCCGCCTTCGCGCAACTGTAACTCCAGCTCAAAGATGGAGGGCGGTTGGTGCAGCAGCGTGGTCTCGGAGATAAAGGGAGCCTGGGGCAACGGAGGCAGTTGGGCTTCCGCCGTGGGAATGAAAAAGGTGGGCTTCGCCGGGGAGGGGGACGCTTGAACGGTTGCGCTGATCTCGCGTGCGGGAGCGGCCACCGCCGGAGGTTTGGACGCCGCGGTGATCGACGAATGGGGCCCCGATCCAAATCCAAAGGCAAGAGCCGTCCAAATGGCCGCGCCTGTGAGTATTAACGAGAGAAAGAGCAGAATGGTTTTCTTCATTTTAGGGAGGGTTTTACAGCGGGCAGGAGGAAGGTTTTATCGCACTCAGATCGCGAAACCAATCAAATAAATACAAAATCTATTGACTTAGTAGGAGAAAGCACTACTTTCGCGACCCGTGAGTGCGTTTTCGCCTTCTTCTTCCAATCATTCGACCCGCGTCCTGCGAGCCCGCTCGCGGAACTGCGGTTGTTGTTGAATTGGCAATCTAAAGCAAAGACGACGTGGTTTTCGACCATGTGAGCCAGGAAGAAGCAGGAAGTTAATAGTGGATTTTTGATCAAACAATAAAGGAAGAGAATGAAACGGATATCGTGGGTTAATGTCGGTTTAAGTGCAAAAGGGGCGGAGATTTCCAAAAGTATTTTGAGGGCCTTGGGGATTTTATTTCTCGCTGGGGCGTGGAGCTCCGTGAGCTATGGTCAGTCGGCGGCCCCGGACGCGGCGACTCAACCGGCCTCGGTGTCCACGGCGCAGCCGGTCCAAACGACGGATGCCGCCACGGCGCCCAGCGGCTCGGCCGCATCGCAAACCCAGGAGACTGGTTCGCAGCTCCAAAAAGTGGTGGTGAAGGGCGTCGCCCCTGAGGCCAATATCCTCCCGATCCGGCCTACAACTTCCGTGACCGGTATCGAAGCCACGGTCAAGGATACGCCCCGATCGATCACGGAAATCAGCCGCGAACAGTTAAAGAATGACGTCGTCACCGATAGCCAGGCCCTGGCCAAATATGCGCCCGGCGTGACCGCCAACTTTACCAACGGTATCGCCTCAGCGCCCTATATTCGCGGTCAGGCGCCCGATATTTATCAGAACGGCATCCGGACGGATCGTGGCTGGCAGGCCATGGTTCCGTTCCAGACCAACGCCATCGACGGCATCGATCTGGTGGCCGGTCCCGCTTCGGTGATCTTTGGACCCTCGGCCAGCACTTCAGGTTACATCAACGAAATCACGAAGCAGCCCTATTTCGACAAGAACAGGACGGAGGTCGATCTCACTTTTGGCGATTTCCATATTGGAGGCCAGAGCAATCCTGATTTTATCCAGACCGTCGATAATAGTGGGCCGATCTCCAAGAATCTGGCCTATCGGGTCAGCGTCAGTACCCGCGAGGGAAATTCCTTCTATGGAAATAACGGTCTGACGGGCGATCCTCAAAATAGTCAAAACGTTTATGTGGATTTGACCTGGATGCCCAATCCGGACATCACGATCGACAACAGTGTCCAGTATAATAATTATGATTATGCGACCACGCGGGGATGGAATCGCGTGAATCAAAATTTGATCAACAATGGCACCTATATAGCCGGATCGGCCACTCCGATCCTGGAATTGACCTCGGCGAACGGCGTAACCGCCGCCACTGCGGGCGCGTTCAAGCTTTCGAACGGGACTTATGCCGTTCTTGTCGCACCCACTTATGTCGGATCGACCGGCGCCAATCCCACCGGATTTAGCTCGACGAGTTACCGGACCGTCTCCCTCGGGGATGCCAGCGGGGCCGCGCCGGTTCTTACCAGTCGACAGGTCACTATTGGCAACGCATCAACGATCACCACGAGCGCGGTGACGGGAGCTTCGACCGGTGTGGCTTTAAGCAATGGCACGACCATCACCAATGCCAAGCCCGCCACCATCGCGGGCTATGTCCTGGAAGCTCCGGGTGCCGGGACAGGTGTGCATGATGTGAATATCCGCCAGGACCAGGATTATACCAATGGGGACCAGGAAAGAATTCGGCAATGGGTCGGGCAGAGTCTCGATACCTTCAACGTCTCGGACGACCTGACCATCTTTAATAATTTCTACTTTGAATCCTATAACGGCGAGTTTCGCCAGCTGGTGCAAAGTGGGGATTATCTCTATAATGATTATGTTGCCGAAGACCGGACAGAATTTCGGCTCAAGGAGGACTATAATTTCCTTGGTCTGAATATCGAGCACGACAGCAACACCGGCTTTGATATGCGTTTTAGCCAGAACGAATATAACTTCCAGGGCGTCGCCATTACCGACAATTCCGATATCACCAATCCGAACACGCTTTCCGGGTTTGGCGTTTACGGGACCTCAATGCTTGTTCCAGGAACGCCAGCCTATGCCGATGCCACCGGCCCCCAGCATTACGACCCGACGCCCTATGGCGACATCAAGGTCACGGCTCCCGCTTATGCGATCTCGGATGATCCCGGTTATGTCGGGGCGGCGGCGAGTTCCGATAGTTCGTGGATCAGGACGATCGGTTTCTATAGCCAGCATCAATTCAAATTTAACGATCAATGGACCTTCCTGGCGGGCGGGCGCTTTTCCGTCTTATCCGATAGCACGCAAAGTCCCGCAGTGGATCTCGGCCTGCCGACCGTGACAGATACGGAAACCGCGATCATCCCGGCCTGGAATGCCAGTTTGACCTATAAACCTGCTCCGTGGGTCACCACCTATTTCACCTATGACTACACGCAGGCTCTAAATGCGAATGATGAGCCGACCTTGGCGGGCGGAGAATTGGGCACCGTCCAATTTCATAGCGTGAGCAATCTCTTCGAAGGCGGGGCCAAGTTCGAGGTCATCCCCAACAAACTCTTTACAAGTGTGGCTGCCTATTATCAGGAGCGACAGTTGGCCCCGGTCTCCGTGGTCAATGCTGATGGGTCAACCTCGACCTATATCCCGAACATCCAGGCACGAGGCGTGGAGGCGCAGTTGCAGTACCAGCCGGATAAACACTGGACGATCAACGCCAACTACACCTGGATGCAATCCAACTACGTGAAATATGTTCTGCAGGGCGGCAGCAAGCCGCCCTATGGTGGCGTCACCGAGGGGCAGGAGAATGCGGGGGGGACATCCGATACCGGCTATGTCTTCGGCGATGCCGCCGGTGGTGGACTCTTTCAACAGATGGCGCAGGGGAATTACGCCGAGTCGCTCTTGCCCCACAACGTCTTCAACTTGAGCGCCGCTTACACGCTCGATATGGGCCTCGGGCTGCAGGCGGATCTCTGGGTTCACGACACATGGCGCTACTTCATGACGGATAACATCAATATTCCGGCGGAATATAACCTCGATCTCACACTCTTCTACGCGCCGCCCAATCAGACTTGGCGCGCCCAGGTTACGGTGATGAACGTGACCAACCAGTTCAACTTTCAGCCAAACGGCGCGGAGAGCGTCCAGGATTTCATCGATCCTTTGCCGCCATTGGGTGTGCAGGGGAAGTTCAGTTACATTTTTTAGAGTGTCTGATTGGGAAATGCTCTTTCGGACATAGTACTGTATATCGGCTGGTTTAATAGACGTGGAACGGCCTCGGTTTTCGACCAAGGGACGACGGAATTCATTAAATATAGAAATGAAACGTTATGAGCACATCACTAAAAGAATCGGGTTTGGAATTGCGAGCTGACGTCTTGGTTATCGGCGGAGGACCCGGCGCCAAGGGACTGGTCGGGGCCTATCGCCGGGAGCTCGGATGGGGCCCTGGACGGCAATCGACCGCGAGCCAATCCGACGTCAATCTGACCAACTCGTTTCGGCATCGCGGCGTGCGGCCTTCGTAAATTGGACTCTTTTACTTCACGGGGAATTCTGCCTTTCATCCGTCTGGACGAAGAGCTCTCCCCTCATCCCAACCCCACTAGAAAATAACCATGAGTACCCTGAAAGCCCCTGATCTTAGCCAACGTCCGCCTCGTAGTCCCCGCGTCAAGCTGGGCGGATTCGTCATTCTTCCCCGCGCCCTCGACAAGGGCCGCGCCAAAGCCGCCGGCACGGCGGGCGAGTATCACTACGCCTGCCCGCTCGACAAAGCATTCTTCGATTTTGTGAAAATCGATGGAGACGCACTCTTCGAGCAAATCCAGACCGGCAAAGGCGACTGGGCCATCCTGGAATGGATCCATCAAAACGGCGGCCACAAACCGACCGCATGGGAGATCGCCCAATGGTCCACCTTTCAGGAGATCCGCACCCAGGACAGCATCCAGGCCAAGGAGCGGGTCATCAAGGCGGTGAGCGAAATCAACAAGGACCGCACGGATATCCTGACCCGTTTCGATCTCCTCGATCTCGACGATCACGTCACCTTCGGCGGCATCGCCTAGCGCCTCGTCGAATGGTGCTGCCTTCCCGCGAGGGAGGGCAGCATGGCGGCACCGGGAGAGCGCCCGAAAGATTGCATTCGAGAAAAAGGCTCCGACCTGTCAGATTCCGGCTGCATGAAGTTTCTCCATTTTCTTCCACAGGAGCGGCCATGACGGCCGATCTCCTGCTCGAACTTCTGACCTCCATCCAGCAGGGAGGGACCACGCCTGCCGAGGGGCTGAAGCGCCTGTCCGATCTTCCCTACGAAGACCTCGGCTTTGCCAAGATCGACCATCATCGCTCGTTGCGCACGGGGATGCCGGAAGTCATCTATGCAGCGGGGAAGACGGATGATCAGGTCGCGGAAATCTTTGTACGCATGGCGCAAAAAGGCGGAAACGTCCTCGCCACGCGCGCAGCGCCCAGTGCCGCCGAGGCGGTCCGCGCGCGGCTTCCTCATGTCGTTCATCATCCTGTCGCGCGCACCCTCTTTCTTCGCCAGCAACCAAGCCCGGCCCTGAATGGTCCCGTGGCTGTCCTCTGCGCGGGGACGAGCGATCTTCCCGTGGCCGAAGAAGCCGCCATCACTGCCGAGGCGATGGGAAATACCGTCTTGCGGCTCTATGATGTGGGCGTGGCCGGCTTGCATCGATTGCTTGCCCAGCGCGAGACGTTGGCGCAGGCGCGGGTCATCATCGCATGTGCGGGCATGGAAGGCGCGCTGCCTACGGTCGTCGCGGGGCTGGTTCGCGCGCCGGTCATCGCCGTGCCCACCAGCGTGGGCTATGGCGCGGCTTTCGGGGGCATCGCCGCGCTGCTCGGCATGCTCAACTCATGCTCGCCTCATGTCGCCGTCGTCAATATCGACAATGGTTTTGGCGCGGCCTGTTTCGCCAGTTCGATCCTTCGGGCGACGGCTGAAACGCCCTGACGGAACCTGGCTCTGCCGGGAATATTTTTCATTTTCCAATCCGAGAAGAGAGTGATTGAATAAGATTCATCAAAAATAGGCCAACGTTGGCTTAAAATAAAAAAATTCCATGCCCTGGTTCTCTTTACAAGCCGAGTCCATCCCCCGCGCCGACATCGAACAAGCCTGTCAACGCCTCCTCGACGAGGCGCGCACCCGCCTCAAGCACGACTTCCGCCGCGTCCTGCTTTTGCCGCCCGACCTGACCCGGGCTCACAGTGGCGCGGGCTGGATCACCGAGACGCTCTATAATCTGCTGCCCAAGTCGTGCGACATCCATGTCATCCCGACCCTGGGCCAGCACGTGCCCCACACGGAAGCGGAGAACAAGTGGATGTTCGGCTCCATTCCGCACGAACGCATTCACGCGCACGATTGGCGTAACGGCGTCGTCCGCGTCGGCACGATTCCCGCCGAGAAGGTGAAGGAGACGACGGGCGGCAAAGCCGACTGGGAAATTCCGATTGATCTCAATACCTCGCTCATGCAGGAGCCGTGGGACCTGATCGTCAACGTCGGCCATGTGGTGCCGCATGAAGTTCTCGGCTTTGCGAATCACAACAAGAATTACTTCATCGGTCTGGGCGGCAAGGAGACGATCTGCGCCTCCCATCTCGCGGCGGGCGTTTACGGGATCGAGAACAATCTCGGCAACCTCATCACACCCCTGCGCGCCTGTTATAATTGGGCCGAGGAGAAGTATCTCGGCCATCTTCCCGACGTCTATCTTCAGGTCGTCATGAAGCGCGACCCGCAGAACAAACTGGTCCATACCGGCGTCTTCGTCGGTGACGATCTGGAGACCTATCTTCAGGCCGCGCGCCTGAGTCGCGAGGTCAACATCACGACCTTTGATCAGCCGATCAAAAAGATTGTCGCCCATATGCAGGGTGATGAATTCCGCAGCACCTGGGTCGCGAACAAGGCGGTCTATCGCACGCGCATGGCCATGGCCGACGGCGGCGAACTTCTCATCATCGCACCCGGCCTGGAACGCTTCGGCGAGCAGCCCGATGTCGACAAGCTCATCCGCAAATACGGCTACGCGCCCACGCGCGAGGTGCTCGAGCTCTACAAGACCAATGCCGATCTGCAGGACCTCGCGCACGGCGCGGCGCATCTGATCCACGGCACATCGGAAGGCCGCTTCACCATCCGTTACGCGCCGGGTGGGGGGCACCTGACGAAGGCCGATATCGAGCAGGTCAAATTCGCCTATGCCGATTACGAGGAGACGTTGAAGCGTTACCCGATCGATAAGATGAAAGAGGGCTGGAATACCATGCCTGATGGTGAGGAGATTTTTTACATCAGCACGCCTTCCGCGGGTCTGTGGTCGACCAAGCAGCGGTTGGAACGCGCGACTTCCGCCTGAGCCGAAAAATGGAAAACGTACTTCGGCAAAAAGAAGCCCGGCTCGACCAGCACCTGCGGGAAATGGAGCGAGTCCTCGTCGCCTATTCCGGCGGTGTCGATTCAGCCTATCTCGCCTGGCGCGCGCATGAAGTTCTCGGTGCGGGCATGCTGGCGGTCATCGCGGATTCGCCCTCGCTCGCGCGGCGGCATCTCGCGCAGGCGACCGATTTTGCAAGGCGGCACGCGATTCCTTTCGAAATCATTCCCACCGCGGAGCTCGATAATCCCGAGTACACGAAGAATGATTTGCAGCGTTGCTTTCACTGTAAAAATGAGCTCTTCACCGTGATGAAAGCCGCGCGCGAACGGCTCGGTCATCTCCATCTTGCCTATGGCATGAATCTCGACGATCGTGGCGATTTCCGGCCCGGCAAAAAGGCGGCGGATCTCCATGGCGTGCTGGCGCCACTGGTCGATGCGGGCATGACCAAGGCCGATATCCGCGCTCTGGCCCGCGAAGCCCGGCTCGATGTCTGGGACAAGCCAGCCTCGCCGTGCCTCTCCTCCCGCGTCGCGTATGGTCAGGCTGTCACCGCCGATGTCCTCCATCGCGTCGAGGCGGCGGAAGATTATCTTTGGGGCATGGGGCTGCGCCAATTCCGCGTACGCGATCATGGTGAACTGGCGCGGATTGAAATCGCGCGCGATGAAATGGCCGATGTCCTTTCGTCGGAAACGCTCGCCGCGATTTCGGCGCGGCTCAAGGCAATCGGTTTCGTTCATGTCGCGCTGGATTGCGGAGGCTTTCAATCCGGCTCGATGAATCACTCGGCCCTGGAATCGCAGGGCAGTTTTTAGCAGCCCCATTTTTCTTTATGCCCACATCTCCCGTCAGTCTCTTTGATCTCTCCCAGGAAATCGCCGTCGTCATCGGCGCCACCGGCGTTCTCGGCGGCGCGCTCGCGGAAGGCCTGGCCGCCGCTGGAGCCCAGGTCGCCATCCTCGGAAGGAACCGTGAACGAGGTGAAGCGCGCGCGAAGCTCATCGCTTCCTCCGGCGGCCGCGCCCAATTTTTTGAAGCCGACGCCATCGATCGCGTTAGCCTCGCCCGGGCGCATCGCGCCATCGAGCAGGCCTTCGGTCCGCCCACCATTCTCGTCAACGCCGCCGGTGGCAATGATCCGAAAGTGACCGTCACGGCGGAGCATTCCTTCGATGCGATTACGGTGGCTGACTGGAAGGCCAACTTCGACTTGAACCTCGTCGGCGGCGCACTCGTGCCCTGCCAGGAATTCGGCGGCGCGATGGCGGCGCGCCAACGCGGTTCCATCATCAACATCGCGAGTGTCTCCGCGCATCTGCCGCTTTCCCGCGTGGTCACGTACTCCGCGGCCAAGGCGGCCGTGCTCAATCTCACGCAATTTCTCGCCCGTGAATGGGCTCCGCGCGGCGTGCGGGTGAATTCGATCACTCCGGGATTCTTCCCCGCCGAGCAAAATCGGAAACTCCTTTTCCATGAGGACGGCTCGCCCACGCCCCGTGCGCAATCGATCCTTAACCACACGCCGATGGCCCGCTTTGGCCACAGCGACGAGTTGATCGGCGCCGCCGTTTTCCTGGCCAGCGCCAAAGCGAGTGGCTTTGTTACCGGGATCGATCTGCGCGTTGATGGCGGTTTTCTGGCGCAGACGATCTAGGACTTGTGGAAATAAATTCCTGCTCCAAAATCCTATCAGGATGGATGGTGAACGGATGGATTTCTTGCGGAGCTCCGCTCGGATGACAGCATCGTCTTTATGAAAGCTCCTTTTGTCCTCGCCCTCGACATCGGCACCTCGTCGACGCGTTCAGCGATTTATGATGACAAGGGCCGCCGCCGGTTGGAAACGACGGCCCAGTTCAGCTACCCCCTTTTGACCGCGCCAGATGGCCAGGCGGAACTCGACCCCGCCGCGATCGAGGACGCGGTCGAGCGTGCCTTCCAAAAAACCCTCGCAGCGTGGCGCAAGACAAAATCACCCGCGCCTATTGCGGCCATTGGCATTTCCTGTTTTTGGCATAGCCTGCTGGGTCTTGACGCGCAGGGTCGGCCCTTGACGCCGATCTATACGTGGGCCGATTCCCGTTGCCGTCATGACGCGGAACTCTTGCGTAAAAATCCCGGTGAGACCGCGATTCATGCCCGCACGGGCTGCATGGCCCGCGCCTCCTTCTGGCCCGCGAAATTGCTCTGGCTTCATCGCACCCAGCCGCGTCTTTTTAAAAGCGTCGTGCGCTGGGTGTCTCCCGCGGAATGGATCCAGGAACGGTGGTGCGGGCGCTCGACCGCCTCGCTTTCCATGGCGAGCGGAACTGGCTTGCTGGATGGGCGAGCGCTTCGCTGGCATCGGCCTCTTCTGCGCCGCTGCGGTCTGGCCGAGAACCGGCTCAATCCCATCTCCGACGCGCCGATCAAGATCTCCGGCGCTCACTCCAAGCGTTTTTCGGAGTTGGCGGAGGTTCCCTGGTATCCGGCCGTTGGTGACGGCGCAGCGAGCAATCTTGGGTCGGGCGCGATCTCGCCCGGCATCGCCGCGATCAACGTTGGCACCAGCGCGGCCTTGCGCGTGGTTGTCGCGGGCAAACCTGCCGCCCATCAATCGCTGGCTCCGTTCGGGCTCTTTGCCTATCGCGTCGATGGCCATCGACGGTTGCTCGGCGGCGCGGTCAGCAATGCGGGCAACCTGCGTGCATGGGCCCTGCGCGAATTGAACTTGCCGGATAATCCCGCCACTTTGGAAAAACTTCTGCGCGCGCGGACAGAACCGGTGGAAGGCCTCACCCTGCTCCCTTTCTGGATGGCCGAGCGCGCGCCGACCTGGCCGGAGGAACTTCCTTCCGCCGTCATCGGCATGACCCAGGCAACCACTGCGCTCGACTTGCTTCAGTCACTTCAGGAAGCGACCTACCATCGCCTCGCGCAAATCGCCGAAGCCGTGGAGCAGGCCGCCCTGCGCAAGCTGGCCTTCATTGTTTCCGGCGGTATCCAGCATTCGCCGGATGCGCTTCAGCGGCTCGCGAACGTGCTGGGGAGGCCGGTTTATGCCTCCGATGAGCCCGAGGCCTCGTTGCGTGGTGCAGCCTGTTTTGTTCTGGAGCAGCTGGGACTGCATCCCGCCGCGCCGCAGACGGGAAAGGCGATCCGTCCGAAGCCTTCCTCCGCGCGCGCCTATGCCCAGGCCCGCGAGCGGCAAGTGAGGCTTGAGGCCTCATTACGCAACGCTCTCTAAAGCATTTTCTAGTTAAATAGTCGCATCCAAATCTGACGGCATTTTTTGACGCGACCCCTTAATTGGAAAGTGGTCCAGAAAATCCATTAACCCTTTCGGGCACGAAAAAGCGCGGTCGGAAAACCTGCCCTCGCAGAACTTCCAAACCGCGCTTTTCATAAGAGCAGCCGGCATCGCCGGCTGCCCCATCCTGCCATCCGCCAGGATTATTTCTTCTTGGCTTCGCCGGGACGGTAATCTTCCTGGGCGAGGTCGAAGGCGGCTTCCATCGAGCCGAGCTCTTCGCCGGGCTTGAGGGCTTCGTAGTTTTCCTTCTCGCGCTCGAGCTGCTCGGGCGTGTAGTCGGCGGCCTTGATCGAGAGGCCGATGCGGCGCTCCGTCTTGTCCACCTTGATGACGCGGGCGGAAACTTCCTGTCCGATCTTGAGCACTTCCTTCACCTTCTCGACGCGATCGTTGCTGATCTGCGAGATGTGAACGAGGCCGTCGATTTCGTCGGCGAGCTGGATGAAAGCGCCGAAACTGGCCACCTTGCTCACCTTGCCGGTCACGAGATCGCCGATCTTGTAGCGTTCCTCGATCGACTTCCAGGGATCGTCGGCGAGATGTTTCAGGCTCAGCGAAATGCGCTGGTTGGCCTTGTCGATCTCGAGCACCTCGGCTTCGATCTCGTCGCCCTTCTTCAACATTTCGGAAGGATGATTGATCTTGCGGGTCCAGGAGAGATCGGAAACGTGGATCATGCCGTCGATGCCTTCTTCGAGTTCGATGAAGGCGCCGTAGGCGGTCAGGTTGCGGACCTTGCCCTTGACGCGGGTGCCGGTCGGGTACTTGCCCGTCACGACTTCCCAAGGATTGGTGTCGAGCTGGCGGACGGAGAGGGAGACCTTCTGGTCTTCCTTGCTCACGCCGAGCACGACCGCTTCGATTTCCTGGCCCTGGGTCAGTACGTCGGCGGGACGCGCGATGCGCTTGGTCCAGGAGAGCTCGGAGACGTGGACGAGGCCTTCGATGCCCGGTTCCAGTTCCACGAACGCGCCGTAAGGCACGAGGTTGGTGATCTTGCCCTTGACCTTCATGTTCACCGGGTACTTCTCGGCGATCTTGTCCCAAGGATTCATCGACTTCTGCTTGAGGCCGAGCGACACGCGCTCTTTCTCGCGGTCGATATCGAGCACGAGCACTTCGACTTCCTGGCCCACCTTGAGCATTTCGCTCGGGTGATTCAGGCGGCTCCAGCTCATGTCGGTGATGTGCAGCAAGCCGTCGAGGCCGTCGAGGTCGATGAACGCACCGAAGTCGGTGATGTTCTTGACCGTGCCCTTGACTGTGCCGCCCTTTTCAATGGCGCCGAGCAGCTTCGAGCGCTTTTCCGCGCGTTCGGCTTCGATCAGTTCGCGGCGCGACAGCACCACGTTCTTGCGCTCTTCGTTGAGCTTGACGATTTTGCACTCGAGAGTCTTGCCCTCGTAAACGCGCAGGTCTTTCGGCGCGATGATGTCGACCTGGGACCCGGGCAAAAATGCCTCTACGCCCACGTTCAGCATCAAGCCGCCCTTGACCACGGCCTTGACCTTGCCGCTGATCAAACCGCCATCGTTGAAAATTTTGACGATCTTTTCCCAGTTCTGCTTTTGCGCGGCCTTTTCCTTGGAAAGGACCACCATGCCCTCGTCGTTCTCGAGGCGTTCGAGCAGGACTTCGACTTCGTTGCCGACTTCGAGTTCGTCGGTGTCCTCGAATTCGCTCAGGCTGATCACGCCTTCGGATTTATAGCCGATATCGATCAGAACTTCGTTCTGACGTTTTTGCAGGATGCGTCCCTTGACGATACTGCCCTCGGAAAACGACTTCATCGCTTTCCCCATCAACTCTTGCATGGTTGCACTCATGGGATTAAAAGGCGCCTTCCAGCGCCGGACCGGACTGTCTGCCCGGCGGTAACGGAGCCGGGCCGGGTCGTCCTAACGACGACCTGCTTTCAAGACAAAAAAACCGCCTTTACCTCGGCGGAGAGGGTTAAAGGTTACCTTTCCGCGCCGCACGACCAGGGTCGGGCTATTAAGCGCAGTCAGGTAGTCAAGCCCAAGGGGGCTTCAGAGGCAAGCTTTAAGTCAGGGCCTGCCCCACCGCGATCATCCCTTGGAAAATTGAATGATGCCCATCACAAATCGGATTCCGCCGAAAATAATGGCGCCACCGGTGATCAGGAAAGTCCCGCCACCGGGAGTCGATGCGGCCGCCGCGTAGGAGAAAAGGGTGATCGCCAATCCGCCAACAAAGAAGAGCCCGCCGACCGCCATATTGCGAAGGCCGATCGACCGTTGTCTGCCACTATATCCATCCTGAGAAGCGGAGGTCCTGCGACGGCTCCGCCTGAGCTGGCCTGATGTGGCCTGCGTGGGCGCCCGGCTGGCAACGGGTTTAGAGCTTCCCTTGGATGTTCCGGCGGCGTTGCGGCGAGCTGGAACAAACGAGGAGGGTTGCCCTGCCTTCGGCGGCGGGGACACGGCCGCGGGCGTGGCCTGCTTTTCTCCCACGATTTGGATGAGCGGCACCCAATCGGCAGCCCCTTCGTGCCAAGCCAGATCATCGGCCCGAAGATTGCCGGACTCCATGTAGTCCTTAACTTGCTCGACGGGATACGGCCCAAATTGCTGGCCGTCGCGGTGGATATAGATGTGCATGGCTCGGTGATTTATTTTATGGAAGAAGGATTGCGGCAAGAAAAGGATAAAGATGGCCTCGTCCTCTTTTGCCCGGTCCCTTGAAAATCCATCGACCAGTCTCGCTCACCCTTTAGAAAAAATTAGAAAGGAAACCGCACGGTCTGTTCCCACGAGAAGGTTTTTGTAATCCGGTCTTGTCGCGCCTTTTCTTTCGGCCTACTTAACTCCCATGAGCATGGTCAAAGAATTCAAGGAGTTCATCTCTCGCGGCAACGTCGTCGATCTCGCCGTTGGCGTGATTATTGGCGGTGCCTTTGGAGGGATTGTCACCTCGCTGGTCAAGGATGTCGTCATGCCCCCGATCGGTTATCTGACCAGCGGCATCGATTTCTCGGCCCTCAAATATCAGATTGCTCCCGCCGTGGCGGACGCTGCCGGCAAGGTGACCAAGCCGGAAGTCGACATTACTTACGGCGCTTTCATCAATACGGTGATCAACTTCCTCATTGTCGCCTTCGTGATCTTTCTCGTGGTCAAGGGAGTCAACTCGCTCAAGCGCCAGGAAGCGGCCAAGCCCGTCGATCCGCCCGTTCCCAGCGCGGAGGAGAAGCTCCTGATCGAAATCCGCGACCTTCTGGCCAAGCGGTAAGCGCGGATCGATCTCCCAAGCACGTGAAGGTCCGATCGTTTCGTGCCCCGCGGGTGATCATCGCCGGCGTGGCGCAGGGACGCACCATTCTGCGTGGTTTCAGGCATCTCGTTTGGGCGAGGCGTATGAACGTCCTGGCCGTTTTGATTGCCGCCGTCATTCTCGCGCTGCTGCTCTTTCCTCATGATCGGGCCCTGCTCATAAGGCTTCATGCCTGGCCCGTCATGCAAGACGTCGCCGTTCAGAAAATGGCCCGTGCCCTCGGTTTCTGGGGAGACTATCCGACCTATAATCTGCCGCTCGCGCTGATGATCTGGGGCTTTGGCGTCTGGAGAAAAAGCCGGGTGTGGCGGCGGATCGGTATCGTCTGTCTTTTGGGTGGGACCTTGGCGGGATTGCTCGACGATTGCTTTCGCCTGACCCTAGGCCGCGCCCGGCCCGATGCGAATATGCCCGATGGATTTTACGGCCTGCCCGCCGCGTTTCGCTCCAGTTTCCAGAGCTTCCCCTCCGGTCACGCTGCCGCAGTCAGTGGCACGGCTGCCGCGTTGCTCGTGATCTGTCGTCCGCTGGGATGGATTGCCGCGGGTTTTGCTCTACTGGTCATCTGGGCGCGCATGGAGATCTATCGTCACTACCCCTCCGACATTGCCGTCGGCGCGCTGGTCGGCATCAGCATGGGCCTTTTTGTCGGGTACGGGGCCGGGTTCAAGAGGCAAATCTAAGGGAAGGGGAGCGGTCTGGAGAGGGCTTGAGGAGGTCCGCTTACCCTTCCGAAAAATAGCGGGGAAGATCAATAAAGCGGCTCTCGCCTTTTGGACCGGCGCACTCTACCCTCCCCGGAAATGCTCTTCCGCCTCGCGCACCACGGCAGCCCGCGCCTGCAAATGCTTAAAAGCGTTGTCCTCTTCAAGGACCTCTCCGCCCGCGAACTGGGTATGGTTGATAATCTCCTCCATGAACGGCGCTACCTGGCCGATGAGGTGATCTTCGACGAGGGCGAGGAAGGGCAGGGGCTCTTTGTCGTCCTGCAAGGCCGGGTCAAAATCACCCGGCTTGATTTCGTGCCGGAAACGCTGCTCGAATTTGGTCCCGGCTCCTTTTTTGGCGAAGTTGCGCTGCTCGATCAAA
>JAMFSY010000021.1 GCA_026225555.1 Methylacidiphilales bacterium
AATGGGAACACCTACGTGGCGGACTATGGAAGCAACACCATCCGCAGGATCACGCCGGACGGAGTCGTCACCACCCCTTATGCCAGCTATCCCTTCAACGGGCCGAACAGTGTCGCCATTGATAGCGCGGGGAATCTTTATGTGGCCGATTCGGGGAATGCCTGTATCGAAAAGATCTCGCCTTTCGTCGGTAACACGCCCGGAACGGTGACTGTCCTGGCCGGATCGGGAGTCCAGACCTATCAGAATGGGACCGGCACCGCCGCAGCCTTCAATCAGCCGCAGGGAGTCACCGTCGATACCTTGGGGAATGTCTACGTCGCCGATACCGCCAACGCCGTGATTCGCAAGATCACTCCAGGACGCGTCGTCTCGACGTTCGCCGGCACGCCGCCGACTGTCTTAAATTCCACGCCCCCGAAAGTCATCGCCAACGGCGGCTGGCAGGATGGCACGGGCACCGCCGCCCAATTTCTCGAACCGATCAGCGTGGTTACGGATAGCTCCAATAATGTTTATGTCGGCGATCTCGGCGATGACGTCATCCGAAAAATCACTCCCGCAGGCGTCGTCACCACGCCCTATGGTCGCCTGCAGACCCTCGGCAGCAGCGACGGCATCGGAAACAACGCGCTCTTCAACGGGCCCATTGGTCTCGGGATCGACAGCGCGAATAATCTCTACGTCACCGATTCTCAACTTCCCCTCAACGTCGGCCAAATCGTGATCAGTAATAATTTAATTCGCCGCATCAACACCAATGGAGTGGTCAGCACGATTGCCGGGCAGACCAGCATTGCGGGCACCCAGGACGGCACGGGCTCGGGAGCTCAATTCAACACTCCCCAGTCGGTCACCGTTGACAGCATGGGCACCGTCATCATCGCCGATAGCTTTAGCGACACGATTCGGACCGCCGTCACCACCCTGCCGGCCATTACCGTAACCGCTCCGCAGCCAACCGCGACGGTCTATGGGTCGCCCTCCACGGCGGGCCAGTTCACTGTGACCCGTTCCGGCAGCCTCTTCCCCACCCTGACCGTGAACACAACGGTCGGCGGCACGGCGATCAGCGGTCTCGATTACACGGCGCTGCCCGGCACGATTACCCTTTCTCCCGGGATCAGTTCGGCCTCGATCACAGTCAACCCGCTCTTCGACAGCGCGGCCACGACGAATCGGACGGTGCAACTCTCGCCCGCCGCCTCGACCACGTACACGACCGGCAACCCCGGCTCCGCGACGGTGACGATCGATGAGCCGACGCCTTATCAATCGTGGCAGCTCAGCACCTTCGGCGCGAATGCGTATACTCCAGGTATCAGTGGAGACCTGGCCGATCCGAATCACAACGGCGTTCCCAATCTGCTGGAGTACGCTTTTGGAGCCAATCCGCTCCAGGCCGGAACGGCTCCCGGGCCCACCACTTCCGTCGTCAACGCCAATGGCAACCAGTACCTCGCCATCACCTACCCGCAGGTCAATGACGCGAACGTGACCTACACCGTGCAGGTCACCAGTGATCTCACCCAGCAGACCGATACCTGGCATTCGGGCGCGACTTACACGACGGTCGTTGGCACCAGCGGAGGCCAAGTCACCGTGCGTGATAATACGCCTTTGGCCGGCGCGACAAAGCGATTCATCCGGGTGCAGGTCAGCGGCCCCTGAGCCGTGCCGCCCGCCCTCGACAAGCGCGGGTGAAGGGACTTTAATTTATCCCGATGATTTCTTTTCTGCGCGGTACCGTGATCGAAGTTTTGCCCATGCGCCTGATCATCGAGGCCGGGGGCGTCGGGTACGACGTTCACATCCCGCTCTCGACCTACGACAAGCTTCCCGCCCCCGGCGCGCAGATGAAAATTCTCACTCATCTCCAGGTACGCGAGGATGCCCATATCCTCTACGGCTTCGCTACCCCGGAGGAGCGCGACCTCTTTTTGTTGCTCGTGAATAACGTCAGCGGCATCGGGCCAAAGCTCGCCCTTGCCGTCCTGAACGGGATTACGCCGGTCATCTTTCGCGGCCTCGTCGTCGCGGGCGACATCGCCGCCCTCAGCCGGATCAAGGGCGTGGGCAAGAAAACCGCCGAGCGCATCATCGTGGAATTGCGTGACAAGGTCGGCGTCTCCGCCGCGTGGGAAGCCGCTTCCGCGCAGCAGGGCCTGTCGCCCGAAGAGCAACACGTCAACGACGCCGTCCTCGCCCTGATCTCCCTCGGCTTCAAGCAGGCCGAAGCGCACAAGACCGTGCGCGCCATCCGCGATCAGCGGCCCAAAGCCACCGTGGAGGAGTTGATCAAGGAAGCGTTGAAGACGCTCTAACACGCTCTGCCTCGTCATCGCGAGCTTGTCCAGGAATCTGCCTCTATGAGATCATGGCGCTATCCGATGAAGCGATATCTTCTTTTGATCTTGGGCGGCTTGGCCTTCGGATTTATCTCCGGCTGCTTTGGTATGGCAATTGCCTACGGAGACAGCTTGCCTACGGCTCCCGCGCCAGAGCATTGGTACGATTGGGGGACACTTTTTTCGTGTCCCGGCATCATGTTAACGCGGTCGATTTATAATCCGCCGGATGGTTATTATGGCGATATTTGGAACAATCGGATTCACATCGTCTTTTTTAACAGTCTTGCGTGGCTGTTAATTGTGTTCTTATTTTGCTCTTTGCATTCCTTGGTGCACGCACTGTCTGCTGATTTGAAAGTTTTAAGGTCCAACCTCCATGCCCGATAAAACGCCCCTCGACGCCATTCCCGAAGACTCCAAGCTGGAGCTCACGCTCCGTCCGGCGGTGCTCGACCAATTCGTCGGGCAACTGCGCATCAAGGAGCGTCTGAATGTGCTGATCGACGCGGCAAAACATCGGGGTGATTCGCTGGAGCATCTGCTTTTCTCCGGACCTCCCGGATTGGGAAAAACTTCGCTGGCCCACATCATTGCCAAGTCGATGGGGGCCGCCATCACCACCACCTCAGGACCGGTAATCGAGAAAGCGGGCGACCTTGCCGGTTTGCTCACCACGCTGCAAAAGGGCGACGTGCTTTTCATCGACGAGATCCACCGGTTGAACAAGAACATCGAGGAATATCTCTATCCCGCAATGGAGGATTTCCGGCTCGATATCATCATCGACCAAGGGCCGAACGCGCGCAGCGTCCGGCTCAATCTGCCGCGCTTCACGCTCATCGGCGCGACGACCCGCGCGGGTATGATCAGCGCGCCGCTGCGCTCCCGCTTCGGACTGGTCAATCGACTTGATTACTACCCCGCCGCTGATCTGCAACATGTCATCCTTCGCTCGGCGCGCCTGCTGGAATTGGATATCCAGCCCGAGGCCGCGCTGGAAATCGCGCGGCGGTCGCGCGGAACGCCCCGCATCGCGAACAATCTCCTGCGTTGGGTGCGCGACTTCGTCCTCGTCCGCTCCAAGCCACCCGTGACGGTCGAGGCGGCCGACGCGGCGTTGAGCATGCTCGAAATCGATCAGGACGGCCTGGATGAAATGGACAAGCGCCTGCTCGAGGCGTTGATCCACAAATTCGACGGCGGCCCGGTCGGATTGAATTCGCTCGCCGTCTCCATTGGCGAGGAAGCCGGCACGCTTGAAGAGGTGCACGAGCCTTATCTCATCATGGAAGGTTTTCTCAAGCGGACTCCACAAGGCCGGGTTGCCTCCAAGCGCGCCTACGATAAATTGGGGCTGAAGCCAACCGGCTCGCAGAAGGAGTTATTTTAAATAACCCGACGATGAAATCCTACCGCCACGAACTCATCTTCAATCTTCCCGCCCGGCGCGGTTTTATCAACATCACCACGAAGGTGCAGGACTGCATCACGGAGAGCCGGGTGCGTGAAGGGCTTGTGCTTTGCAACTCGATGCATATCAGCTCGAGCATCTTCATCAACGATCACGAAAGCGGCCTGCTGGAAGACTGGGAACGCTGGCTCGAAAAGCTCGCGCCGGAAAAGCCCCACAACCAGTACCGCCATAACGATACGGGCGAGGACAACGCCGACGCCCATCTCAAGCGCACGATCATGGGCCGCGAGGTCGTCGTGGCGATCACCGAAGGCAAACTCGATTTCGGTCCCTGGGAACAGATCTTCTACGGCGAGTTCGACGGCATGCGCCGCAAGCGCGTGCTGGTGAAGATTATTGGCGAGTAACTGTCGCTTTTTTTCAGTCATCCTGAGCTTGTCGAAGGATCAGTTTTGCCTCGGTAAAAGACAACTGAACTGATCCTTCGACAAGCTCAGGATGACAGGTGTTTGATGCGGCCAGTCATTGGAGAGTGCCCTAAAAGGTCCAGGCTGGGGCCCATTGAATCAACCCCCTGGGAAACAGCGCTGGGAGAAAACCGGCACAACGGTCCCCTGCAGGCTACGATGCGGGCGCCATAGCTACGATTGCCTAACCGCGGATGATCTCGCGCTTTTTCAGAAAGCGGGCGACGAGATAGAAGACAACGATGATTCCTAGCGCGACCCAGAGCACGGTGACCAAAGGCGACGAAAAGTTATACTCTCCGCTGATCCAGATATTCTGCATCACGACCGCGATATAGCCCACCGTCCAGGAAAGCATGGTGCCGTATTCCTTCACCACGACGCGGGGCCAGTGAAAGCTCATGCCCTGCAGAGTGGTGCTCAGGCCGATGGGATTAAAGAGGAGCCGGTTGACCTTTTCGATGTAGGCATCGAACGTGGCGCCGAATTTATTCCGGAGGAAATTCTCCTCGGCGGCGATGATCGCCCAATAGGCGAGCGCCATGAGTGGAAGAATCACGAACAGAAATGCCGCCGAGCACGAGGCCACGCCCACCCCGATGAGAATGAGATAATTGCCCACGTAAAGCGGATTGCGGCAGTGGGAGAAAAGTCCGCCCGTGACGAGATCGTCGGCGTAGACCTGCCGGTTGCGACCGCCGCGCACGATGTAATCGAGCCCGATGGTCGCAATGCGAAGGAACTGGCCGAGCAGGGCGATGATCAACCCGATCAACGCGGCGGGCCGATAATCGGCAAAGAGCAACTGTGTCTTGGCAAAAACGAAAACGTAAGCCAGAGGGAAGAGCCCGTTGCGATAACGAAAGAGAAGATTGCCGAGCCTGACCATCATTTGACGGCGATGATACCACCGAAGTTGTACCACTTGAAAAAGGTGTCCGTGTAACGAAAGCCCGCGCGCAAAAGCATCTCGCGGTTCTCGAGGGGTTTGTAGGGAATGAGCACATTTTCCAGCGCCTCGCGTTTTTGCGCGATTTCCATTTCCGAATAGCCGTTGCGCTTCTTCATGTCGTAGTAATAACGGATGAAGAGGCGGTTGAAGATCGAGTCTTCGCCGAGGAATTTCTCCACGAGAATCAGGCAGCCGTTCTCGTTCATTCCCTCGTAGATCTGGTTGATGAGGCGATCCCGATAGAGAGGCCGCACGAATTGCAGGGAAAGCACCATCAACACCATGGAGGCGTTCTCCACTTTCAGGCCCTCGTTGAGATCGGCGTAAAGCAGCTCGTGCTTGCCCTTGAAATTCTGCTCCTTGAGCTTGAGCTCGCACTTCTTGAGCATCTCATGCGAATTGTCCACCCCGATGAATTTCACATCCGCCGGCACGTGGGGCGCGAGATTGAGGATCGTCGTCCCGGTCGAGCAGCCGAGGTCGTAGACATTGGAGCCGGGCGTGGCGAAATCGGTGGCCATTTCCGTGACCATCCGCTGCATCTCGTCGTAGAAAGGGACGGAGCGCCCGACCATGTCGTCGAAAACGGAGGCGACCTTCTCGCCGAAGGTAAAATCGACGATCGACTGCTGGGTTTCCCTATAAACTTCGTCTTTCATGAAACGGGTAGCATCTCTTTTCAGCACGTTGAGCGCAAGGTTATATCGCTTTCCCGAGGTCCGGACTTTTCGGATAGAGGCGCCATAGAAGCAAACCAAACACGAGCAGCACGCCCGGCGTGAGCGGGCAGGAAAGAAGATCCCCACCTAAAAATGGAATGCGCGGAGAATCATCCGGACGTGTCAGGCCCGTGAACGTCATCAGGATGAAGATCCATCCGCCGTGAAGACCCGCGCCGATCCAGAGACGGCCCTTCCGCAGAAAAACTCCGCCGAGAATCAGCCCAACCAAAAAGAGGCTAAGCCCCTTTCCGCTGAAAAAATCACCGTGCCCCAGTTGCGCGAAGGCGGCGAACATACCTGTTACTCCGCTCCAGAACTGAATCGGCTGTTCGCGCATATCGGAGGGGACCTTGAGAAAATGGGCCAGCGCGTAAATCATCGCGGCGAGGAACCAGCCGACCCAGCGCCCCGTCGCCTCGACGAAGAGCGTGACCAGAAAACCTCGAAACAGCGTTTCCTCCAAAATCGGAACAATAAGCGCGGCCACCACCGCCACCAGGAGCGTGTGGCTTGGTGGGACGCCCGCCCCATGGAATCCGCAAAGCGCTCCATAAAGTCCGATCATGACCAGTGAAGAGACCACCGCGAGCAACCACCCGAGGGCCCATTGCCGCCTTCCCTCGCGGTTCGCGCGCCACCATTGGCGAAGCCGGATGCGATCCCGAAAAAGAAAAAGCGCGCCCAAGGCCGAGAGCAAAAGAGCCCGGCTCATCGCCCGATGAAACGGGATGTGAAAAGGCTCCAGCACGACATAGAGAATCGGTCCCAAGACAATCGGCCCCACGAAAGTGAGGAGAAGAAACACCGGCAGGACGTAGCGCGGAGGTATCGCTTTAAGAGAAAAGAGGGTCACGAGAAAAAGGAAGTGTCGAACAGAATGACGGGATACGTTTTGAAGTGCAACTGCCCGGAATCGTTCTTCGCCGCAAGGTTTTTTGGTTTACCCCTCAACCCGGGAGCGGCACGATAGGGGGTTAAGAGTGTTGATTTATCGTCATGAGTAAACCTGCCATCGCCGTCGAGAATCTGGGGAAGAAATATAATCTTCGCCATCAGTCCGGCCAACAAGGGCTTCGGCATGTGATGGAAAGCGCCCTTCTCGCACCCTTTCAATGGGCGCGTAAAAAACCAGCGCCACAGGAACTTGACCCGGCGAAACTTTCCGTCGAGGAATTCTGGGCGCTGAAGGATGTCTCCTTTTCCATCGATGCCGGCGAAGTGGTGGGCATCATCGGCCGCAACGGCGCGGGCAAATCGACGCTGCTGAAAATCCTGAGCCGCATCACCGAGCCCACCCAGGGCCGGGTCAGGATTAATGGCCGGGTGGCCAGCCTGCTCGAGGTCGGGACCGGCTTCCACGCCGAGCTCACCGGGCGGGAGAATATCTATCTCAACGGCACGATCCTCGGCATGACCCGCCGCGAGATCAAAAGCAAATTCGACGAAATCATCGCTTTCGCCGAGGTCGAGAAATTCCTCGATACGCCGGTGAAGCATTATTCCAGCGGCATGTACGTCCGGCTCGCTTTCGCCGTCGCGGCCCATCTCGAGCCGGAAATCCTCATCGTCGATGAAGTCCTCGCCGTCGGCGACACGCAGTTCCAAAAAAAGTGCCTGGGCAAGATGCAGGACGTCTCGCAGCGCGAGGGTCGCACCGTGCTTTTCGTCAGCCACAACATGGCGGCGGTCTCGACCCTGACCAATCGGGTCATCCTGCTAAAAGGCGGCCAGGTCGCCTACACGGGACCTTCACGCGAGGGCATCAACCTGTACATGGATACGGGCTCCGACAGCAACTCCGTCTACATCGGAAAACCGGGCCGCAAGGACCCCCGCCTCACCCGCGCGGAAATCTTTTGCTCCGAGGCGACCAAAACCCACGACAGTGGAAAACCGTGGAGCGCCAAGTTCGAAATCCACTCGCCCGTTCCGGTGCCCAACGCCTGCTTCTCCTTCCAAATCGTCAACGAATTCGAGAGCCCGGTGCTTCATCTCTGCGCCTACGATAGCTATTTCTCCATCTGCAAGGAGGCGGGCATCACGGAGGTGCGCTGCGAGATTCCGCAGCTCGATCTCAATGTCGGCACTTACCATTTACGAGTTGTCCTTTCCGAACCGCCGGGCGGATGGAATTACGAAATCCTCGATCACATCTGCCCCTTTGAAGTCGTCGCCCTGCACAAGACCACGCGCTTCGGCTGGCAGCCGAATGCCTGCTCTTACCTGACGACCGGAAACTGGTCGGTGAAATAGCGCTCCCCATGCTTCCCGACCTGACTTCCCAGATACCGGAACGCATCCTCGCCCCGGACGAAATTCGCCGCGCCGCGCAGGCGCTGCTCGATGCCACTGTGGCGGACGAGGCCAAGGCCGATTTTCTTCGCGCCTGGGCCCAGCGTGGCGAGACGGCCCCGGAACTCGCCGCATGCGCTGAGGCCTTCCTGCCGCAGGCGATCGATCCCGGCGTGCGCGGAAACTGGAATGGGCGTCCCCTGCTCGATTGTTGCGGCACCGGCGGCGGCGGCCTGAATCTCATCAATATCTCGACCGGCCTGATGTTCCTACTCGGCGCGCTCGATATCCCGGTCGTCAAGCACGGCAATCGCGGGCTCACCAAGAAATCGGGCAGCGCCGATGTACTGGAAGCGCTCGGAATCAAAATCGATCTTCCCCCGGGCGACGTCCTCCGTTGTCTAGAGAACGTTGGCTGCGCGTTTCTCTTTGCGCCCGCGTATCATCTTTCCTTTGCCGTCGTCGCCCCAGTGCGCCGTCGATTGGCCGCCGAGGGGCATCGCACCATCTTCAATCTGCTCGGGCCTCTGCTCAATCCCGCCCGGCCCGCCGCGCGGCTCGTTGGTGTTTTCAAGTTGGAACATGTTCCTCTTTATCAACAGGCGCTGGAGGAGATGGGCTGCTCCCGTTTTTCCGTCGTTTGCGGCGAGGACGCCGGAGGCCGGATGCTCGGCGAAATCAGCGCCCACGGTTACACCGTGATCGGCAGCACGATCCGTCCACCCGACGGCGCGGCACTCGACCGGCTGGAATGGATTTTTTCGGAGACGCCCTCGCCCACGTTCGAAACGCTGCTGGTCGCCGACGCGAAGGAAAGCGCCCGCCGCATTGTTGCCCTGCTTCGCGGCGAGGAACGCGGGCTTGGCCGCGAGATGCTCATCCTTAACGCCGCCATTGCCAGCTGGACACACGGCACGGCGAACTCACTCGAAGAAGGGCTTGAGCAAGGCACCCAAGCGCTCGATTCGGGGCGCGCCCATGAGCGGCTGAAACGCTGGCAGGAATTTTCTTCACGTTAAGTCATCGCCCCATGCGTCCCTTCTATCGCTTTGCCTACAACCTCGTCGGGTGTGAGTTGTTTCTCCACCGCATCCGAATTGAGGGTCGCGAAAATATCCCCGCCGAAAGCTGCCTCATCGTCTCCAACCATGTCAGTTTCATGGACCCAACCACGGTAGGCTGGGCGGTGGCGCGCGAGATCTATTACCTGGGGCGCAAAAGCCTCTTCAAGCCGCCTTTCTGGAGTTGGTTCCTGCCCATCTGCAACGTCCTCCCGATCGACCGCGAAAGCAACGATATCGGCGGCCTGCGCCGGATCATCAAGATGCTCCAGTCCGGGCACTCCGTCCTTCTCTTTCCAGAAGGAACGCGTTCCCCCGACGGCCAGCTTCGCCCCGCCGAACCGGGTGCGGCGCTCATCGCGGTCAAGGCGAAGGTCCCGATTCTCCCGGTGCGCCTCTTCGGCACGTTCGAGTCCCTCTCACGCCACGATAAATTTCCCAAGCTCCGCCCTATCCGCGTTGTCATTGGGAAGCCCTATCTGCCGACATTGCCGGAGGGCCGACTCGACAAGACCGGGTACGACGCCGTGGCGCAGGAAATGATGGCCCGGATCGGCGCGCTCCAATAAAAACTGGCGTGTCGCACGGGCTCCTTTACACAACTTTAAGACAACGTCAGCTTTACAAGCCCTGCAACTCGGGGTTGGCTGTTGTCTTCATGGCTTTCACTCGTATTTCCATGGCCTGCCTTCTGGGCTTGAGCCTCATGGTCTTTCCGGCGCGCGCCGCGCATACCGACGCTGTCTCGCTTCCATCGGATCAGAATCATCCGACCGGAGCGCCCAACATCGCGCCGACCACGCTCAACCCCGTGCCGGTCAATCCGGCTGCGCCGGTTTCACCCACCCCATCCCTTCCCGGGACCGTCACCGCTCCTTCCGCGACGACCGCGCCGGGTGTGACTCCGGTCCCCACACCCACCGCGCCGCCCCAGGGCACTCCCCTCCCCGAGGGCTCGGAGCCCGAGAAATCGGTCGTCCAGATCATCAACGCCTTCCAGGAACCCAACTGGGCCGCGCCGTGGATTTTCGACGTGCCCCATTTTGCCTCCGGCACCGGCTTTCTCATCGACGGCAATCGCATCATGACCAACGCGCATGTCGTCGCGTGGAACAAGCAATTGCTCGTGCGGAAATATCACGACCCGCAGAAGTATTTCGCCCATGTCGAATTCGTCGGCCATGACGTCGATCTCGCCGTGCTGAAGGTCGACGACCCCAATTTCTCCAAGGGCATGAAGCCGCTTAAATTCGGCCCGCTGCCCCCCGTCCGCTCGCAGGTCATCACCTACGGATTTCCCGCCGGCGGCCAGCAGATTTCCTACACCCGGGGCGTCGTCTCGCGCATCGAGGTGGAGAGCTACGTCCACATCGGCAACCGCGCCTTCCTCGCCGTGCAGACCGATGCCGCGATCAACCCCGGCAACAGTGGCGGTCCCGTCATCCAGGACGACAAGGTGGTCGGTGTGGCGTTCGAAGGATTGCCCGGCCTGCAAAGCACCGGCTACTTCATTCCCACGCTGGTCATTCATCACTTTCTCGACGACATCAAGGATGGCACCTACGACGGCGTCCCGGAAGCAGGCATCCGCCTGGCTCCGCTGCAAAATCCAGCCTTTCGCCGCATGTTGAAATTACCCGAAGACAGCAAGCGCGGCGTGCGGGTGGACCAGATCATCGACATCGCCTCGACCAAGGCGCTCCTCAAGCCAAACGACGTCATCATGCAGGTCGGCGATTATCCGGTGGATGACGACGGCACCATTACCTACGAGGGAAATACCGTCGGCGTCTCGGTCGCCATCGACATGGCCCAGCACAACGACACCATCCCGCTACGCATCTGGCGTGACGGAAAAACGGTCGATGTGAAACTGCCGATGAAGGTCTACAACGACGACATCGGACAGGGAAATCAGTATGACGTGCTGCCCCGCTATTATATCTATGGCGGCCTCGTCTTCACCACGCTGTCGCTCGATTACCTGAAAACCTTTGGCAGCGATTGGAGCGCCTCGGTCGGCCGTGAGCTGATCTACGAACTGGCCTATCGCCACATCGAGGATCCCGCCAACTGGCGTCCCGAGCCGGTGGTGCTTGCCTCGATTCTCGACTCGCCGGTGAATGCTAACCTCAGCATTCGCGGACAGGCCATGGTCGACAAGATCAACGGCGTGCGCATCGATCACCTAAGCGACGTGCCCAAGGCCTTTGCCGCCAGCACCGGGCCGGACGCCATCATCGACTTCCTTCCCGACCATCACTTCGAGGTCATTCGCAAGGACGAGGCGGAGCAGGCCACCGCCGACATCCTCGACACCTACCGCGTGCCCGCCCAGAGCCGTTTATGAAGCCACTCTCCTCTCTTCTCACGTCATGCCGGATCTTGCCATTGGCCCTGATGCTGCTCGGTTCGACACTGCTCACCGATCTGCCGCTCCAAGCCCGGGAAAAAAAGGCGGATACGGATAGCGCCTCCGGGCCTTTCGCCTGGGAAAATGCGGTCATCCATATCGAGGTCACCAGCAAGGACTACAGCTACGTCCAGCCCTGGACCCGTAGCGAGCACAAGGTCTTCAAGACCGGCGTTGTCATTTCCGGACATCAAATCATCACCACGGCGGAAGGCGTCGCGGACCAGACGCTCATCCGCCTGCAAAAGGGCGGCGGCGGCCTCTTCAGCCTGGGCCGCGTCGTGTGGATTGATTACCAGACCAATCTCGCCGCACTCACGACGGATGAGAAAGATTTCTGGACCGGCCTTCAATCTGCCTCGCTGGCCGATCCCGTGCCGGTCTCCGGCGGGACGCACATTCTGCGCTGGGACGGCGATCATCTCGAGGATCGCCCCGGCGACATCGAGCGGATGCTGGTCGATAATTCGGTGCTCAGTTTTGTCTCCGTGCCGGTCTTGAAAATTGACACGACGGTCAGCGGCGCGGGCGCGGGCGAGGCGGTTGTCTCCGGCAACCATCTCATCGGCCTGGTTTGTCAGCAGGCGGGCGACGCCGTCGCGGCCATTCCCACGTCCTTCATTTCCTCCATCCTCAAGGCGCGCGCGACGAATACCTATACCGGCCTGGGCTACTTCGATTTCACCTGGGACCCGGTGCAGAATCCGCTCTGCCTCGATTACCTGAAGCTGCCCGGCGCGGCCCGGGGCGTGATCGTCAAGGAAACGGGCATGAAGCCCGGCGTGGTCTCGCTGATCAAACCGCGCGACGTCATTTTACAGATCGACGGCTTTGATATCGACGCGCAGGGCAATTATCGCGATCCGCAGTATAAAAAACTTCTCCTCGAAAATCTTTCCTCCCGCGGCAAATGGGCCGGGATGGAAAGCAAGATGAAGATCTGGCGCGATGGCAAGGAACAGGAGATCACCTATCGCCTGCCCAAGGCGGAATACAGCGACGAGTTGATTCCGAACCAGACCTTCGACCAGGCGCCGCAATACGTCCTGGCGGGTGGCTTCGTTTTTGTGCCACTGACCAATGATTATCTTCGCAGTTGGGGCGCAGGGTGGCGGCAGGCGGCGCCTTTCCGGCTCTCCTACTATGCCATGGATAAAGTGACGCCCGACCGCCCTGAGCGCGTGGTACTCTCCCAGGTGCTCCCCGATCCCGTGAATATTGGTTATGAAAACCTGCACAACACGGTGGTCGACGAAATCAACGGCATCAAAATCAAGCGCATTGCCGACGTGGTGACCGCGTTGAAATCGCCCCAGGACGGTTTTGACGTTTTCATTTTCGCCCCGGGCGAACCGGTCCATGAGGCCGTGCTCGATTCCGCCCCCTTGGACGATGCGAATCAGAAGATCATGGCTCGCTTTCACATTCCCTACGACCACGTGCTTGGCCCCGAAATCGTGCAGGGCGGCGGGGCCACATCGACACCGCTGGTTCGAAAATAGATTTCCCGCTCACCCCTTGGCCGCGATGCCCGCAATCAGCAATTCGGGATCGTAGACCGCCAGGTCGCGGGGAACGTCAGGCGTTAGCGAATGCTCATGGAATTCGAAGTGAGCCTGCTTCCAGGTGACAAATTGGAAAAGGGCATGGATCCCACTGGAAGAGCTCGTGGCGGCGCTGACGATCATGCCATTTTCCACCGCCAGCGCACCCTCCCTTTCCGCTTCCTGGATGGTCAGCAGTCCTGTTTTCTTGGCGTGAACTAACCGGCGCAGAATCTCGGTGAGATTCGTCCCGATAAAAATTTCCGAAGATAAAGACATAGGGCAAAGAGAAATCCAGCATGAATCCCTGGGCAGATCGAACGGAAAAGCCGGGAGACAGCAGCCTTTAGCACGTTATATGCCACGGACTTTATCGCCTTCTACGTGTTACATTTCCGCGGGGCTGAATAGAGAAGGCCTTCTTGTTTTCGCGGGAGCTGTCGTTATAGTGGTGTCCTTGCGAACGTATCGGTAGCCAAAAAAAGGCACCGTGCCCAAATTCCCTCATTTTGAAACCAACCTTACGACCGAATTGCCATGCGTTGGCCTGACATCTTTTTCAAGGCCAAGCCGCGGCAGCCTGCGCCCACTCCGCCTCCCGCCGCCATCATTCCGGAACGGACCATTGCCTCCGAAGCTTCGTTAAAAACACCCCCGGCTGAGCCGGTTTCGCCCGCCTCCGCGCCAGTCCCGCCTGCGCCGGTTCCTTTGCCGGAAGAGTCAGCCCTTTCGGCTCCGCGCTCGCCGGTGCGCCTTCCTGTTTCTCAAGTCACCCTGCCACCCGCGCCAGTCCATGCCTCCTCCCCGGATAAATCCGTGGTCAAGGACATGGCCGAGGCCGATACCTTGCGGGCCCTGACCCGAACCGGCGGCGTGCGTCTCGTCAAGCGGACCTTTTCCGATTCACCGCCCGTCTCCTCCACGCCCGCTTCCACGGCCCCGGAGAAGGAACCCGTTTCCACCTCTGCCACCTCTCCCGAGATCCAGCCCAAGACCGGCCCCTCGATCAATCTCACCGGTTTCAAAAATCTCTCGACCACACCGGTCGAGCCTTCCCCCGCCGCGACCATTTTCCGGCGACGGACGAAGATCGCCGATGTCGCCCGCATCGTCCTGCCCCCGCGCCGCGAGGAAGCGGAGAAGCCCGCTTCGGAGCCTGCGCCCGCGCCTGACGTCAATCCGGTTCCGGCGCCCGAGCCACCGGCTACATCCGCGGTGGTTCCCCCCGCTTTTTCCGTCGCCGTGCCCACCGGCAGTGTGATGCAGGAGGAGAACTCCTCGCCCGTTACCCAGTCGACTCCAGCTTCGACAACGACCGCTCCGGTTGAAGAAAAAACCTTCGAAGAAAAACCTGCATCGGTGATCATCCCGGAACCCGCGCCCGATACGACTCCGCTCCCCGTGCCCGAAAAGGTTGCGCCGGAATCTTCCACGCCCCCGCCCGAACCGGAAAAGAAAACGGAGGCATCCGTGCCGGCAGAGCCCGCGCCGCTAAACTCCAGTTTTTCCGAGACTCCACCCCGGCCCTCAACCGTGCCGTTGCCACAGGTGAATGTCCCTACCAATCAACCGTCCCAGGAATCCACCACGGCCCTGCAACCGCCCGATAACCGGGAAAAGCGGGAATTTTTCCTCTCCAACGGCGAGCGGATTATCGGCGCGATCCTTTCCGAAACGCCGGAGGCGATTTACATCGATCACAGCACGCTCGGCGTCCTAACCATTCCGCGCTCTCAAATTGCGCAGCGCCCCATTGAGATCATCCTGATCAATGGCGACCGGATCGTCGGCGACATCGTGGCCGAAACCACCGATGCGCTTTTTGTACGCCACGCCAGCCTCGGCATCCTGACTGTGCCGCACACCCAGCGCAGCACCCGCGTGGTCGAGGCGATCCTCAAGGATGGCGACCGCATTCTGGGCGAGGTCCTGGGCGAGACGGAAAACTTTACGGTGATCCGTAGCGCCACACTTGGAACAGTGGCCGTTCCGCATAACCGCGTCGCCATGCTCAACCGCAAGGTCGAACAAATGCAGATGCGGGCCCTCCCCTCTTCCTCGCAGGAGCTGGAAGACAAACCCGCGAATTAAGCGCCTTCCGCGCCCACGTCCCAGATCGGAAAGGGATCGGGAAAAGCCGTCCACTCGCGCGTCGGGCGGTCATATTCCTCGGCGTTGAGGAGGCAGGCATCGAGCCCGCGCGTGACTTCCGCCAACCGCGCCGCCTCGCCAATAAGGACCAGTTCCTGACGACGGTCGCCGTAGGGCTCGCGCCAGGTTTCCTGCATGCGGGTCAGCGCATCGCTTTCTTGCGGCCACTCTTCGCGCGGCAGGGCCGCCCACCAAATGCCGGCGCCGCCGCAGCCGTTCTGGAAACGGGTGCGCGAAATTCCGCCCACCAGAAGATTGCGCGTCGCGAGCCAGATAAGTCCCTTCGCCCGCAACAGGCCGGGATGCTCCGCGTTGAACCAATCCCAAAATCGCGCCGGATGAAAGGGGCGATAGGCGCGATAGAGTACACTGCTTAAGGCGACGTCCGGCACCTTCGCCTCGATCACGCTCGGTTCTTGTTGGAGTGATGGTTGAAATCTTCCAATCTGCGCCCAGATTTCTGTTGGCACCTCGCCGTAGGCCGCTTCGACCAAAGAGGCTTTCGCATTCACTTGAAGCAGAAACTCAACACAGGCGGCTCTCTCCGCATCGTTGACTAGGTCACATTTATTTAAGACGAGCATGCCAGCGTCTTTAATCTGCGCCTGCTGGAAATCCAGGAACGGAACCGCCTCGCCCCGCCGCATCGGTGCGATGACGGCATGATACAGATCAAGCGCATCGACCACGCAGACGATCTGATGCAACTCGGCCCAAGGCGTGAACTTATCCTTATCACTGGGTGAAATTCCAAAATATTTTTCCAGCGAGGCGGCGTTTACCGTGCCGCTTGTCTCCACCAGCACGCGCTCGAAACGGCCGTTTTCTGAAAGCTCGCGCAGCTTGTCCGCCAGCAAATCGATCTGCGCCGATTCTTCCAACGACGGCATCTCCATCACCGTATCGCCTAACCGGCGCATCGCTCCACAAAGACCCTTGATCGCCTTCGCGTCCAGGTTCAATGCGCCCGGATTCTCCACCAGGATGGCGAGGTTTCCGCTCTGATGTTCGCTGATGAAATGATGCAGCAGCGAAGTCTTGCCAGCGCCCAGAAATCCGCCGACCAGCGTGACGGGTAAACGACGATTCATGCCCAACGTTAGGGGAGGTTCGCGGTCAGCTCAAACCAATCCATCGGATCGGCTGTAACGCAAGCCGTCGAGATCGTGAGGCGCATCCTGCGCCTGCAATAAAACCTGGAATCGCGTCCCGAGATGATTGGGATGAGTCAGCGTATTCCAGGCTCGCACATTTTCCGCGATGCCGGTGCGCGGGCCGCCCGCTTCGCTTAATTCATCGTGGGCCACGCCCATCAGGAAATGTTGCTGATCCGAAAAGCCGAGCGTGGCCAGGCCGGCCTTTTCTCCCTCCTTAGCCAGGGTAGTGAAATCGACATGAGCCGTGATATCCCGACTGCCCGGATCGACCAGCACTTCCCCGGTGCGGCGGTGCTCTAGATACGCGGTCAGCGTCCCATTCACTCGAAACGCTTCATAGTAAACTGAAGCGGGAAAGCCGTAGTCGATGGTCAGGACATAGCCTCGCTTAAAGATGCGCCCGACGTCTGCCATCCATCTGCGCGCGGGAAGATTGATCTCCGTCCGGTACCCTTCAATCACCGGCAATGGCAACGTTCGTATCGCCTCCGCCAGTTCGCCATCGTTGATGGGCTTATCGACCCAAATGAAATCGCCTTCCTCTCCGCGGGTCACCTGCAGTTCCCGCCAACAGCCATCGACCCGCCGGATAACCGATACTGGAAAGGCGTCCACCAACTCGTTCGAGAAAAAGACGCCCTCGGCCTCGTGGCCCTCGAAATCGGAGATATTTTTGAACCAGACAAATTTCTCCGCGAATCCTTCCGTCAGGATTTTTTCATTCTGACGGGAACGGGTCACCTCATGTTCTTCAATAACGGCATAGCGAATGGCGTGGAAAAAAGCCGGGACATGCTCGCGCGCCCAAGTCAGAAGATCGCAGGCCAACTGCGTATCTTCCGCACCCTGCTCGATGATCCAGAAAGGATCCGGTTTCCCGAGCACCTCCCACATTTGCAAAAACTGCCGCCCCAGCAGGCGGCCAAAAAGCGGCCCAACGCTGACGCTGGTAAAGAAATCGCCCTCCCGGCCGAGGCGCGGCCGTGCTTTTTTACACCGGTAATAACCGTACTCGGGATGGTACAGCGCGAGCTCCATGAACCTCTCGAAGGGAATCGAACCTGACGCCCCGATCTCTGCGTGAATGATTTCGGCCAGTTCCTTCATGATCCGTTCCCGCCCAACTTATCGTGAGTCAGGAGAATGGCAGCAGAATTCTCGATGGTACTCTCCTGATTTGAAGACGTCTTTGCGGAAGAAGGTGATACAGTCCTCGCGGGAAGCCACGCTTATGAAAAATTATCTAAAATATCTCAACTTATGGTTTCCCCTCTTGTTCGCGGCATATCTCATGACATAAGCATGCGTATCCTCGCCATTTCGGGTAGCCTTCGAACAAGATCTTCCAATACAGCTCTCCTTATCGCGGCTGCGCGCCTCGCGCCGCCAAATTGGGAGGTCATGCTTTATGATGGCTTGTCAGGCCTTCCGCATTTCAATCCGGACATGGATACCGACCGTCCGCCTGCGCCGGTTCTCGCGTTGAGAGAGCAGATCAGATCTTGCCAAGGCCTACTTTTGTCCAGTCCGGAATATGCTCGTGGCGTCGCGGGCGCGTTAAAAAACGCACTGGATTGGCTGGTCAGTGGCCCGGAATTTCCCGGCAAGCCGGTCGCTCTCATCAATGCTTCGCAGCGAGCGATTTCTGCAGACGCCCACCTACGTGTGACGTTGAAGACAATGTCGGCCCAGTTGGTAGAAGCAGCTTCGATTACGCTTCCCCTTCTCGGACGGAATTTGGACGCAGACGGCATAATTTCTGACGACTTCCTCTCGTCACAGCTTCGCGCGGCTCTCGATTGCCTTGGACGCGCTATTGCCGCGAATGGGTGAACAGGTTTTCGCTCAACCCAGATGTTTCAACCTGACGCACTATCAAATCCTCTCCGGGTTGAGTTCACGCCGAGGCTCATGTAGGCTCGAGGTGTGACTACCGAAGCCGTTCCCCATTCCGCAACCGCCGCTGCTCAACCGCTCAAGCCCCAGGAGGGCCTCGGCGCGCTCCACCTTTTTTATCGCATCGACCTGGCCGCCTGGCGGGCCAAAAGCGGGCATGAGCGGGACGATGCCCTGGCTGGTCTCACCGAGCTGATCGCCACCGCGCGCCAGCAACCGCAGACGCAAGTCATCACCCTCGCGATGTTTGCGCGGGCCGATCTCGGGTTCATGATTTTGACGCCGGACCTGCGCTACCTCCACTCGTTGGAAAAGAAAATCACGGCATCGCTCGGGCCGGATGTACTTCTGACCGAGTTCAGCTACCTCTCGATGACGGAAAAATCCGAGTACACGCAAAAGGACGACGATTACGCGCTCGAATTGGAAAAGACCGAGGGCATCGTGCGCGGCAGCGCGGAATCCGAGGCGAAGCTCGCGACCTTCCGCGAGCGCATCCAGCACTACACCCACGACCGGCTTTATCCCGTGCTGCCGGATTGGGAGTATTTCTGCTTTTACCCGATGAGCAAGCGGCGCGAGCCGAGTCAAAATTGGTATGCCCTCCCGCACGAAAAACGGCGCGAGCTCATGGGCGGCCACATGCGGGTGGGCCGCACTTATGCGGGCCGCGTCCGGCAGTTGATCACGGGCTCGACCGGTCTGGACGACTGGGAATGGGGCGTCTCGCTCTTCGCGCACGATCCCTTCAACATCAAGGCCATCGTTTACGAAATGCGCTTCGACGAAGTCACCCACACTTACGGGGAATTCGGGCCTTTCTATAACGGATTGCCCATGCCTCTGACCGATATTTATCCGCGAGTGCTGCTGAGATAACGACGGTTAACAGCCCAGCCGGGCCACGCGCGCCGTGGGTGCGATTTCCCAATCGCCCCCGGCGTTTTCGCAGACCTCGCACTTCTCCGCCGTGCCACCGCCAAGGGCCAGCGCACGGATGCCCGCGGCTTTCCCCCGCAGGACGCGCACGCGGCGCAGGACGGGATTCGCCCCACTTTCTAGTTCGACACCCGAGCCCTCGCTCCCGGTGATGTCCACGTCCTCAACCGTGCCCTGCGACTGGGTTCCGAAATGGAGCCCGACGCCCCGGCTGTTTTCAATCCGGCAGCTTTTCAGGATGGGCCGGCTTCCCTCGAGGATCTGCACGCCGTCTCCCATGTTCGCCACGAAATGGACATTCTCCCAACGGCCTTTTCCCTGCGCGGCCACGACCAGGCCGCCGCTGCCGTTCTCGCAAATCTCGCCCTGCTCCATCTTTGGCACGGCATTCCGCGTGCAGGAAAATCCGACGCCGCCATTTTGGCTGATCGCGCAATTTTGGAAGATCGGCGTGCTGGTCTCATCGGCATGCACGCCCATCCCGAGATTTTTGGAAAGATGACACCGCTCGAAAAGAGGCTGTGATTTCTCGCTCACCAGCACGCCGGTCGCGACATGATCCGTCACTTCGCATTCGAGAAAATGACCCTCCGAACTGCCCAGCACCGTGATGCCATTCTCCAGACCGTTCCGAAAAAAACAGGAGAGAAACAGCGGCTTGGCCTGATCGGAAAGAAAAGCGCCGGTACCCGCATTCGAGGAAATTTCACATTGCTCGAAACGTCCCTTGGCGCCACTGATCAGGCGCAATCCCTCGGCCTGGCCATTGTGAACCAGGCAGCGCACCAGATGCGGGTCCGATTTCTCCCGCACGACGACATTCGCCAACGCATTGCCAAAGATCTCGCAATCGATCAGTTCGCCCTCGGAGCCTTCGGAGAAATCGATTCCCTCCGCGTGGTTGTCCGAAATGCGGCAGCTCGAAAACTGGGCCCGGCTGTGCTGGCCCAGCGTGACGCCCGCCTTGCCATTTTCGAAGATGTGACAATTCTCGAAGAGCCCCTCCCCCTGCTCCGTCAACAGCACGCCGAAACGCTCGGTGCCGGAAATCCGGCAATGGCGCACGCGCGGTTTTCCGCCCCGGCGGCTTTGCACCGCGGCCACGGAATTTTTCCAGATATCACAATTCTCGATCAGGCCGCCGCCACCTTCGTTCACGTAAATTCCCGCCATGAGCGCGTGGCTGATCTTGCAGGAGAAGAGCGTCGGCGAGCACCCCTTCCCGATCACCACGTTGGAAAGCTTGTTCTGGTAGAGTTCGCAATCCTCCAGATAGGCGACGCCGCCCTCCTGCACCACGAGGCCGCTGGCCTTGCCGTCGTGCAGGTGGCAGCCGCGCAGAAGGACCTCGGCCCGCTCGCCCCTGACCTCCATGATGTTGGAGGCCTCACTGGTCACGTCGCAATTCTCCATGGTCAGGTGTCCCGCGCGTACATCGATCGCGGGCACTGCTTTCTGGTCCTTGCCTCGCACACCCTTGATGGTCAGCCCGCCCAGAAAAAGGCAGGCGCCATCGAGCAGGACGGCGGAGCTGGAAATCGATTGGAGAACGATCTCATCCGCTTCGCCCTCCCCGCAAATCTGGAGATTCTTTTTGATGACCAGACTTTCGCGATAAACGCCCGGCTTGAGCACGAGGCGGGCGCCCGCCGGGGCATCGCGCAGAGCGTCGCGAAGGTTCGGCTTTTTGGGGCTCGCATCGGGGTAGACCGTGACGAGCGTGCCCGGCGTGGTCCAATCCGGCACCCGCCAGGTCGGCACCGGCGGACGGGAAATAAAGTCGGCATTCTCCTTCGAAGCAGACGCCAGCGCGATCGTGTCGAATTCCGACGACAAGGGCGCCTCGGCGTTCGTTTCCACCGATTCGACGGAAGTATCTTCCAGCGGCTCAGGTGTTTCTTCCTGAGTCGCTTCGATGGGCGCTTCGGCTGAAATTTCCGGAGCCGTCATTAGTTCCAGCGCGATGGCCCAGCTTTCCACAGCCCACCGGGCCGCTTCGGCCGAGATCGCCAGATTATGTTCCAGCTTGAGCACCAGCCGTTCGCAGGCCGGGATGATGGAGGAAGGCGTCTGCTGGCGGATCTGCTCGACGATGCCCCCGCGCAGGCAGCTCATCAGGACAAAGATTTCGCGCCGATGTTCGCCACTGAAATCCTTAAGCATGCCTTCCAGCCGCAACGGATAAGCCAGGAGAGGAACTCCATATTCCGCAATGAGATTGATCAGGATATGGCGAGGTTCGGGGCTCATAAGAAACACTGACTAATCGTTTACTACCCTAACCACAAAATGGAACAAGGAAACGAGAAATCCCTCCCCGACATCATTTTCCAATCCTTTTTACAATCGCGCCCCAGCGACCGCTAGCGCCTCGAAAGCCCGCCGGGACTGCTCGGGCCCCAACCCCAGGAGCAGCGTCGTCTGTCCCACCCGCAAGGCGTAGGGAATGTCGCTCTTCTCCGCGTTGACTATCCAGAGTGTCAACTGGGAGAGCCGTTCCTCCAGCAGCATGCCCTTGATCTCGTCGGCGTCGAACCAGAGCTCCTGCCCATCCTCGCCAGTGAATTGCTTCACCGACAAGGGCCGCCCCCGCGCGTAAGCCTTCCAGTCCACATGCCGCAGGGATTCTCCCGGCATATAGGGGCGAACACCGGCAAAATCGTCACCCGGTTTTGTGCTCACTGAGTACCCGGCATCCCCGCTGGCTCGAAGCGGCGGAAAGGTCGCGCTGCCCCTCGGTTCGGGATAGACAAAATAATCGACGGCGACCGGCAAACAAAAAATCGCGTGAACCAATCCAAAGGGAAAGGAGCTCCGGATCAACAACGAATCAAGCCGGTACAACCCGCGCCGGCCCGCCGGGAAAAAGAGCTCCACCGACCGCGTGTCCCCGGCGTTGACCCGCAGGCCTTCGCCGCCCGGCAAAGCCAAGGGAACGGACGAACGCCAACTCCGGCCCTCCTCCAGGCGCGCGAAGAACAACCCGTAGACGGAATGCCGGCTTGAGTTCCTAAAGTAGATTTCCAGCTTGGCTGCCCGGCCCGCAAAGGTCGGATGGACCCGCACCTGCTCCACTTCCAGCGCGGACAGATTCCGCCAGGTGTGGAAGATCGAGATGAAGATCAGCGAACCGATGAGGTAAAGAATCCCGTAAACGAGATTGTTCGAGTAATTGACCGCCGCGAGCCACATGCAACCGAGGATCGGCCCGAAGAGAAGCCAGAGTCCCGTGGGCCGCAGGCGTATTCTCCCCTGGTTCATTGCACCGGCACCGACCGGATGATTTTTTCGGTCAACGAAAGCCCGTTATCATCCAGGCCGTTGCTGGCCGCGTTTAACCGGTGGGCCATCACGCTGGGCGCCACCGCCTGGACATCCTCCGGCACCACCATGTCGCGCGCCGCCGCGAAGGCCCACGCCTGGGCGCACCGTTGCAGGGCGAGGCCCGCACGAGGAGAAAGGCCGGTGCGCACGCCGTCGATCTGGCGGCTTCGCTCCAGGAGATCGAGGATGTAGTCGCGCACCATGTTGGAGACGTGAAGGGCGCGCACCTGCTCCTGCCAGGTCATCAGTTGCTCGACCGAGACCAGCGGTTGAAGATGCCGGATGAGTTCGCGCCGGTCCTGCCCCGCGAGCATTTCCTTTTCCGCCATGCGTCCCGGAAAACCGAGCTGGAGCCGCATGAGAAAACGATCGAGTTGCGACTCGGGCAGCGGATAGGTGCCGATCTGCCGCTGGGGGTTTTGCGTCGCGATGACGAAGAACGGCACCGGCAGCATGTGGGTCTGTCCATCGATGGTCACCTGGCCCTCTTCCATTGCCTCGAGCAGCGCGCTTTGCGCCTTGGGCGTGGCCCGGTTGACCTCATCGGCGAGCAGCATCTGAGCGAAAATCGGCCCGGGATGAAAAACGAATTGGCGCGAGGTGGGATCGAAAATGGCATTGCCCAAAACATCCGCCGGCAGGAGATCGCTGGTGAATTGCACGCGGCGAAAATCGAGCCCGAAGACCTTGGCCAGCGCATGGGCCAGCGTGGTTTTGCCCACGCCGGGGATATCTTCGATCAGTAAATGACCTCGCGCCAGGAGGCAGCAAAAAGCGAGGCGGACCGCCTGGTCCTTGCCTAAAAGAATCGACTCAAGACTGGCCAACACATCATCGATAAGAACATTCATCAGGGATCCCGCATAGCCTAGCACAGAAAAAGCTTCGCTGTCATTGCTCTCGGCGTTATTGCCTTACCGGCCCCCTTTGCTACGTTGAAAACGCGGGTCCTTGCATGAACTTTCGTGACGTCCCCAATCTCCTAAAATTTGAGCAGCATGCCCGCGGTCACTCGGACAACGAGATCATCATGGACTGTTATAAGCGGATCCGTGAGGTCATCGGCCCCGTACCGCAACCGCCCCACGTCATGAATTTCGGGGATACCACGCCGGTCGATGGCCTGAAAGCCAGTTGTGAAGCGGTCGAAAAATCGACCCGCCTGCTCTGGGCCTGCGCGGCGGCCACGGGCAATATCCAGCCCGCGATGTGGGATTACCTGCCCGACTACCAGTCGAGCATCGATTACTTCCTGGCCATCGACGACCTCGAGTTGATGGCCGTGACACAGAAGCATCGGTTGTCCTGGGAGTCGTGAGGGCCGAGTTTTCTAAACCGCCCGCGCGACCATCTTCAAACCGTGCTTCGGGCGCAGCGTGACGCTTGGATTCAGTTCGATTGAATGTCCGGGCACGGCTTCGAAACGCCAGCGCCGCGCCATGACGGCAAGCATGACCACGCCTTCCGTCCACGCAAAGCCCTCGCCGATGCAGATGCGTGCGCCTCCACCGAAAGGAAAATAGGCGAACTTCGGGCGGCTTTTTTCGGCTTCCTCGTCGAGCCAGCGTTCGGGCAAAAACTCGTCCGCCCGCGGCCAGAATCGCTCGTCGCGATGAATCAGGTATTGGCTCGCCAGCACGATGGTCCGTGCCGGAATTTCGTAATCGCCCAGCGTGACATCTTCCAACGCCCGGCGTCCCACCACCCACACCGGCGGAAACAGCCGCATGGACTCCGAGAAAACCGCGGTGGTGTAAGGCAACCGCGCCACGTCCTCCAGCGCGGGCAACCGATCCGATCCCAGGACGGCATCGATTTCCGCCTTCATCTTCGCCCGCACCGGTTCGTGCTGCGTCAGCAGGTGCCAGGTCCACGCCAGCGCGTTGGCCGTGGTCTCGTGTCCGGCGAGAAAAAGCGTCATCGCCTGATCCCGGATTTCCATGTCGGTCAGGTGATTTTTCGGATCGTCCGCATCTTCCGCCGCCAGCAACATCGAGAGCAAATCTCCATGGTCCCGCGCGTCTTTCCGGCGCTCCGAAATCAGGCCGTAAA
>JAMFSY010000144.1 GCA_026225555.1 Methylacidiphilales bacterium
CGACGCAGGGCATCTTCAGCGTCCGCGACGGCCTGGCCAGCAACATGAAAGTCCCGCAGGCCAATGTGCAGGTCATCTGCGACTACATGGGCGGCGGCTTCGGTTCCAAGTTCGGCCCCGGCCCGCACGGCGGCCTCGCCGCACAACTTTCCCAAGCCGCCGGCGCGCCGGTGAAGCTGATGCTGACGCGCTTCGACCAGGGTCTCGCCGTCGGCAATCGGCCTTCGTCAAAGCAGAAGCTCAAATTCGCCGCGGGCAAGGATGGCAAGCTGGTCGCGGCCGAGGTGGAAAATTACGGTTCACCCGGGGTCGGAGGCGGAGGCCAGACTGCGGGCGGCGGAGGCGGGGCGAACATCGCCACGCCCTATCTCTATAAATTTCCCGCCTTTCGCGTGAAGCAATTCGGCGTGGCCATGAACACCGGACCCTCCAGCGCCTTTCGTGCGCCCGGCCATCCGCCCGCGTCTTTTGGCACCGAAGGCGTGATGGATGATCTCGCAGTGAAGCTGAACATGGACCCGGTCGAATTTCGCCTGCTCAACGATCCCTCCGAAGTGCGTCAGCGCGAATACAAGGTAGGCCGGGATAAATTCGGCTGGCTCGCCAAATATAAGAAACCGGGCAGCGACCCCGGCCCAATCAAAACGGGCATCGGCTGCGCGAGCGGCACCTGGGGCGGCGGCGGCAAAGGCAGCAAGGCCGAAGTGCAGATCAACTCGGACGGAACAGTTGAAGTGCGTTGCGGGACGCAGGATTTGGGCACTGGTTCCCGTACGGTTGTGGCCTTGGTGGCCGCCGAAGCTTTTGGGCTGAGTCCGGACCAGATTACGGTGCGCATTGGCGATACCCATTTGCCCTTTTCCGGCGGCAGCGGCGGCAGCAGCACGACCGCCTCCGCCGCGCCCGCCATCTGGGATGCCTGTCAAAATGCGCTCGGCGCATTGCAGTTGCAGACCAAAGTCGCGGACGCCCGCGGCGCAAACTGGTTTCCGACCTGCAAGCGAATCGGCTTCAATCCGCTCACCGCCCAGGGCGAATGGCAGAGCGGCCTCTCCGGCTCCGGAGCAGGTGGCGTGAATTTCGCTGAAGTGGAAGTCGATACCGAGATCGGCGCCGTGCGCGTCAAAAAAATGGTCGCCGTGCATGACTGCGGCCTTGTCGTCAATCCGCTCACGACCACGAGCCAAATCAACGGCGGCATTCTTTCCGGGCTGGGTTACGCGCTCTTCGAGGAACGGGTGATGGATCGCCACACCGGCGTGCTTCTCAACACCAGCTTCGATTCCTACAAGGTTCCCAACATCGCCGATACGCCCGACATCCAGGTCATCCTGCTCAACATGCCGGAGCGCGGCGTCATCGGCATCGGCGAACCGGCGGTCATCCCCAGCGCGGCCGCGATTGCCAACGCCGTGGCCAATGCGATCGGCGTGCGCGTGCACAGCCTGCCCATCACACCCGCCAAGATTCTCGCCGCCCTCGGCAAAGTCCCCAACGTTGCCGCTTCCTCCGTATGAATAATTTCCAATACGTCAGCGCCCAGACTCCCGGACAGGCCATCGATCTGATCGCGGATAAAAATGGTCGCTATCTCGCCGGCGGCATTGATCTACTCGGCGAGATGAAGGACTATATCATCTCGCCCGACCTGCTGGTGGATGTGAAGGCGATGAACGGTTCCTCCTTCAAAGGAATCGTCGCGGCCACGACAAAGGCGCCCATGCACGTCTTCGATGCTGGAAGACATTCCGGGAATCTTTCGCTCTCCGGCGGCGGCGATACTTGGAGCCTTAGCTCATTGGTCACCATCGCCGAAATCGCGGCCCATCCCGATATCAGGGCAAAACTTCCGGGCCTCGCAGAGGCTGCCTCGGAAGTGGGCTCACCACAAATCCGCAACGTAGCCACCCTCGGTGGCAATCTGCTTCAACATTCGCGCTGCTGGTATTACCGACAGCCCGACCTTGTCTGCCTAAAGCGGGGCGGGACGACCTGCTACGCGCACGAAGGCGAAAATAAATATCTTTCGCTCTTTAGCGGGTGCAAGTGCGTCACCGCTTTCAGCTCCAATTTGGGAGTCATGCTCTCGGCACTGGATGGAGGGGTGGTCTTCGAGGGTGGAGTGGGAAAAGACGCGGTCCCCGGCCCCTTGGTATCCCTGCGAAGTCTCTATGCCAAGGCCTGGACCGATCCTGTGACGGATTATTCCCTGAAAGGTTCCGGCCTGATCGGCGGCATTCTCATTCCCAATAATCGCACCCATAACGCCTACCGTCAGCAAAGCGAGCGCCACGAGTTTGACTGGGCCCTCGTTAGTTGTGCGGCGGCGGCCAACGTGAAGGACGGCAAAATTTACGATGCTCGCGTGGCGCTCGGAGCCGTTTCGCCGGTGCCTTACATGGTCACGGAGGCCCACCATTATCTCGAAGGCCAAACGTTGAACGAAGAAACCGCCTCCAAAGCCGCCGATCTCATCCTCAAGGACGCCAAGCCTCTCGCGCAAAATGGCTACAAGATTCCGCTCGCCCATACGCTCATCCGCCGCACGCTTCTCGCGCTCAATACCTGAACCATGAATCCACCGGCTCGACCTTCCCCGATCGGCTCCACCGCCTGCCGCTACCTGCGGAACAAGCGCATGTACATTCCCGAACTCGCCGAGGGGGCCCTGCCGGCGGACCCAACGGAGAATGATGAGTCATTTTACTGGTGCAATAAAACGCTCGCCGCCCTCGGCTATGACGACGACCGGGTTCACCCCTGTCTCTGCCAGCCCGGACGCCCTTGTCACGAGAGCTAACCCGCGTAAGTTGTGGTGGCGAGTAGCCGACATCATGTCTCTTTCTTCCGCACTCCAGACCTTACCCGCCTTCTCTGGCTCGACTCCCCTCGCCCGCGCGGTTGATTATCTGCGCATCTCCGTCACTGATCGTTGCAATGAGAGGTGCCTTTACTGCCTGCCCGAGCAATTTCAGGCGTGGCTGCCACGCAGTGAAATCCTCACTTACGAGGAGATTCTCTCCATCGTCCAGATTGCGGTGGAACGGGGCTTCAAACATTTCCGAGTGACGGGTGGCGAGCCTCTTCTGCGACGCGATCTTCCCCATTTTCTTGAGGAACTGATTCACACGCCGGGCGTCAAAACAGTTCAGGTCACGACCAATGGCACACGCCTCCTTGAGCTTGCCGACGCCCTACATCAAAGCGGGCTGCAACGCCTCAACGTCAGTCTCGATGCGCTCGATCCAAGCCGTTACCATGACATCACGCATGGCGACGTGAAGCCCGTGCTCGCGGGTTTAGAACGCGCCAGAGCCCTCGGCTTCTCTTCGCTCAAACTCAATACCGTGCTCATCCGGCATAAGAACGAAGAGGAAATCTGGCCACTCGTCCAGTTCGCCGCGTCGCTGCAAATCCCCATTCGCTTTATCGAGCTGATGCCCGTCAGCCTGACCGAAATGCTGACCGAGGAAAACTTCCTGCCCGTGGGCGAAGTCATGCAGATGCTGGCCCAAAAGGATACGCTCATTCCTCTCGAGACGAAACTGGGCCATGGCCCCGCGCAATATTACCGGCTGGAAAAGACCGGCGCGGTCGTCGGCTTCATCGGTGCGTTGACCAATCTTCACTTCTGCGAGTCGTGCAACAAGATCCGGCTCACCGCCGACGGCTTTATTCGTCCCTGCCTGGGAAATCATGGCGAGTATGATCTCAAGCCAGCCCTGCGCCCGCTCGTTGACCGGGAGGAACTGCGCGCGCGACTCGACCAATCGATTCTCGAAAAACCACCGGAACATCTCTTTCGCGATAACTGGAAGCCGCAACGGATCATGACGGCTATCGGCGGCTAGCCGTTGCGGGCTTGGCGTTCAGGCGGCGACCTGCATGATAAAGGCCAAGCCATGAACCTTCCTCTCTGGATCCGGCGCTCTGGCGCCCTACTTCTCTTCACCATCAGCACTCTCTCCATGGTGAAGGCCGACGACCTCACCGTCTTTGCCGCAGCCAGCCTCACTGACGCCCTCAAGGAAATCGCGACGGGTTACGAAAAAAGCAGCAGAGACAAAGTCTTCTTTAACTTCGAAGCGTCGGGCACGCTGGAGCTGCAGATTAAAAAGGGCGCTCCCGCTGACGTCTTCATTTCCGCCGACGAAGCCAAGATGAACGATCTTGGAAAGGACGGCCTGCTCCTCACCGAAAGCCGCAAGGATCTTCTCGCCAATAGCCTGGTCATTATCGTCCCCAGCGACAGCCCCCTGACGCTCTCCTCCGCCGCGCAGTTGACCGATCCGAAGTTTAAGCGGATCGCCGTGGGCGAAACTCACATCGTGCCTGCCGGAATTTATGCCAAGGAGTATCTCCAGAAAATCGGCATCTGGACGCAAATCGAGCCGCGCGCGGTTCCGCTGGAAAATGTCCGCGCCGCCCTGGCCGCCGTTGAAACCGGAAACGCGGATGCGGGCATTGTGTATAAAACCGACGCGTTGCATTCCAAGAAAGTCAAAATCGCCTTCGAAGTTCCGATTGCGGAGGGCCCCTCCATTGTTTATCCCATCGCCCTGGTGAAGGACTCCAGGCATCAGGTAGCGGCGAAGAAATTCCTCGATTATATCAGCCAGCAGGATTCCCTGAAAATCTTCGCCCGTTGCGGCTTCATTCCAAAAAGCTGAGGCATGAACGCGGAGGACGCCCAGGTCATCGGCTTTACGCTGGCCACGGCGGCCCTTAGCACGCTGATCATTTTGCCCTTCGGCATCGGTCTCGCGTGGCTGCTTGCCCGCGCGAAATGGCCCGGCAAATCGCTGGTGGAAACCGTGGTGGCCATGCCACTCGTGATGCCACCGGTAGCGACCGGCCTTATCCTTCTCAACGTCCTTGGTCGCCATGGACTGCTTGGCATCGGGGCACGGAAATTTTTCGGGACCGAGATCGTCTTCACCTGGAAGGCCGTGGTTGCCTCGATGGCGGTCATGTCATTCCCTTTTCTCGTCCGTGCGTCGCGGCTCGCCTTCGAGGAAATCAATCCGCGGCTTGAGCAGGTCGCCCGCACGCTGGGCTCGGGCCGGGCACGCGTTTTTTTCGGTATCACGCTACCGCTGGCCGCCCGGGGACTGATCGCGGGAACGGTGTGGGCCTTTGCGCGCGCGCTGGGTGAATTTGGCGCGACCATTCTCGTGGCGGGAAATATTCCGGGCCGCACCACGACTATGGCCATCGCGATTTACAGTGATATTCAACTCGGCGACGAAGGCCATGCTTATCAGCTTCTTGGCGTCTCCGCCGTGCTGGCTTTCGTTGCGGTCTCACTTGGCAATCGCTTTTTTCCCTGGGGCGAGAAGCGATGAAACTGCGCCTGAAAAATCTTCATCTCGTCCAGGGTCCGTTCGAATTACGGATGGACCTTGAAACGACCGGCGACGTGATTGGCATCTTCGGAAAGTCGGGCGCGGGCAAAACGTCCCTGCTGGAACTTGTGGCTGGCCTGCGCCAGCCCCAAACGGGTCGGATCGAAATCGACGGCACCGTTCTCACCGATCGCGCGCGGGGCTTTTCCATCCCGCTCGAACGGCGCGGCGTGGGTTACGTGCCGCAGGATCTCGCGCTATTTCCTCATCTTTCCGTCCTCAAAAATGTGACTTACGGCAAGTCCGCCACAAATAGTTCCGGCGTGAAGATCAGTTTTGACCACGTCATCGAGGTTTTGGAAATCGAAACGCTGCTGGAGCGCTCCATCGGCCAACTTTCCGGCGGGCAAAAACAGCGCGTGGCCTTTGCGCGCGCACTGCTCGCCCAACCGCGCCTGCTCTTGTTGGACGAACCACTCGCGAGCCTGGACCACGAGCTTAAGTTAAAGATCATCCCCTACCTGGGACGCATCCGGGATGAATTTCATCTCCCCATGCTTTATGTGACGCATGCGCCGGACGAAGTCGTCGCCCTGTGCGACCAGGTGCTCGTTCTTCAGGAGGGGCGCTGCGTCCACCTCAGCCCACCGCTGGAGATTTTCGAGGCGACGACTTCCATGGCATTGAAACCGGGAATTCTCGGGGAAAATCCTAACGCTTGATCTTCTCCATCACGCGCACGTCGGAAATACGCATTCCTTTATCCACTGCCTTGCACATGTCATAGAGAGTCAGAGCAGCCACGGCCACTCCTGTTAGCGCCTCCATCTCGACACCGGTCTTCGCTTCCGTCGCCACCGTGCAATCGATTTCGATGGCACGGCTCATCATCTTGAAATCAATTTTGATCTGGTGGATCGGGAGGGGATGACAAAGCGGTATGAGATCGGCGGTGCGCTTGACGGCCTGGATGCCCGCGATTCGGGCGACACCAAGCACGTCGCCCTTGGGCAATGCCTGCTCCTTTAAAAGTCGGATCGTGGATGCCGCGCAAAGCAGGCGTCCTCGAGCCGTCGCACGGCGAAAGACCACGCCCTTTTGCCCGACATCAACCATGGAGGCCGCGCCTTTTGCATCGAGATGACTGAACTTCTTTTTCGCGGTCATGAATTTAAAAAGGGTTCCGCGTGGAAAGATATTCCACGAGCGTCCCGGCGGGAAGCTCCGGCGTTCCACCGGGCACGCGGATCAATGCGTCCGCCTTTGGAAGACGCGTAATATCTCCGGAACTTTTCCACGGCAAGGGCCTCACCTCGAGGCGGCCCTCCCGAAAGGCGCTGCGCACCGGCCACCAAGTTTCGCGACTGTTCATCGTATCCAGCAACGGCTCCGCCAAAACGGCAACGGCTCCGGGCGCTTGTGTTCTTCCGAGCAACCCCGTTAGGGCGAGCAGCACGAAAAGATGAAAGCAAACGAAATGCGAAAGCGCATTGCCGGGCAGTCCAAAAACGATCTGGGCGGCCGAAGTGGCAAAAATGAGAGGTTTGCCGGGGCGAACATCGACCTGTCGAAAATGAATCTCTGCCTGCAAATGCTGCAGCAACTCAGCGGTGAAGTCATACTTGCCCGCCCCCGAACCGCCGGAGACGAGGATTATGTCGTAAGTTTTCGGCGAAGCCTGATCCACCAAGTCGATCATGGTTTCGAGATGGTCTGGCGCGTGAAGATGAGTCACCGCTCCCGCGCCCCATTCGCGGCAGAGAGCGGAAATCAAGGAAGCGTTGCTGTTGCGAATCTGCCCGGAGGCAAGCGGCTGCTCGGGCGATACAATCTCATCGCCCGTGGTCAGGTGCAAAACTCGCGGAAGTCGCGAAACCAGCGGCGATGTTTTCCCCACCGAAGCCAAGAGCGCGACCGCAGCGGCGTCCAGCGCGAGTCCAGGTTCGAGCAAGACTTCGCCCGCGCGGGCATCCTCACCACGATGCCGCACGTGCAAATGATCGCTGCGTTTCAAGAGGCGCATACGGGGCGGTTGCGCCTCCACATCCTCCTGCATTACGACTCTTAAGCCAGGACCGGGGAGACGCGCGCCAGTGAAAATGCGCATGGCCTGACCCGCTTTGAGATCGGCGTCGATCGTCTCGCCCGCCCGGATTTCGCCCATGATTTCAAATTCAGAGGCGGAATCATCCGCTCGCAAAACGTAGCCGTCCATCGCCGAACGGTCGAACGGCGGAAGGTCCTCCGCCGAGGAGACCGGCTCACGCAAGATACGTCCATGCGCCTGGGGCAGAGACGCCGGCTCAGCGGGAAGAGTTACGCTCCGTTCGCGGATGCGCTCCTGCGCGGCGACGACAGAAATCATGGCAGCTGTTTCCAGATCGGGACGTCTTTTTTTAATTCATCCATAAAGTCCTGAAGAAAGAGAAAACCCTCCCGGCGATGCTGTGATTGAATCCCGACATAAATCGCGTTTTCACCCTTACGCACGGCTCCGAGTCGGTGGACGACGCGGATGGCCTGACATGGATGCTGTTTTCCCAGCAGTTCGATTTTTTCCCGCATCACCTTTTCGGCCATGGTGGCATAGGCCTCATACTGGAGTCCGGCGATTTTATCGTTCCCCTCGGTTTCGCGAACGATGCCGAAAAATTCAACCAGCGCGCCCGTTTCGGGATCAAAAGGCACCGGCCACGTTTGGGGACGGAGAATCGGGTCGCGGGTCAGTTCAATGGCGATCCACATGATCAACCTCCGGAAACGGGGGGAATGATGGCGACTTCATCGTGCGGATGGATGGTTTCATCCGCATCCAAATAAGTCTCATGCCGGGCGAGGCGCGCCGTTTTTTGCAGCGGAGCCAGTCCCGGAAAGATCTCGATCAGCCGGGCCCAAAAATCAGGGCCGGTAAGATCCCGGTCTGTCGGAAGATCAAATTCAGCGCAACCGGCCAGTTGGCGGCTCTGGGCGAAGAAAACAACTTTCATCGAATTCAGCGGCCAGCCAGCCGTGGCTTATTTCCCCCGCGCCTTGGCCACAGCGGCGATGAAGGAGGCCGCCAGTTCCGTCAGCTTTTTCCAATCCTGGTTTTTCAGGATGTCCTTGCTGACCAGCGTGCTTCCGGCAGCGACCGCCACGCAGCCCGCACGGATGAAATCACCCGCCGAATTTAAATCGACCCCGCCCGTGGGCACGATCTTCAGATGCGGGAGTGGCCCGCGAATCGCCGCGATGTATTTCGGCCCGAGTCCATCCGCCGGAAAAATCTTCACGAAATCGGCCCCGAGCTCCCACGCCGTTTGGGCTTCGGTGGGCGTGTAGGAACCGGCGAAAATCGGTTTGCCCACCTTGTTGCAAAAGGCGATGACCTCCGGCTTGAGCACAGGCGTGATGACATATTCGGCGCCGGCGTCGATGGCGGCCTGGGCCGTTTTCACATCGAGCACGCTGCCCACGCCCGCGAGCACCTTGTCCCCAAAAATCCGGCGCACGTCGGCGATGACCTGCAATGCATTCGGCGTCGTCATCGTCACTTCAATGCCGGAGACGCCGCCATCGATCAGCGCACGGCTCGCGTCGATCAACTGTTCCGAGCTATCGGCGCGAATAATGGCCACGACTCCCGGAGTCAACAGGCCCTCGATAATCTGGTCCTTGTTCATAAATTTTCTCCACGCCTAACGTTGCACCCGGCCCGAGCCGTCACCGGCGAGGAGCGCTTCCACCTCGGAAAGTTTCACGAGGTTATAATCTCCGCTGATTGTGTGTTTAAGGCAACTCGCCGCGACCGCAAACTCGATCGCCTCCTGCGCCGTCTTTTTCTTACCCAGAGCGTAGACGAGTCCGGCCGCAAACGAATCGCCGCCGCCCACGCGGTCGACGATCTGCACATCGTAGCGCCGGCTGAAGTGGGCCTTGCCGCCGGTGTAATAAAGCCCCGACCAACCGTTGTGCGAAGCCGAGAAACTCTCACGCAGGGTAATGGCGACCCCCTTGAACTTGAAGCGTTCCGTCAGCTTCGATGCCACCTCGACATAGCGGTTATGATCGATTTTGCCCTCGGTCACTTCGGTTCCCGACGCTTTGATGCCGAAGACTTTCTCGGCGTCCTCTTCATTGGCGATGCAGATATCGACGTGCTCCATCAGGCCGCTCATGACCTGGTCGGCTTTCTCGGTGGACCAGAGTTTTTTGCGAAAATTGAGATCGCAGCTCACAGTAAGACCGAGTTGCTTCGCGGCGCGCGCGCCTTCCATCGCGGCCTGCGCGGCGCGGTCGGAAAGGGCGGGTGTGATACCGGTGAAGTGAAACCAATCCGCGCCCTTGAGAATTGTTTCCCATTTAAGCTCCGCCGGATCGACTTCGGAAATGGCGCTGTGGGCCCGATCGTAAGTCACGGTCGAGGCGCGCTGGGAAGCGCCGGTCTCCAGAAAATAAATCCCGATGCGCTCGCCACCGCGAAGGATCGCGCGCGTATCGACTCCAAGTCCGCGCAGGCGTTGGATACAGGCGTCAGCCACATCGTTCTTAGGCAGGCGGGTCACGAAGGAAGCCTCTTCGCCAAAAAGCGCGATGGAAACCGCCACGTTGGCCTCGCCTCCACCGAAGGTCATTTCGAGCGCCGGAGCCTGATTAAGCCGCAGGTAGCCGGGCGTAGCCAGCCGCAACATGACTTCCCCAAACGTAACCACTTTCATGTGTATGATCCTTTCAAAAATCAGAGGGTGAAAGAGGTAAGTATGCTTGCCCTCTGCGACGGCGTCGAATGTGTTTTTTCGTCTGCAGAATACCGCGTCACGGCAATGCGCAAGGGGCCTTTTTCGGCATGAAGGCATTTCGCAAGAACCCTGTTTTTCTGGCTCTCGCTCAAGCCTTTTGATTTCAGAGGGTTATCGTCATAAGAGGATGACGGCATGGTCTGTGCATCCGCAGAGGCCTATGCCAAGAGGATCCAAAGCAAAATATTCCGATAAACAAAAACGTAAGGCGGAACACATTGAAGAGAGCTACGAAAAAAAAGGCGCCTCCAAAAAGACTGCGGCGAAGCGGGCGTGGCAAACGGTGAATAAGCAATCCGGCGGCGGAGAAAAAAGTGGCACCGGCCGCAAGGCGACGCCGACTGCCAAAAAAGCCGCACGCAAGGAATCAGGTCAACGAGCCGCGGCTTCGCGAAAGGTCGGATCCCGCAAGGTCCAGAAAACGCCTACGCGTAAGAAGGCATCGGCTTCCGCGAAGTAGCGCTCAGTTCGTGGCCGGCGGCGTGGCGGGAATGAAGAGCTCCACCAGGGTGCCTTGGCCCTTTTCGCAGATGAACTGGAGCTTGCCCCCGTGGTTCACCGCGATCCAGTCAGCGATAAAGAGGCCCAGCCCGCGACGGGATTTTCCGGAGGAAATAAACGGGTCGCCGTTCAGGACCTCCTTCATCCGTTCGTAGGAAAAGCCTTGGCCGGTATCGCTGCAGCGGAACACATGATATTGATGAAAGGAGAAGGCGCTGATTTCAACCGTGCGTCCCCGCGCAGTGCTTGCCTTGATACCGTTAAGGCAGATGTTCACCAGCGCGCGCTCCAACTGGACGCGGTCGCCCTGAACGATCATCCTTTCGACCGAAGGCCCCCGGGTGAGTGTCACCCCGTTCAACCGAGCGTAGGGCTGGACCAGCTCCGTGATTCGATCCAACAGCGGTTCCACCTCGACTCCTTCCAGAGAAAACTGGGTCGGGACGGCGATCGTCTGCCAACCCTTGACCAACTCCGCGGACCAGGAGAGCAATCGTTCCGTCTGCTCCAGCGCATCGAGCAGTTCTCTATCCCGTTCGGGGGTCGGGGGCGCGGTCAAAAGTTTGGTCGAACAAAGTGAATTGAGAATGGTGAGGACCTGCAGCGGCGACGCGAGATCATGGACGAAAGCAGCGGAAGCCTTTCCGAGATTGGCGAGATTCTCCTGGGAGACGGCCTTCCTTCCTTCACTTTCCGTACCGACGTCTTCCCGACAGCTCTTTCCGCCCGCCACTTGGGGCAGCGGCCCGCTCTCTGGACGCCGAAGACCGTTGCGAACGCTCGTCTTCAATTGATCCACGCCGAAGGGTTTTTGAAGATAATCGGTCGCCCCCAGGCGAAACGCTTCGCAGGCGCTGTCCAAAGAGGCATGTCCGGTGATCATAATGACCGGCGTGTCGATATGCGCGTCCCAAGCGCGAATGGCGCGCAGGACATCCATGCCGCTTCGGCCTGGCATGCGAACATCGAGGGTGATCAGGTCCGCATGCTCCCTTTGCAGGATCTCCATGCCTTGGTCCGCGCCATCGGCTTCTAAAATTTCGTAGTCCGCCTGAAGAATCGCGCGGAGAGCGACTCGAACCGCCTCTTCATCGTCGATAATGAGGACACGAGGTTTGGCTCCTTCGGGATGGAGATTAGATTTTATCATTACCAGAATGAGAGTTGATAAGCGAAAACCTAAACGTCTGGAGAGAATTCAAAGTATCCTTCTAACAGTTATTCACATGATTGGCCTGCCCCACATTTCCCGAAAAAATTTCCACGTTCCAACCACTTAGCTCGTCACTTAGTGGTTGGGCAACTTTTGCAATTAAGTTCGCTGCAATTTCGCAATCTGCTGGTCGATTTCTCCTCCGTCAGATATGTAACCCACTACAACTATCTAATTATTAAAGTCTTAGGGAAGCTTATACGAATGGCACGTGGTCTGCAAGACGGAAGTCATGGCAAATCCGCTCATCACCTCTATTCGAGAGACCCTGCACTTAAAAAAAATCGCTACCCTGAACAAGCTTTTCATTGAACAGCTCAAAGACTTGTACAGCGCTGAGACTCAACTCATCGAAGCGCTGCCCTTGATGGCCAAGGCGCCTCACACACCGGAACTGAGGGCAAAAGGTGCCAGGCCATGGCAGGCCGATCAAGGAGGATAACGAAACGATTTCGGAGGACGCCACGCCCGCCGTCAAGGACGCTGCGCCGCTCGCAACCGCTCAGCGCGTAGAGCATTACGAGATCGCCGGTTATGGAACCGTCCGGACATTCGCAAACCTCCTCGCTCAGCCCAAGGCTTCCTCTCTGCTCGGCAAGACGCTGAAGAAAGAAGCTGACACCGATAAGAAGCTCACCACCGTTGCCAAAAAGTTGAATCTCAAGACACGGCGCGTGGCCCCGAAAAAAACCAAATAACTCTGGAAAAAATTATGCCTACTCTTCTCTGGATTATCCTGATCGTCCTCCTTCTGGGCGCCCTGCCGGTCTATCCCTACAGCACGTCCTGGGGTTTTTACCCCAGCGGTGGCCTGGGACTCATTCTTTTGATCGTCCTGATCCTGGCTCTCGTCCGACGCTAGTCGGGGCCGGGAACAAACGAGCCCGGCCATCGCTGGCCAGGCTCGTGGAAGTTGTCTTGCTGACGACGGACGAATTACATGCCCGAGGGCTTGGTCGTTTCCGAAGGAGCGGGTGCGGGAGTGGTCGAATCCGGCGTGGTCACGTTCGTCTTAGAAGACTCGGACGGAGCAGGAGCGGGAGCGCTCGAGTCGGTCGAAGGAGCGGCCGGTGCCTTGGTGGAATCGGCGGGCGCAGGCGTGTTGTTCGTGGAAGTATCGGCGGCCGGAGCGTTGGTGGCCGCAGTCGTTGTATCCGTGCTGGGCGGAGGAGTCGTTGTCGTGGGAGTGGTCGTATCGGTATCGGAGCTCTTATTGCAGCCCACCAAGGCGAACGGAAGAGAAAGGGTCACCAAGGCGAGAACGGAGTATTTGGGAAGGAAGCTTTTCATAATGAAAAATTTATCTGAAAAGTCGGGGGTATAAAGCCCTAAATAGGGAATTCGACACCCTTACCCGACGCTCAGGAGCTCATTAAATTCCGGTCCAGACGGCGGACCTGAAAAAGAATGAAGACGCAAAAGACATTGACCCCAACGCTGAGGGCAAGAATTCCTGTCATCCTGGCGACGACGGAAAAATTGTCCTCCATCAAGGCGGTGAAAATAAGATGCGACCGCTCGATCAGGAAGATCCCGAGCGCCAGGAGCATCGCGGTGAGAATACAGACCACGACCAGACTGACAGTCACGAGAAAGACGCGGCCCACCTTCTGAACCTGCGTCAGGGTATCCAACGGCGGTGAGTCAAAGAGACCCAGCAACCAGGGAAAGATGGAGAATGGTTTACTCACGTTACTGGAAAATTAATCAGCTTAATTTATGCCAGGAAAGGGCTGAGCACAAGGAACCCCTTCCAATAACCCGTTTTCTTTAGGGAGCGAGCTGGAGTTCTTTATCGAACCGCACCAGCAGGAAGCCGATGATATTCATTCCGAGGCGATGCGCCGCCAACGAGCCAGGAATAGTGAAGTTCCGAAAGAAAATATTACTATCATAAAGGAAAAGCGAATAAGTGAAGAGCGGCGAGTCCTCGGATGGGATTTGGCCCTGAATGGTGGTGTCTCCCGGCAAGATGCGCATGTAGTAGAGATCACTATAGTCGTTCGGCGTGTAGAGAATAGCGATCTTGCCGTCGATATCGAGGTGTTGCAGCGGCTCCGCGTAATAGTTCATGCCTTCCGGAACCTTGGTCAGCGGGAACCAGCTTTTGGTGAAGATCTCGTGGGTCAGGGGAACGTCCTCAAAGTTCTTATCCGCATCGGGAACCACACGCTTCATTTCCCGACGGAAAGCGATATCGAAACGGGAACCCGAACCGGCGAGCGCGTTGTCGCCCCAGATGGCTCCGCCGTTCTGCAGGTACTGGCGCAGGTTCTCGATCTCTTGGTTGGTCAGGACAAAGTCCTTGTGCCCCGTAAAGAAAACGAAGGGCGGCATCTTGGCCATGAGATCGGGGCTGCCGAGGGCCAATGGGGTCGGGACGACTTCGCCCTTGAGGTTACCGTGACTCCATTCGTTCATCTTGGCCACGAGATCGGGCAGGCTGCCCGCATCGATCTGGTTTCCCGCCATGTGAACGTTACAGTTCCAGTCGCCATTGGCATAGGACGCGAGATAGACCGGGAACTTGGCCACGACGTTGTGCGGGTCGCCATCGGCATCGGCGATGTTGCTGCGCGACCGGCCCCAGTTCTTCTCCTCCATATTCTTGATCGAGGGCAGGCGCTGATCGAGATTGTTTACCGGCTTCGGCGCCGGCGCGGTCATCTTATTCGGCACCGTGGTCTCGGAGACCGTGGGATTGATCGGGGGCAACGGAATGTTAAATGCCGGCGCGAGGGAATTTTCCGCCGTGATGACCGTTGTCGGGTTCGCCACGGTGGAAGGCACCGGCACCGTCTGTGAAGGCGGCGGGGGCGGCGGGGGCGGCGGCGCTCCGGCCGGGACGTAAGTCTTGACGAAATCATCCGCCGGCGGAGTTGCGGGCTGAAAAATAACCCGGGTCGCGAGGATGAGAAACAACAGGAGATGGAAAAGAACCGCTCCCAGGAAATAGCCCGACCGGGTGAGACGGTGCATCCAATGGCGGTCCTTGGGCGCGACTTTCGCCGGCGGAGTTGGGGCCGGAGTCTTGGAGGAGGGAGGAGGAGCGAGCGTCGGCATGAAAGTCCTAATCCGAGGTGGGTCCGAACGCCAGGTTTTTCACCCCCGCCGCGGCGCAGGCATTGAGCACATCGACCACCCGTTGCTGACGCGTGCTGCGCGTCGGGGTAATCACGATGGGCTGGGCGGCATGCGCCTGGACCACGGTATGCAGGCGCGCGACCAGTTGTGGCATGTCGTGGTCAGCGGGTCCATCGATGGGCACGTCGTAAATGCTGGCCTGGCCGTCATCGTCGATGGAGACGCGCACAGGCACGTCGCCGCCCGGCTGGCCGCCGGGCAACGGGGTCGTGAGCGAAGCCTCATGCTTCTGCGCTCCGGCCGAAACCATGAAAAACAAAAGGAGCACGAAAAGGATGTCCAGCATCGGCGCGATCTGAAATCCAAATTCTCCGTCTCCTGCACTTCCTGCCATGGTTAAATCCTCAGTTTGAAGCCGAACCGCTGGAGGCGGCCATTTTCGCGGGGTTGGTAATCACTGCAAAGCTCACCGTGGCAATTCCGGCCGCGGCGGCTGCGCTCATCACATCCGAAATGTTACTATATTCCACATCCTTGTCGGCGCGAATCAAGACATAGGCCAGAGGATTCTGCTGATGCCTCGACGCCAGCACGCTCTGCAGCGCGTCGGCGGTTGGGTACCGCAGGCCGTCCATGGAAAATCCCGCCGAGCTGGAGCCGTTGTCCCATGAGACATTGACGACCAGCTGGTTCTTTTGCTTGTCCTGGTTCTTGTCGTCCGGCTTGGCGTGGTTGGCTTCCGCGAGATGGAGGTTTTTCTCCTTTTTGAGCACTTCGGTCGAAGTGATCGCCATGAAGAAAAGCATCAGCACGAGCAGCACGTCGACCATCGGCGCGACCTGGAACTCGGGGTCTCCATCCTGGTCGATGCGCCGCCGCTTGCGCTGGCGCTTGACGAGAGAAGAAGCGGACATAACGAAAAATCCCGGCGAATCCTAGCTGCCCCAATCCAGCACCGTGCCGCAATTGGGACAGGGCGTAACGCCCACCTTGATCGGCGCGTTACAGGCAGGACAATTGGTGGTGACGTTGCGCGAAACCTTCTGCGAAACGCCGGTACGGGCCGCGCGGGTCTTCGACCCTTGGTCGGCGGAGAAATTCTCGCCGATGCGCACTCCGGAGACCTGCTCGTAGGGGATGTCATCGAGCAGGCGGTAGACCTGCGATTCCGCGTGCAGGATGGCACTCTGGGCGCGCGCGCGCAGAACGTAGAAGAAGATGAACGCGGGCACAGCGACGAGCAAACCCGACATCGTGGCCACGAGCACTTCACCGATCTTGCCCGCCAGCAAAGAGGGATTGGAAATACCATTGTCACCGAGGGCCTTGAAGGCGCCGATCATGCCCCAGACCGTGCCGGTCAGCCCGATCATGGGCGAAACGACACCGATGACGGAGAGATAAGTCGTGTTGGTTTTCAAGTCATTCGATTCGCGAAGCGCCGTCTCCTCGACGATGAACTCCACCGCGTCTTTGTTCCGGCCGATCCGCTCCAGCCCGTTTCCGAGCACGTTGCTGAGGAAGCAGGGATTGGCGCGGCAGATGTTCCACGCTTCCTGGAAATTGCCCGATGTGATCGCCTCGCGCAAACGGGCGACGAGCGCCTTGGGCGCAAGCTTGTTCGCGCGCAGGATGACAAATCCCTCCACCGTGAACCAGACCAGGCAGACCGAGGCCAGCCCCAGGATATACATGACAAAACCGCCCTGGTTCAGCATGTCCGCCAGCGTGGTGGCCTTCGGCGGCGCGGCGGGGGTCGCTCCGGCCGCATCGCCCGCGGCGGGCGCGCCAGTCGTGGACGGCGGAGCGTCCTGCGCGGGCAGAGGAGTGAGCAGGGTACAGGTCGTCAGAAACGCCAGGGCGAGAAGACCGTTTCGTAGGGAGGCGGGTAGGATGGACATAGAATCAGGGATAGACTTAAAGGACAACGAAGGGGAGAGGGCAAGGGTTAATCGACACCCACGCCCGGGTTTTGTTCACGAAGAGCCTTGGCATCCTGCTCCGCCTCTTCGACCAGCGATGGATTCTGGTAGAACATGGTCTTTACGGTCAGAAAGGCCTCAAGCGCCTGCGAATACTGCTTCTGCGCCTGCAGCGCCTGACCGTAAACGAGAAACGCCTTGGCAAAGAGCCGTCCCTCCGCCGGTGAAGGCGCGAGGTTCTGGTTGGCCTTGTCGACCAA
>JAMFSY010000022.1 GCA_026225555.1 Methylacidiphilales bacterium
CTGGGCTCCGCCTGCGTCAATTCCATCGAGAAAAGCCAGCGGGCCAGCGCGGCGATGAACAGAAGCGCGCTCCACCGGCGCAGCCGATTTTGCTGACGGCTCAGGCCGGCGCTGATGAACGCCCCCAGGATGAACCAGAGGCTCGGTATGACAAAGCCGAGATGAAACATCGGCACGGAAAGAAGATAGAAAAGCGGCACGAGAAGAAGCGCCGCGAGCGCCGCCCAGATGACGGTGAAATTCTGGATCAGGAAGTAATGCGCTTCCCGAAAAAGTTCAATGCGCTCCGGGTTGGCCTCGCGGGGATGAAAATGATCGAGCGCGTGTTGCAAGGCGAAAACGGGAATGATCAGGAGCCCGAGGATGCCAAAAAGGGCATTGAGCACTCCGAATTGTCCCGGCCCCAGGTTCTGACGAAAGGCGACCTGGGTCGCGAGGTTGAGCAGCGCGAGGGCGATCCAGAGAAGAAGAGGCGTACCCGTCTCACGCCGCAGAGCCAGGAGGGCATTACCCATGGCGCCAAGGGCGCGGACCACGCGCATGAAATTCACCTTCATGAGGCGGCGGCCGCTTCGGCGGTGGCGATCCAGCGGCGGAAGAAATCGGCACCATCCTCGAGATCGCGCAGGAGGATGAATTCATCCTTTGTATGCGCCTGGGCAATCGACCCGGGGCCGACACAGACAGCTGCGCAATGGGGGCCGCTCAAGACGGAAGCGTCGGAAAACCAGGGCGCGGTGGTGAAGCCGCGCGCGACCTCGCCAAGGCGCTTCACCCAGGGGAGCGTTTCGTCCGTGTCGAGCGGCTGGGAATGGCGTTGCGCGCGCACGACGGCATCCGGCACGGAGGCCCGCAGTTCGGACTCGATTTGCGCGCGCACCCGTTCGCCTTCGATGCCGGGAACGATGCGGCAATCGAGTTCGATCCGGCATTGATCCGGTACGATATTGATCTTGCTGCCGCCGGAAATGGTGCCGACGTTCAGGCTGGTCGGGCCCAGCTTGGGGTGGGCCTGTCGGGCCAGCGCGGGGATGATTTTTTCCTCCAGGACTTCCAGCACGCGGCGCATGGCGTAGATCGCATTGCGTCCCCGCTCCGGCGTGGAGCCATGGCAGGCGACGCCGCTGGTGAGGATATCCAGCCAAAGCGCGCCCTTGTGCGCGGTGACGACGCTGAGTTCGGTCGGCTCCAGCACCAGGACCAGGTCGCTGGCAAAGCGTTTTTTCGCGAGAGCCAGCGCGCCATCGTTGCCCGCCTCCTCGCCCATGAGCGCGAGGAAAGTCCAGTGGACACGCGATTGCGCGCGGGCGGGACTTTGCGCCCATTCGCGCACGGCCCAGAGCGCCGCGGCCATCGGCCCCTTCGTGTCACTGGAACCGCGGCCCCAAAGTTTGCCTTCGCGCACGACGGGATCGAAGGGCGGAATCGTCATGCCCGCGACGCTCACCGTATCGAGATGCGGCGCGAAAGCCAGCCGGGGTGCGTTCGCTTTTTCCCGCGCCGGGGCGAATGTGGCGACGACATTAGGCCGGCCCGGTTCAACCGATTCAAGCGCGACTTCCGCGCCGAGTGCGCGGAGAAAATCGGCCACATATTCGCCCAGTGCCTGCTCACCGACGCGGTCGGTTCCAGGGTTGCCATGTGGATTGACGCTGGGAATGGACACGAGGTCCTTGAGCAGATCGACGACGTTTTGCGGGCCAGGCATGCCGCCAGCCTAGGCGGTGTTCCCAAAAGAGGGCAAGGTTCCTGCGGAGGATGATGGATTTGATTTTGCTCACCTCTTTTCTGGAGCTAAAAGAGAAACTGAAGGGCAGGGTGCCCTTATCTGCGCTTAAATAATCTCCTTGCTATCAGGCCGAAAGTAGGTCACGTTTCCAAGAGTGCTGCCCGTCGGCGGTACGTTTTCCACCATGTCAGATTCGTCGCCCGTAGCGGGCATCTTAGAGATTCACGATAAAGGTTACGGCTTTTTGCGCAGACCCGAGCGGGGCAGCGCGCCCACGCCTCAAGACGTGTTTGTCCCCCCGGACATGATCAAGCGCAACGGCTTGCGCGATGGCGTGCAACTCTCCGGCGTGAGCATCGCGAATGGCCGCGGGCCGCAGCTCGTCGAGCTCCAGCAGGTCAATGAACGCTCGCTGGATCTTTATCGCGACCAACTTCCCTTCGAGGAATTGACCACGATCAACCCGAATCGCTGGCTCAAGCTCGAGAACGGCGCGGACAAGCTTTCCTCCCGCGTGATGGATTTGATGACCCCGATCGGCCACGGCCAGCGCGGGTTGATCGTCGCGTCGCCGCGCTCGGGCAAGACGATGCTGATGCAGGCCATCGCCGACTCGGTGCTGACCAATTCGCCCGACACCTTTCTCATGATCGTGCTCATCGATGAGCGCCCCGAGGAAGTGACCGATTTTCGCCAGTTCCTCGCCGGTCGCGGCGAGCTCTGGTCGTCCTCGAACGACCAGGAAAACGCGAGCCATGTGCGCCTGTCGAAGCTCGTGATCGAGCGCGCCAAGCGCCTGGTCGAGAGCGGCCGTGACGTCTTTATCCTGATGGATTCGATCACCCGCCTGGGCCGCGCCTTCAACGTCGGCTCGAAGGGGAATACGATGAGCGGCGGTATCAGTTCCCGTGCGCTTGAGATTCCGCGCAAGATTTTCGCCGCCGCCCGGCAGACCGAGGAAGCGGGCGCGCTTACCATTGTCGCCACCGCGCTGATCGATACCGGTTCGCGGATGGACGAAGTGATTTTCCAGGAGTTCAAGGGCACCGGCAATATGGAGATCGTGCTGGATCGCCGCCTTGCCGAGGCGCGCGTTTATCCCGCCATCGACATCGAGAAATCGGGCACGCGGCGCGAAGAGCTGCTCCTGCCCAAGGCCATTTTGGAAAAAGTGACGATCATCCGGCGCGGCCTGCACGGCCTCCCGGTGCAGGCGCAGATGGAGCGGTTGCTGATGATTCTGAAGAAATTCCCCGACAACAAAACCGCCCTCGAACAGCTTCCCGCCCGTCCCACCACCTAACAATCCAAAGCCGGTCATCCTGAGCTTGTCGAAGGATCAGCCCCCGAGAATATCCACCGTTGCCATCGACGTGCGAATAACCGGAGGCTGATCCTTCGACAAGCTCAGGATGACGGCAGTTTAAATCCCTATGTCCTTTCAAAATCTCGGCCTCTCCGAAGAGGTCGTCCACGGCGTCCAATCGATGGGCTACATGGACCCCACGCCGATCCAATTGCAGGCGTTTCCCATCGTGCTCGGCGGCAAGGACCTCATCGGCGCCTCGCAGACCGGCACCGGTAAGACCGCTGCTTTCATGCTGCCGCTTCTTTCCCAGCTTAAAGAGCACGGCAAACTGCGCATTCTCATCCTCGAGCCGACGCGCGAACTCGCCGCGCAGGTCGATGTCGCCTCGCGCGACTACTCCCGTTTTTCCAACCTGCGCACCACGGTCATTTACGGCGGCGTTGGTTACGGCCAGCAGCTTGCCGATCTCAAGCGCGGCATCGATGTCCTCGTCGCGACTCCGGGCCGGTTGCTCGATCATCTTGAACAGGGCAACGTGAAGCTCGATACGATTCAGCATCTCGTGCTCGACGAAGCCGACCGCATGCTCGATATGGGCTTCATGCCCGACGTGCGCCGGATCATCGAACAATGTCCGAAGGACCGGCAGACGCTGCTTTTCTCCGCGACCATGCCGCCCGAAATTGCGAAGCTGACCGAGTGGGCGCTGCGCGATCCGCAAAAGATCGAAATCGGTGGCCGCCGCTCGCCCGCCGAGACGGTGACGCACGCGCTTTATCCCGTCGCTGCCGTCCAGAAGTTCGACCTCCTGCTCGAACTGCTCAAGCAGACCGATTTCCATTCCGTCCTGATTTTCTGCCGCACCAAGCACAATGCGGATCGCATTGCCTCGCGGCTGGAAAGCGCGCAGCACACCGTCGCGGTGATGCATTCGAACCGCTCGCAGACCGAGCGCATCGAGGCGCTGGAAGGTTTCCGCAGCGGCAAGTATGAGGTCATGGTTGCGACCGACATCGCCGCACGCGGCATCGACGTCACGGGCATCAGCCACGTGATCAATTACGACGTGCCGCAGCATCCCGAGGATTATGTCCATCGCATCGGCCGCACCGGTCGTGCGCAGGCGGAGGGCGACGCCTTCACGCTGATGACGGCGGAGGAAGGTCCCGATGTCGCCGCGATCGAGCGCTTCATCGGCCAGGAAATCGAGCGCAAGAAGTTGGAGAATTTCAAATACGTCTACTCGCTCGCGCTCGACGACAACAAGAAGCACGTCGTCGGCAAGGCCGGCAACGTCCGCGGCGGTCGCGCCGGCAAGGGCTATAGCTTTGGCGTGCGGCGGCGGTAGGAGCTTGCCGAAAAAGGCAGTCATCCTGAGCTTGTCGAAGGATCAGGTCGGTTGCCTCTGGTTTTTGACCGAATCAGAACTGATCCTTCGACAAGCTCAGGATGACAGAAATTTTTGAGAATGGGCCTTTTTTAACAGCCCCTAGTTCAGACCGTTGCGGCGGTCTCTCTAGCCCCCCCGCAGCCAGTGTTTTTACGCGCCATCAGCGATTCATATTTTCGGATTTTTGTGTCGCCTTAATCATCTGCACCTCGTGTTGTGCTCCTGCGAGGTAATCTTGATAGGAAAAATATAAGTAGGCACAGGCGATAAGCAGAGCTGCCGCTTTGTATGTTCGACTTTTAACGAAGAGTCCAGGAACCGCAAATATAGCGACGATCAAGTACCATTCGTAATAGCCGCCAACCATGGCGCCGAGACCTGAACCCATAAGGGCCAGAACGAACGAAAACCAAAAACAGACCTTGAATCCAACCTGCATGGGTTGGGAGGGAATTCTCAATTCCGTTAATCCGTTCACATCTTCAACACCACGCGAAACCGCGCCTTGTTGCTGAGCATCCGTTCATAGGCCTCGTTCACTTGGGCGAGGGGGTAGACTTCAATCTTGGGTCGCACGCCGGTTTGCAGACTGAAGTTGAGCGTGTCTTCCGAATCCTTGGAGTAACCGCTGTACCAGCCGGAAACGGAGCGGCTGCCCATGAGCAACAGCAGCGGCGAGACCTCGACGTTATCGTGCGCGGCGGCGACGATGAGCAGCTTGCCCTTGTACTTGAGGCCCGCTGTGAGTCCGCTGATCGCCTTCGCATTGGGCGCGGTGGCGAGAATGACCTTGGCTCCGCCCATGGCCTGCAATTGCTTGGCGGCATCGCCCTTGGCATCGTCGATGTAATCGTGCGCGCCCAGTTCCCGGGCAAGCGCTTCCTTATCCGCGCCGCGTGAGATGGCGACGGTGTGGAAACCACTCTGGCGCGCGAATTGGACGGCCAGATGGCCGAGCCGCCGATGCCCTGGATCGCGACCAACTCGCCCGATTTCGCGCCGGAATTGCGGAGCGCATTGTACGTGGTGATGCCCGCGCAAAGCAGCGGCGCGGCTTCGGTCGCATCGATTCCCTCGGGCATCGCGGCCACCGCCGTTTCGGGTGCGACCATGTATTCGGCATAGCCGCCGTCGAAGCTGGCTCCGGTCGTTCCGCCAGTGGTACAATAAGGAAACTCGCCTTCGCGGCACGGATCGCAATGAGTGCAATAGCCGCCATTCCAGCCCACGCCGACGCGCTGGCCCGGCTTGAAGCGGGTGATACCGGGGCCGTTTTCCTCCACCCGGCCCGCGACTTCATGACCGGGGACGCAGGGAAACTTCATGCCGGGCCATTGCCCCTCCTTGAAGACCTGGTCGCTATGGCGGACGCCGCAGGCCTCGATCTTGATCAGGACCTGACCGGGGCCGGGCTTCGGGATGGGACGTTCCACGAGTTCGAACGGACCGCCTGCTTTCGAGATTTGCGCGACGAGCATGAGTATTCTCCGGTTGAGGGCTTCGGGGATTTCGAAGACCAATTAAGAAAAAGTTAGAGACGGGCGAAAGCCTGTCAATGGAAGCACCTCAACTTAGGCGCTCGTCGCCGAAACGTTACTTTTCTGGCCGCGGCTACTCCACGGTTTCCGGTTGCAACATCGGTTCCGCGTAATAAGTAAAGCCGGTCGACTCGGTCAGCCGGACGGGAAGGATCTCGCCGCGCCAACGTTCATTCGCCTCGATGAGTACCAGCCGGTTGGTGCGGGTCCGCCCCTGGTAACGCTGCGCATTGGTGCGGCTCTCGCCTTCAACCAGAATCTCCTCTTCACGGCCGAGCAGGTTTTTCACCCGCCGGTCGGCGATCTCGTCAAGCAGGCGGAGCAGTTCCTGGTTGCGCTCCATTTTGACTTCCTCGGGCAATTGGCCGTCCATGATCGCGGCGGGCGTGTCGCGCCGGGGCGAGTAACGGAAAACAAAGGCGTTGTCGAAGGCGACCTCCCTGACGAGATCGTAGGTCTGGCGGAAGTCTTCCTCCGTCTCGCCCGGAAAGCCGACGATGATGTCGGTCGTGAAGGCAATCTTCGGTTGCGTGGCCCGCAGCTTCTCGATCAGGCGCAGATATCCGGCCCCTGTGTAGGCGCGATGCATGGCTTTGAGAATGCGGTCGCTGCCCGATTGCATCGGCAGATGGACATGCTCACAGAGGTTCGGTAATTCGCCGAAGCAGGCCACGACATCGCTCTTGAAACCGACCGGATGGGGCGAGGTAAAGCGGAGGCGTTGCAACCCCGGCACGGCGCTGACCGCGTGCAGGAGTTGCGCGAAGGGCGTGCGGCCCTCCACGGTCGGAAATTCGTGGCGGCCATAGAGATTGACGATTTGCCCGAGAAGCGTGACCTCCTTCACGCCCTGGCCCACGAGCGACTCGACCTCGGAGACGATTTCCGCGATGGGCCGGGAACGCTCCGCCCCGCGTGTGCTGGGGACGATGCAGAACGTGCAGTGCATGTTACAGCCCTGCATGATCGAGACGAACGCGGTGACTTGTTTGGGCGCGAGCAGGTGGTCACGGATGGTATTTTGGGAGCCGATTTCCTCCGCGACATCCACCACGCGCGCGCGCGGGGCGGCAGGGTTCTCGCGGCGCTGGGCAAAGAGGGCGTCGATATGGCGGCCCGCCTCGTGGAATTTTTGCGTGCCGAGAATCAGGTCGACCTCCGGCAATTCCTCGAGCAGGGAGGCGCCCCGGCTCTGCGCCATGCATCCAAGCAGGCCGGTGAACTGATGCTGGCGATGCTTCTTGCGCCCTTCCAGCGTCTGCATTTTGCCGATCGCCTTTTGCTCGGCCATGTCGCGCACGGAACAGGTATTCAGCAGCACGACATCGGCCATCTCCTCCTTCTCCACGATTTCATAGCCACGGCCAGCCAGATCGCGGGCGACCTGTTCCGAGTCGCGGACGTTCATCTGGCAGCCATAAGTTTTAATGAAGACGGTGGGCATGGAAACGCGGAGCATAACCCCGCTCTTCGAGGATTTCGAGATCAGACTGTGCTTTCCCGGCTTCCCGGCTTCAAAGGCCAGATCCCTCCATCTCGGTGTTTTTTTGCACATGTTTATTGCATAAATAGATTAACCATGGTTAAGATTGGACTATGGTGATCTACCAAAAATGGTCCGAAGCAAAGGCACGTCGTCAACGCCGGGGACAAACCCTGGTGGAATACGCCTTAATCATTGCTGCTCTGGCGATTGTGGCCGTGGCGGTTCTCTCGGCGGTGGGAGGAACGACCTTTAATATTTATTCCACGATCATCAATGAGCAGGTGGCACGTACCCAGACAGGTTCCTAAGCGTCATTGATCGGGAAGATGGCCGGGATGGAATTCCCGGTGACAGGTTTTTCCAGTAGCGCCTAACCTGAGCCGATGTTCGAAGCTGCTCCGAAGCCGACCTGGTGGTTGCCCACTCTCGGCTTTTTTCTTTTTCTGTCCATTGAACTGGCCATGTTCGCCGGCCCGGAGCAGCTTTTTTCCGATCCATCGGTGGGACGGCATTTGCGCACCGGAGAAGCCATTCTGGATACCCATCGGGTCCCTCGGACCGACCCACTCAGCTTCACCCACGCCGGGCAACCCTGGATAGATTACGAATGGGGATTCGAGGCGACAATCGCCGAACTGAATCGGCTCGGCGGTCTTGGCCTGGTTTGTGCCTTTGGCACGGCGTTATTTGCGGCCACGATGCTGGGAATTTACCGGACTCTTTTGCAGGCGGGATTCTCCTTCAAGGTGGTCATGCTCGTCACGTCGTTGGCATTTCTGACGCTTCACCTTCACTACTCGGTGCGGCCCCTGCTCTTGACCTATCTTTTCATGGCCCTGGTCGTGGAGGTTTGGTATGGCCGCCGCGTTCCGTTGAAACGCGACTGGATCATCCTGCCGATCGTATTTGTGGCCTGGGCGAATCTGCACGCCGGATGGGCGGCCGCGCTGGTTTTCCTTGCCACTTCCGTGACGGGACGATTGGTGGATCGCATTTTGAAGCGAGTCGATGGCGAGGAGGCGCCGGCTATTCCGTGGATCGGACTTTTTCTGCTCTGCACCGTGGCGACCTGGTTCAATCCCTGGGGCTGGGAGCTGCATCACAAGATTTTTCTCTTCGCCACGACCTATAAAAGTTTCGCGCTTTGGAATGAGTACGCGGAGCCCAATTTTTCCCTCCCAAGCATGTCGGCGATTACGGTGCTCTTTCTGTTGGTCGTGATTTTCAGCGCTCGCACGATCCGGCGCGCCTCGCTCTGGCGCTGGGAAACCGCGCTGCCGGTGTTCTTCTTTCTCTATGAAGGTCTCAAGGCGCAGCGTCACGTCTTGTTGCTGATCGAGATCGCCACGGTGCCGATCGCGCGCGATTTGGAAGTGCTTCTGCGCGGCCGTTGGTGGCCCTGGCTGCAGGACCGAATGGAACGATTTCAGGCCAAGCAACGTCTGGCCGGGGGCGATGCGTGGCTGAGTCTTCTTCTCGCGCTCTTCGTGGCTGTGCTCTTCGTGAAGACACCGCTGGTCAAACGCATCCAGATCGGGCAAAGCATCACGCCGCAAGCGATCGCCTTCATCAAAGATCATCCGGATCGTTTTGAACGTCCCCTGGTCACGACCTGGAACGCGGGACCGTTGCTCTGGAATTTGCGTCCCGATTTTCGCGTCAGCTTCGATGATCGCGGTGATTTCTATGGAGACGCGACCGTTTTCTCCTTCGTGGATCTTTACAACGGCGCGCCCAGTTGGCGCGATACGCTGGATAAGGGGCATTTCGATTCGGCGATTCTCGATGCCTATTTGCCGCTCGGCCAAATCCTCTCCTTGCTTCCCGAGTGGAAAGTCGTCTACCGCGACAAGGCGACGGTGGTCTTTTGGCGTGCGCGCCCTTCCGCGCCTTAGACCTTTTTTAAAAAGAGATTATCGCTTCTTTTTCTATGTCATCCTGAGCTTGTCGAAGGATCAGTTTCGCCTCGGCAAAAGGCAACTGAGCTGATCTTGTCGCACGTGTGTCTGGTCCCCGAAGCTCGCTTCGGCCCGGGTGGTAGCCGCCGCACGCCGTGCGGTGGTGTCTTGGCGAAGAAAGAGCGGAGCGTGGAAGCTTTTCTTCTCTCCTCCGTCGCACGGCGTGCGACGGCTACCATGGAATGCCCCGGTGCTTGCTCCGGGGTTCTTTTACTTGAAAGTGGTTCAGGCTCCGGTCATTCCGAAGGGAGAGAAGAAGCGCTCCGCAAAAGGCCCAGCGCAAAATCGATTTCCTCTTTTTCGATGACAAAGGGCGGCGTGAAGGAGAGTACATTCTGCCTCACGCCGCCGCTCAAAATAATCAGCCCGCGCGCCAGCATCTCTTCGATGAGTCCGCCCGCGCGCGCCGGATCCGGTTGACCGGTCTCGTCCAGAACCTCGATGCCCTGCATCAGCCCGAGCCCGCGGATCGAGCCCCAGATTTTTGACGTGTCCCGAAGTTGAAGCAGCCCGGTTCGCAGATGATTTCCCAGTGCCTCGACACGTTCGCTCCAGGGTTCCGTCTCCAGAAGTTCGAGCGATTGAAGCGCCATGCGGCAGCCGAGCGGATTGCCGAGAAAGGTGCTGGTATGCAGGGCCTCGCCGGTCGATTCGGGCCACGCCTTATCCATCACGAGCGCCGTGCCGACGCACGCGGCCAGCGGAAAGCCGCTGGTCAACGCCTTGCCGAGGCAGATGAGATCGGGTTGGACGTTCCCATGATCGCAGGCAAAACGACGTCCCGTGCGATGAAAGCCGGTATAGATTTCATCGAAGATCAGCAGCGCGCCAAATTGATCGGCAAGGGCGCGCAGCAACGGGAGGAACCACGCCGGGGGTACGACTTCACCGCCCCGGCCCTGCACCGGTTCGACGAGGATCGCGCCGATGGTCCGTTTCTCGAGAAGCTTTTCCGCCTGCCGCAGAAAGGCGTTCATGCAATCGGGCAGGCATGCGGAGGGCTCGCGGTTCGTCGTCAGCCATGGACAATGCTGGCAATCGGGGAAGGGAAGGAAGCTCGCGAAATCGGCGAGTTGCCCGGCGAACGGTTCACGGAAAAGTTCGCGGCCGGTGACGGTTAGCGCGCCGTAACCGAGGCCATGGTAGCCACCGGTAAAGGCCAATACGCCGCGCCGTTTCGTGGCGAGCCATGCCGTCTTCAGCGCCGCCTCGACCGCCTCACTACCCGAGTTGGTCAGGATGACTTTGCCGGGGCCGAGTTGCCATTGCTCGAAGGTGAGCTGCGAAAGCTGGCGGCAAAGCGCCACTTTTTCCGCCGTCGGATGGACGTCGCCCATCGCATGGTAAAGGCGCGCCACCTGGTCCTGCGCCGCCTCCACAATTTGCGGCGGCGTATAACCGAGGCTGGCCACGCCGAAGCCGCTGGTGAGATCGAGGAAGCGGTTGCCATCGACATCCCAGACATTCGCGCCATGCGCTTTCTCCCAGAAAACGGGAAAGCGGGGCGAGACGTAGGTGACGTTCTGCGATTCGTGCGCGCGCAATTCCACCGCGAGCGCGCGCGAGTGCGGACCGGGAACAGGCGTGAGCAGCGAGGGAAGCATGATCAGGACGACGGGGGGGTATCGTCAGGGCGGGCGTACCAGGCGAGAAGACCCACCAGGATGATCAGGAGAATCACGCCGGGGATGATGTAGATCAGGTAGTCGGAGATTTGCGAGGAAAGCGACGTGACCACGCCGGAGGAGGCGCTGATGGTTGGCGCGCTGGGAGAGGTGGCGCTCGTTGGCGGCGGTTGGGGCGCGGCTGGGGGAGCCAGGGCGGCCTGGTCATCGGGATTGTTCTTGATGATTTGCAGCGCGGAGGCGATGGCGGCGTCCCGGCTCGATTTCATGTCGGTGTAGGAGACGCGGCCCAAGGTCTTGCTCAGGTCCGGGGTCGAGAAGACGATCTTGGGGGTGATGTAGTTTGCGTGGTTGGCCAGGTCGCCATCGTCGTATTGCGAAAATTGGTGATGAACGATGTCGGGCGTCTTCGTCATCTCTCCGGCATTGGCGTTGATGAAGATGACCACGCTCACGTCCTGCAAATCTTTCAGAGCCATCTGGGTGAGGTCGGACTCACTTCCCGCCGTGAGATTGCCATCGGAGAGGTCGGCGAGATTGCTGCTCAGCCACGCGAGAGGAAGATGCTTTTGTTGCGCCTCGGCCTGGGCCTTGGGCAGATCCTGAATGGCGTAGTAAGTGTCGGCGTGAAGCGCGGTTTGAAGGGCGAAAGAAAAAGCGAGAAGAGTGAGGATTCGCATAGGCAAAGCGTCTCCGAAAAAAGGCAGCACGACAACCTCATCCGTCATGCTTCGATCCACGGTCAAGAGGTAGCTGCCGACCGGCGGCAGTGCCTTTCTGATCCGACCGTCGCCCGGCGGTCGATGGCTACCTTCTGCAAGCCGCCTGCGACGGGAAGTTGAGCCGCCGAGATTAAAGCCGCGAGATCAGCAGTTCCCGCTGGAAGATCAGTTCCTTCGGCAGGTCAGCGTAGAGCTTGAAGAACAGCTCGTCCTGCAACAGGACCTCGCGCTTCCATTCCTCCACATCCAGCGACAGCGCCTCGGTCAGTTCGGCGACGTTGACTTCCAGCCCGGTGATATCGATGTCCTCCGGTTCCGGCATCCAGCCCACTGGCGTTTCGTAGGCGGGAACGCGGCCCCGGCAGCGGTCGACGATCCACTTGAGCACGCGCATGTTCTCGCCATAACCGGGCCAGAGAAATTTGCCGTCCTTCCCCTTGCGAAACCAGTTCACGTGAAAAACTTTGGGCGGACGTTTCAGCAACTTTCGCATGCGGAGCCAGTGGCGGAAATAATCGCCCATGTTGTAACCGCAAAAAGGCAGCATCGCCATCGGATCGCGGCGTACCTGGCCCACGCCGCCGGTCGCGGCGGCGGTGGTTTCCGAGGCCATCGTGGCGCCGACATAGACGCCGTGGATCCAGTTGAAGGCCTGGAAAACGAGCGGCAACGTGGTGGCGCGGCGTCCGCCGAAAATCAACGCGCTGATCGGCACGCCGTTGGGATCGTTCGCCTCGGGGGCCAGCGCCGGATTGTTCTGCATGGGCGCGGCGAAACGGCTGTTGGGATGCGCCGCCTTTTCCTTTGAGGCGGGAGTCCAGGGCCGGCCCTGCCAGTCGAGGCATTCCGCAGGCGGTTCGCCGTCCTTGCCCTCCCACCAGACGTCGCCATCGGGGGTCAGCGCGACGTTCGTGTAAATCGTGTCCTTCGACATCGAGATCATCGCGTTCGGATTCGATTTGAAATTGGTGCCGGGCACCACGCCGAAGTAACCGGCCTCCGGATTGATGGCGTAGAGCCGGCCATCGGGCCCCGGCCGCATCCAGGCGATATCGTCACCGACCGTGGTGATCTTCCAGCCCGCGAATTGTTTCGGCGGGATGAGCATGGCAAAGTTCGTCTTGCCGCAGGCGCTGGGGAAGGCCGCCGCCACGTAATTCTTTTCGCCCGTGGGCGATTCGACGCCGAGAATCAGCATGTGCTCGGCCATCCAACCTTCGATGCGACCCAGGTAGGAACCGAGCCGCAGCGCCAGGCACTTTTTCCCGAGAAGCACGTTGCCGCCATAATTCGAGCCGACCGAGATGATGGTGTTATCCTGCGGGAAGTGAGCGATGAACCGGCGCTCGGGATTCAGGTCGAGCATGCTGTGCAGTCCTTTGGTGAACTTGCCGTTTGCGCCCAGTTCGTCCCAGGCCACCTGTCCCATACGCGTCATGATGCGCATGCTGAGCACGACGTAGATCGAGTCGGTCAGCTCCACGCCAACCTTGGTCAGCGGCGAACCGGGCATACCCATCAGATAGGGCACCACGTACATCGTGCGGCCCTTCATCGCGCCGCGGCAGAGATCGTAAAGCTTCTCGTACATGGCCGCGGGCGCCATCCAGTGATTGGTCGGGCCCGCCGCGTCCGGCGTGCGCGTGCAAATGAAGGTGCAATCCTCCACGCGGGCGACGTCGTTCGGGTTGGAGCGATGGTAATAACAGCCGGGAAGCTTTTCCTGGTTGAGCCGGATGAGGATGCCCTGATCGACCGCCTCTTGCGTGAGCTGTTCCCTTTCGCGCTCGCTGCCATCGCACCAGTAGACTTGGTCGGGCTGGCAGAGGTCCCGCATTTCCTCGACCCAGGCCCGCAAGTCGGCGTGCCGGGTGGGACTTGCATCGGGTACGAAGGAGGGAACGGAAGCGGGAGGGAGGGGCATGGAAAAAAGGGTTAAGCACGATTTAAGCCACCCGGAGGCGCCAGGGCCAGTACCATTGCGAGGCGGGGGAACAACGGAACTGGTATCCATTTCGTCTCTATGGTTCATTGGGCGCCACCCCTGTGAACTCCGACTTCTCCATTGCGCTTTGTTGCAACGGTTCGCTACTGCCGGGATTGCACGCGACGCTGGCTTCCCTGACCCGGAGCCTGGGCGCGCGGGAGAAGGTTTCGCTCCATCTTTTCATCTCCGGGATCGATGAGGAGGGGCGGGCGGAATTGAAGGGCACGGTTGATGATGCCGGTGGAGTGGGGCGTCTCCAGTTCCACGAGATGGATCTCTCCGAGTTTCAGGATCTCAAGTCGCTCCATGGCGATCGCACGACCTATCTGCGGCTCAAGCTGCCCGATCTGCTGGCCGATGCGCCGGTGATTCTTTACCTCGATGCCGACTTGATCGTGCAGACCGATATCTGCGAGATGTTTGCGCTTCCGCTCGGAGACGCGCCATTGGGAGGCATCGCAGGAGAGACGGTTTCATGGAGCCTGGACCGTGATTTCTATCTGAAGATTGGCCTGACGGATGAGGACGATTGCTTCAATGCGGGCGTCCTGCTTCTCAACGCGGCGCGCTGGAGAGAATTGAAACTGGGCGCTCAGGCACTGGAGTTCGGGCGCAAACACGACGCCCTGCTCAAGTCACATGACCAGACGATCATGAATGCGCTTTTTGCCCGGACCTTTTATCACCTGCCGAGAAAGTTCAATATCATCCTCGCGCCGGAGACCCGGCGGGTGGAGGCGGCCGATGGAATTTATCACTTCATGGGGTCTCCGAAACCGTGGGATCCCTGCGGGACGTTTTTCCACCGGAACTGCCGGATGTGGAACCGCGCGATTCGGGGGACTCATTTCAAATGGGCCCATTTTCTCGGTCGGCACGGGAAGTCGTATGCGACGCGGACCTGGTCGCTGCGCTTTTCCTATTTGCGGGTATTGAAGAGAAGGTTGGAGGAAGTTTTGAAAAAAAACTGAGATTCGCGCGCTTTGCTTTCAGTCGCCGACGTGCTTTCTTTTCCGGTTCCATGTCGGAATATCTGAAAATCCTGGGCAGCGTCATCCCGCTTTTTTTCCTGATGAGCGTCGGCGCGGCGGTGCGATGCCGGGGACTGCTGAACGAGAAGGCCGACCAGACGCTCCTTAACCTGGCAGTGCATCTATTGCTGCCGGCCCTAATCCTGGATCACGTCGTGGCGAGCGAGGCGTTGCGGCACTGGAGTAATCTCATCTGGAGCCCGCTGCTCGGCTTTATTTGTACGGCGGGCGGTGTGGCCGTGGCCGCATTGGTGGCGAGGGTTTGGCGTCTTCCGCATGGCCCACAGGCCCGGACATTTGCCTTCACGGCGGGCATCTTCAATTACAGTTATATTCCCATTCCGCTGATCGATGTGCTCTACGGGCCGAGCGCGCTGGCCGTGCTGTTTCTCTTCAACCTGGGGACGGAGACCGCGTTTTGGATGGTGGGATTCGGCACGCTGGAAGGGCGGTCGTTTTGGAAGGAATGGCGCCGCGTGCTGACGACTCCGGTGCGCGCCATCATCCTCGGCGTGGGCATCAATTTGTTGACCGCCTGCTTCGGCCTCCGGCTCGACGACGCGACCCTCAACGCGGCCGTGTGGGGCTGGCCCGTGAAGGTGCTGCTCGCGACCATTCATTTGATCGGCGTCTGTTCGATTCCGCTCGCGCTGCTTTTGATCGGGGCGACCATGGCCGATTTCTGGGAGGAGTTCCGGCGGACACGCGGCGCGAAAGTGATGGGGCTTTCGGTGCTGGTCCGGAATCTGGTTTGCCCGGTGGGCTTTGTGTTGCTGGCGTGGCTGCTTCCGGTCTCGCCCGATTTGAAGGAAACCCTGGTCGTGCAGGCGGCGATGCCAGCGGGTGTCTTCTCGCTCGTGCTCGCGCGGCATCACGGAGGACATGTGCCCGTGGCGTTGCAGGTGATTTTTGCGACCTCAGCCGCGGCGATCATCACGCTTCCGCTTTGGATCCACTTTGGGATGCAGGTGATCGGAGCTAAATGAGCCGATCGACCACCAACGCGATCAGCACCAACGGCAGATAAGTGATCGAGTAAAGAAAAAGGGCGCGGGCGGTGGGCCGGTTCGGGTTCCTGGCGAAGCGAATGGCAAAGAGCACGAAGCCCAGCGAAAGCACGCTCGCGAGGAGGCCGTAAACCAAGCCGGAATGCCCGGTCCAGACCGGAAGAAGGCTGACCGGCAGGAGCACGAGCGATGAGACCACGGCGTGGAGGCCGGTTCGCTTTCCACTCGGATCGGTGACCGAGACCATGCGGAGGCCCGCGCTTTGATAATCCTCTCGGTACAGCCACGCGATGGCATAAAAGTGGGGCAATTGCCAGAGGCCGAGCAGCGCGAAGAGCGCCCAGCCTTCGGCGCTGAATTCGCCCCGCGCGGCGGTCGCGCCGATGAGCGGCGGAAGCGCGCCGGGAATGGCTCCAACCAGCGTATTGAGCGCCGTCAGGCGCTTGAGCGGCGTGTAGACCAGCACGTAAATGATCAACGTTGAGGCGGCGAGGAACGCGGTGAGTCCGTTGACGAACCACGTCAGTTCGCCGAGCCCCAACGCGCCGAGAACGAGGCCGCCGAGGACCGTGGGCGTCAACGGCAGGCGGCGCGTAACGAACGGACGCTGCTCGGTCCGGCGCATCAGGGCGTCGGTGCGACGCTCCAGGGCCTGATTGAGAATCGATGAGCAGATGGCGGTCAGCGCCGTGCCGACAAGGGTATGGATCAGCCGGATCCAATCGAACGCGCCGACATTCGCGAGGAAATATCCGGCGAGCGTGGTGAGCAGCACCATCACGGTCAGGCGGGCCTTCGTCAGCTCCGAGAAAGCGGTGGCGAGGGAGGTGTCCTCCGTGCCCATGACGGCCACCGCTGGAACAGGCGGCGCGACCGGGACGGAACTGGTCGCGGGGTTCACGTGGCTCCGCGGGTGGCTAGTTCGGTGCGCGATTGCAATCGCCAGCTCATGGCGGTGAGCAGCGCCCCGGTGACGAGCGTCATCGCGCCGACCGCGACGTGCGTGGTGGCGACATCCGCCGCCTTGTTGGTCCAGATGGTAAAAGCGCCGAGGGCGAATTGAACGAAAACGAGGCCGACCCAAACGGCGCTCCAGCGACGCAGGACGGGAGCCGTACCAGGCGTGAGCCACGCGGCAGCGGCGGCGGCGAGAATGGCGACCGTGATCAGCACCGCGCCGACGCGATGCACCATCTGCATGTTGATATAGAGCGCATTGGTGGGTGGCTGGTTATGCTTGAGCCGTTCCAGATTGTACTTCGCCACGGACGGGGAATCGATTTTGGGCCAGACTTGGCCATAGGCGAGGGGAAAATCCGGGATGGAAAGCCCGGCGTGCTCATGGCGCATGGTTGCGCCGACCATGAGTTGCGCGAAGATCAGCGCGGTGATGGCCAGCGTGCGCCCCCGCCATTGGTAAGGCGTGATGGCCGGGCGCGCCTCGATCCACCAGCGGGACGTAAAAAGAGCGATGAGCGAGACGGCGATGAAGAGCGCCTGCGCCAGACAGGCGTGAAAGATGCCGATCTGATCTTCCCGCAACACGACGCGCAGTCCGCCGAGGGTGCCTTCCAGCGCGATGAAGATCGGCACGGCAAGGCCCATCCACCGGAGCCAGATCCGCCCCTGGAAGCAAAGAGCGATGGCGAGGATGGTGAGTAACACGCCGACTCCCGCGGCGACGAGCCGGTGCGAATGCTCGAAGAAGATGCCCCCCACCCAATCCTGCCATGGGAAAAAGAACATGTTATAGCCGTAGGTATTCGGCCAATCGGGCACGGACATCCCCGCCTCGTGGCTCGTGACGAGACCTCCGATGCAGATGAGGAACAGGATCGCGCCCGCGCAGAAACAGGCGAAGCGGTGGAGCGGCCAGAGATAACGCGCGCGTGGTTTCCCCCCGGGGGAAAAAGAATGGGGCAGGGAGGCGTGCATGTCGGGCAACCAATATCCAAAGCTGGGGCGGGAGAGTCAAACGCTAGTTCGTGACGGGGGGCCTTTAGTAAGAGTGGGCGGGCCCTCCCAAGCAGGGCTTATACCTCAGGACGCAGGGCGTTTTGGCTTGGTTGCGCCTGCCCAAAAGGCGATGATAGGGTGCTCGCCCCCACCCATGACTGCCCATCCCAAACCGTCCCCGGAAGCCCTGCGCCGGGCGGAAATCCGCCAGCAGCGGAAAAGTTCCACGTTCTGGACGGCGGTCTATTTGCTGGGCTCGCTGAATCTCGCGGTCATCCTGCTCATCACCATCGCGGGCGCGATCGCCTTCGCCACGATCATGGAGTCGAAGTTCGATTCGAAGGTCGCCGGTTACTACATCTATAACGCGGCCTGGTTCAATTTCTGGCTGATGGGGCTCGCGTTGAATCTGCTTTGCGCGGCACTGACCCGCTGGCCATGGCAGCGGAAGCATCTCGGTTTCGTGGTGACGCATGCGGGAATTATCCTGCTCCTGTCCGGCGCGGTGATTGGGAAGACGCTCGGCTTCGAAGCCTTCGTGACGCTCGATAAAACGAAGCCGCCGGAGAGCCGGCTCTTCATGCGAGATAACGTCCTGACCATCGCGACCTCCGGTGGGGTGCATGGGGAAATGCCGATCGATACCGACCTGCGTCCGCCCACGGAAAAGCACCCGTTGACCCTGCCGCTGGAAAACAGCGCCTTGCGGTTGGTGGTCGATCGCGTGACGGATAACCTGGTGCCGGATGACCAACTGGCCGCCTCTGCCGATTCGATTGCGCCCGCCGGTGTGGCGCTCCATTTCGTCAATGCGGGCATGGGTCAGAATGTTCCGGCGACCTTGATGTTCAACGACGACGCCTCGACGTTTGATTTCTTCGGGATGGCCCGGGTGCAGATGGTCGCCTCGCTGGATGAGGCGCATCCGATCGCGCTGCCGCCACCCGCGCCTGTGCCGACCCCGCCGCGGGCCGCGCGGGATGCCACGCCCTTTCACGAAACGCAGATGGTTTTCGAGAAGGCTCTGCAGGGGATTCTCGATACGGACAGCGATGCTTACTCTGGCTATGGCTTCAAGTTGGTCCCTGCCACCGGTGCAGGAGGAGACCTGCAGGTGGTCGTGGCGAATTCCGCCGGGACCAGCCGCACTTGGTCCTTGCATGACTTGCAATCGAAGTGGGAAAGCCTCGCGGGCGATGGCGATCCGGTGCTCTTTCGCGTGGCCAAGTACTGGCCCGATTTCGAGGTGAAGGGTGGCCAGCCCGTTTCGCTTTCCGATCAACCGCGCAACCCTGTCATCCTGGTCCAGATCACCGGCCCCTCGAAGCTGCTGCCGCCCGCCGTGTCGAAGCCGGCCGATCAGGCACCGCCGCTGCCGGTCGCGCAAGGTCTGATTATGCGCGTGGCCTTGGCGAAGGAACCGGGACGGCTTGTTTACGAACTGGAACGCGCCGGGAAGATCGAGGGACGGGGAACGGTGGCCCAGGGCGAGAGCATTCATCTCGGCTGGTCGAAGTGGGAGGCGAAAGTGGACGACGTGTTGGCGCATGCGGAGCTGCATCGCGAGGTGAAGGAAGCCGTCGGCAAAGTGCCGCCGATGCTGGCGGCGCAGACGCGACCGGGCATCCGCGCCCACTTGCTCGCGCCCGATGGCAGCAGCGGCCCGGTCGAGTGGATTCCGGGCGGCTCTTTTCGCGAGATTTTCGCGGGGAACGATTTCGCGCAGGTCGGTTTCGGTCAGCGGACGATTCCGCTTTCATTCCGGATTACGCTCTTGAATTTCGAGGTGCCGCGAGACGAGGGAACCGATACGCCGTCGAACTTCATCAGCACGCTTCGCTTCGACGATCCCACGACGGGCCGGACGCGGCAGGACCAGGCGTTCATGAATTCGCCCGCGATGTTTCCGGGCGATTTCTGGCGCTCGCTGCTGGGCTGGAACTACAAATTTTCCCAGGCGAACTGGAATCCGCAGAACCTGAATGAGACAACGCTGCAGGTGCTCTACGATCCCGGCTGGCCGTTGAAGTGGACCGGCTCGATCGGCATTTGCTGCGGCATCGCGTTGATGTTTTATTTCATGCCGAAACGCTCGCCCCAGGAGCGTTCCGGGCGCGAGGAACCGGAGGCGGCGAAGTGAATTTCTTTTGGGTATGGCAAAAATAATTATGCGACTGATTCCCTCCATTTTAATCCTGAGCGCGGCCTGGCTGGTCGCGCAAAGCTCCCTGGTCCGCGCCGAGGCGGTTCCGCTCGACACCAACGCCCTCGCGACCCTGGCCGTGCAGGATCATGGCCGTAAAAAGCCGTTCACGACTTTCGCGCGGGAAATCTTGCTGACCATGAGCGGCACGAGTTCCCTGCCGCTGGAAAATGCCGATGGCACGCCCGTGCTGGATGACGATAAGAATCCGATCAAGCTGACGCCCGAACAGGTGATGCTCGATCTCTGGTTCAAGCCCGAGGGTTGGGACGAGAAGCCGGCGATCATGCTCAATTTCCTGGCCTTGAAGAAGCAGTTCGGCTTGCCGGAAGATCGCAAGCTTTTCACCTACAAGGAACTGGTCAGCCAGCCCGCGTTGATGGACCTGCTCGACCAGGCGCAAAAACTACGGCAGGCGGACAAGGTCGACAGCCTGACCAGCATCCAAAAGGAAGCGGAGCATCTTGGCGAACGGTTGCGGCTTTTCCAGGACTGCGTGAACGGCCAGAAGCAGATGATCGTGCCGAATCCCACGACCGAGGGCGGGCGCTGGTCGGCGATCCAGGATGTCTCGGCGAACTTCAAGATGTGGCCGGCAACGAAGGAGGATGCGCGCCTGAATAACGGCCCCGTGGCCGATGACGCGGTGCAGAAATTCACCGCCTGGGAAGGCGCGTATCGAGCCGATAACGTGGCGCAGTTCAACACGATGACGCCGCAGGTGGTCGAGACGTTGCGGTTGCTCGCGCCCCAGTTTTATCCGGCGACGACGACGCTCCAGTTCGAGCATCATTACATGACGCTGCATCCGTTCCGCTGGGCGTGGATCGTCTATCTTTTCGCGATCCTGGCGCTGCTGCTCACGGCCATCTGGGCGCGGAAGATCGGCTATCGGCTGACCTGGACGCTGGTCCTGGTCGGCCTTGGTTTTGAGGTCTATGGACTGGCCTGTCGCGTGATTATTTCAGGGCGGCCACCGGTGACGAACATGTACGAAACGGTGATCTGGGTCTCGTTCGTCGGCATGGTCTTCGCCTCGATTTTGGAGGCGGTTTATCGCAAGCGTTATTTCTTTTACGCCGGTATTCCCGCTTCGGTGCTGACGTTGATCATCGCCGACTCACAGCCGACGATTCTCGATGCCTCAATCAACCCGCTCACGGCCGTTTTGCGGAACAACATGTGGCTGACGATCCACGTGCTCACCATTGTGTCGAGCTACGCGGCCTTCGTGCTCACCGCCGCGCTGGGACATATCGCGCTGACGATGAGCCTATGGGGCAAGCGCTACGCGAAACCGATGGCCGAGGTGCAGTTCTTCATCTATCGCGCCATGCAGATTGGCGTGCTGCTGCTCGCCGCGGGGACGATCCTCGGCGGCGTGTGGGCGAATTATTCGTGGGGCCGTTTCTGGGGCTGGGACCCGAAGGAAACCTGGGCGCTGGTGACGCTGCTTTGTTATCTCGCCGTGCTGCATGGGCGGTTGGCGGGTTGGTGGGGCGGTTTCGGACTCGCCATCGGCGCGGTCGCCTGCCTGCTCTCCGTAGTGATGTCGTGGTATGGCGTTAATTTCGTGCTGGGCAAGGGGCTGCATAGTTATGGTTTTGGCACGGGCGGGTTCAGTTACGTCGCAGTCTTCGCGGGTTTCGAGGTGGCGTTTGTCGCCTTCGTTCTCGCCTGGAACCGGAAGTACGGGGTCTTGCGCAAGCCGTCTGCCGCGCGACCTTCCGGAAAAGCGCTGGCCTCAACCAGCGCCTGATTTTCGTGTCGGCACGGAATCGTCACGCCTTCGTGACTAATTCCTTTTGCATCGCGGACGGGCTTCTTTAAACTGCGCGGCATGAGCTCTCCCGTCCGCGAATTTATCACGCATCATTATCGTCACTTCAACTCCGCCGCGCTGGTCGATGCGGCCAAGGCCTATGAGGCGCATCTCGCGGCGGGCGGCAAGATGTTGGTCACGCTCGCGGGCGCGATGAGCACGGCGGAATTGGGCCTGTCGCTCGCGGAAATGATCCGGCAGGACAAGGTGCACGCGATCTGTTGCACCGGCGCGAATCTCGAGGAGGACGTCTTCAATCTCGTCGCGCACGATTACTACGAGCGCGTGCCCAATTACCGCGACCTGACCCCCGCCGACGAGCAGGGCCTGCTCGATCGCCACATGAATCGCGTGACCGATACCTGCATTCCCGAGATGGAAGCCATGCGCCGGATCGAGAAGGCCGTGCTGGAGGAATGGGAACGTGCGGACAAGGCCAACGAGCGCTTTTTCCCGCACGAGTTCATGTACAAGATTTTGTCGTCGGGCGTGCTGAAGAAGGAATACCAGATCGATCCGAAAAACTCGTGGCTCCTCGCCGCGATGGAAAAGAACCTGCCGATGTTCGTGCCGGGTTGGGAGGATGCGACGCTAGGCAACATGTATGCCGGGCACGTCATTTCCGGTCACGTGAAGAAAGTCCACACCGTCAAGACCGGCATCGAATACATGATGGAACTGGCCGAGTGGTACACGCAGACGAGCAAGGAAAGCTCCATCGGCTTCTTCCAGATCGGCGGCGGCATTGCGGGCGATTTCCCGATCTGCGTGGTGCCGATGTTGCACCAGGATTTGCAGCGTCCCGAAGTGCCGCTCTGGGGTTACTTCTGCCAGATCAGCGATTCGACCACGAGTTACGGTTCCTACTCCGGCGCCGTGCCAAACGAGAAGATCACCTGGGGCAAGCTTGGCATCGATACGCCGAAATTCATCGTGGAGTCGGACGCCTCGATCGTCGCACCGCTGATTTTTGCGTATCTGCTGAAGTGGTAGAGGATATTTTCGCTCATGGCTAATCCGGCGCGTCCTTCACAAATCCGTTTCCGGAGGGTCAATGCCGGTGATCGGGAGTGGCGGGATATTTATCACTGGCTGCTGACGTTGCGGTGGCCGCAGTTTGCGGCGTTCATCCTGGCCATGTATCTGGCGGTGAACTTGGTGTTTTCAGCCTGCTATGTGGCGGGGCCGGGGTGCGTCGAGGGGATGCGACCGCACTCGGCGGCGGATGCGTTTTTCTTCAGCGTGGAGACGCTGGCGACGGTGGGCTATGGGCACATGTACCCCACGACGCTTTACGGACACATCGTGGCGACGGTGGAGATCATGGTGGGGATGTTCGGGTTGGCGGTGACGACGGGCCTGATTTTTGTCCGGTTTTCTCGGCCGACGGCGCGGATTGTTTTCAGCGATTCGCTGGTGTGGGGAAGATTCGATGGCAAGCCGAGCTTGATGCTGCGAGTGGCCAACGGGCGGCTGCAGGCGATGGCGGAGGCGGAGTTCCGGTTCATGTTGCTGCGCGAGGAGCCGACGAAGGACGGGGAGGTCGTCGTGCGGTTTCATTCGCTGAAGCTGCAATTCGAGCGGTTGATTGCCTTTCCCGCAGCGGTGACGCTACGGCATATCATCGACGAGGAAAGTCCGCTGTATGGGCTGACGCCGGAGGACCTGGAGCGGAGCCGGACGCGCTTTTTGAGTTCGGTGGTGTGCATTGACCAGGTGGTGCCGGCGTCGGTGCAAAGTCAGAAATATTACACTTGGCGCGATGTGCGGGTGGGGCATCGCTTCGTGGAGATTTATTCTGAGGATGATGAGGATTTGCTGACGGTGGATTACGGGCGGCTGCACGATACGGAGTTGATTCCGGAGGATGGGACGACGGAGCACAATCTGCGGCGGTCCTAAACGCCGTCATGGAAATGGCGAGATGACACCTCGCCGAATTCGAGGGATACTAGGACATGGTCACCGTTCAAACCTGCAGGAGTGTGTTGGAAGCGGAGATCGTCAAATCGCACCTGGAAGGATCGGGAGTTCCGGCGTTCGTGCCGGATGAGTTCGCCGCGCAAAATTCCTGGGCCGCCCTGGATGGCGTACGGGTCCAAGTCAATGAAGAGGACGAGATTCGGGCCCTGGAAGTTTTAAAAGATGCGGTCGAGGGCCTGGACGAATCTTCCGCCCGGTAGAGCTCCCGTTAACTCGAATTACCGAAGTTGGGCGCTTCGACGGCCCGAGCGCTCCACTTTGCTCGGAGTGAAGCTGAGTAAAGAACCCCGGAGCAAGCTCCGAGGCATTCCGAGGTAGCCGTCGCACGCCGTGCGACGGAGGAGAGAGGAAAAGCTCCCACGTTCCTCGCTTCGTTCAAAAAGACACCACCGCACGGCGTGCGGCGGCTACCACCCAGACGCTATTGTCCAAGCCGAAACAAACTTCGAAAAACTGAACCCGAGAGACTAAAATCCCGGCAAGCCACCCATGCCTGCGGGCATCAGCTTGCTGAGTTCCTTTTGCGCGTCCGATTTGCCTTTGTCGATGGCTTCGCGGACGGCGGTTACAATCAGGTCTTCCAGCATTTCGGCTTCGCCATCCTTGAGCAGGGCGGGATCGATCTTGAGGCTCACGAGCTGACCTTCGCCCGTGGCGACGGCCTTGATCTGGCCGCCGGCGGCTTCGGCGTTGTACTGGCGCTGGGCGAGGTCGGCTTGAAGTTTGGCGGCCTTGGCTTGCAGCTCCTGGGCCTGCTTCATCATTTTCATCATGTTCATGGCGATAGTCTCCTGGGGTGGTTAAGTACGGGCGGGCGCCACGACTTTGGCTTCGAAAATTTTCAAGGCGTTCTGGATCACGGGATCGGCCAGGAACGCTTCCTGGCTCATGTTCGGCGGCGGCGGCGCAGGCTTGCCGGGCTCGGCGCTCGCCACGGTGGGAGTTGGCGCGGACACGGCCTCCGCCGCCTTGCGTCCATCTCCGACGATAAAGACGAGACTCAGCTTGCGGCCAAGTTGATCCGCCAGCGATTGCTCGAGCAGTTCCAGATTGCGCGGGCTGCGCAGGAAATAGAGCTTTTTTTCCAGCGCACCCGGCAGCATGACCTCAAGCAGGTCGGCCTTGCAGGTATGGAATTGCACGGCGCGAATCGTGTCGGCTTCGAGCGGGCGTTCCTGCGCGAATTTCTCCACGGCAGCCGTCCAGGCGGCCTGCGCGGCGGCGGTGGTATTCGGCGCGGGCGGTGGTGTCGGAGGCGGAGTTACGACAGCCGGCGTCGGAACTGCAGGAGGTGCAACTGAAACCGCCGGAGTCGGCGTGGTCGCGATCGGTTTGGCGGGTGTTGGGACAGGGGAGGCAGGAGGCGCGGACGGCGCCGGTTTGGTGGGAGCGGCTACTGCCGCCGGAGCACCGCCGAGGCTCTCGAGAATGCTTTCGAGCGAGACCTTCTCCTTGAGCTGGCTCATCTGGATGAGGGCGACTTCGAAGACGACGTCCTTCGCAAGCGCGTACCGCAGACGGCTCTCGAGATGGCTCAGTTCCTCGAGAATACCCAGCGCGGCGGTGCGGGAAATCTGAGGCGCGACCTCATCGAGCACGGCTTTTTCCGGCGTGGAAATCTCGCCTTCCAGCGCGGTGGGCGAGACCTGGTAGATAACGAGATTACGGAAGAAGCCGAGCAAATCCTGGCTCAGCTTGCCGAGATCCTTGCCCGCAGCGGCGAGTTCGCGCGCCGATTTCAGCACCGTGCCGACATCGCCCTGCGCGAGCGCGCGGCCGAGCGTGGCCACGGGCGCAAAGCCGGTCAGGCCGAAAAGCGAAAGCACGTCGGCCTCGGAAACTCGATCGCCGTAAAAGCTGATCGCCTGGTCGAGCGCCGATTCGGCATCGCGCATGCCGCCCTCGGCGTAGCGGGCGATGGCGTCGAGCGCGCCCGGCTCGGCTTCGACCTTTTCCAGACCGCAGATGTGCGCGAGATGCGAGCGGATCAGCGGCTCGGGAATCCGGCGCAAATCGAAACGCTGGCAACGGGAAAGGATCGTGGCCGGGAGCTTGTGCACCTCGGTCGTGGCGAAGATGAACTTGATGTGCGCGGGCGGTTCCTCAAGCGTCTTGAGCAGCGCGTTGAAGGCCGCGCCGGAGAGCATGTGTACCTCATCGATGATGTAGATTTTGTAGCGGCCCTTCGCGGGCGCGTAGCGGACATTGTCGCGGAGGTCGCGCACCTGCTCGACGCCATTGTTGGAGGCTCCGTCGATCTCGAGCACGTCGAGCGAGCGGCCCTCGGCGATCTCGAGGCAAAGCTCCTCTTTGGGGTCGAACTCGGCGGAGGGGCCGTTGCTGCATTCGAGGGCCTTGGCGAGGATGCGCGCCGTGGAGGTCTTGCCCGTCCCGCGCGGTCCGACAAAAAGATAGGCCTGTGCGATGCGACCGAGCCGAAGCGCGTTGGTCAGGGTGCGGACGACCGGTTCCTGGCCGATCACTTCGGCGAAGGTCTGGGGCCGATATTTGCGCGCGAAAACCTGGTAAGCCATGGGAAGTCCAGCCTAACGCCTGCGCGGGGCGGAGCAAGTCTGGAGGGCCTCTTAATGCTGGCTCTGCAGCAAACTGCTTTTCCGATCATCCGGCAGGCTCGACTTCTGCACGAAGGCGGTGGCGGTGGCGGGATCGTTCCGCATCCAGCGGTGCAGGATCATGAAGACATCGTTGTTGCGCTGATTGGCGTCGCCGATTGATTCCGACCACGTGTAGGCATCCTGGGGATCGTCGTTAAAAATCTGGTTGCTGAAGGAGAAGATGGCCGAGTCCTTGGGCGCTCCGGCGGGAAGCTGCATCAACCAATCGGAAGCGCCGGGCGCATCGACGTTGGCCCAACTGCTCGCGATCATGGAGAAGGCGTTATTCTTGCCGGGACTCTCCGGGAAATTGGCGGCCCATTGCGCCGCGCCGCCGGGATCGTTCTGCGCCCAGTTGCCCACGATCGATTGCATGGCCCGGTCGCGCGCGGGGCTTTCGGGTAATCCCTGGACATAAGTGGCGGCCGCAACGGGATCGTTGGCCGCCCATTGGCTCACCACATTGGCCACGGCCATCGTTTTGCTTTCGCCCTCGGGAAGTTGATTTGCCCACGTAAGAGCCTTGGCTGGATCGTCGCCGGCCATCTGGTTGGCGACGGCGTTGATCAGGTTGGTGCGGCCCTGACCGGCGGGCATGGAAGAGACATAGGCAGCCGCTGAATCCGGATCGCTCTGCGCCCACTGGAAGGCCACGCCCTCGATCAGGCGCTCCTTGGTGGCATCCTCAGGCAGGCCCTTCAGCCATTCCACGCCGGAGGCCGGGTCGCTACTGAACCATTGGGAGGCGACCGATCTTAAAAAATTATTGCGGCCTGCACCGGCCGGCAGGTCCTTGCCATAATCGAGGGCGGCCTTGGGATCATTCTGCGCCCATTGAAAGGCGATAGATTGCAGGGCGTTGTCCTTCGCCCGGCCGGAGGTGAACTTGTTCACGAGGTCGAGCGCGCCCTTGATGTCCTGGCTCGCCACCTGCGAGACAACGGAGGCGATCATATTATTCTTCGCTGTTCCCGGTGGAAGATTTTCCGCGTAGGCCTCGGCGGCCTGGGGATCGGTCTGGACCCAGGAGGCCACGACTTGTTGCAGGGCCTGGTTTTTCGCCTGATTGGAGGGAAGCGTTTGCGCCCAGGCAAGCGCTCCCTGTACGTCGTTTTGCGCCCATTGGCTGACGATACCCTGGATGATGCTGCTTTTCTGCTGCGTGTTCGGCAGGCTCTGGGCATAAGCGGCGGCGCTCTTGGGATCGTGCTCGGCCCAGGCGGAAACGATCTGTTGCAGGGCGATATTTTTGAACTGGGAGGGCGGCAGCTTTTGCGTCCACGCCAGGGCCGCCTGGCTGTCGTTCTGCGCCCATTGAAAAGCGATACTCTGGCTGAGCCGGTTTTTCTCCATGCCCTCGGGCAGGCTATCGATATAGGCCGTGGCCGCCTGGGGGTCCCTCGTGGCAAGCGAACCGATCAGGCTGCTTTCGGCGTTGGTGCGCATTTGCTCGGTGGGCAGTTGCTTGATCCACGCCAGTGCGGAGGCGGTGTCTTTCTGGCTGAGATTCCCCGAGATGGCCGCCAAGGCGACGTTGCGCTGTTGCGAATCGGTCAACTGGAGCGCGGCCTGGGTCGCCTGAGTCAGATCCTTGTTGGCCCATTGTGAAAAGATTTCAAAGACGCTTTGTCGGGCCTGCGGATTTTGAAGGCCCTGCCGCATGGCCAGCGCCTTGGCCGGATCTTGTGCCGTCACATGGCCGATGACCGCATCAATGGCTGCCTCCCGTTCCTGATTATCGGGCAGTTGCTGGGCGTCGTGCAGGGCGCTGTCGGGATCGGCACCCGCGAGCGCGCCATAAATGTTCGCCAGCATCATCCGGCGCATGGTGGGATCGGTGTTTTTTTGCGCCGCGGCCCGCGCGCCCTTGGCGTCCAGCTGGAGCCATCGTCCCATTAAAATAGGGAGGGCCACGGAGAGATTGGGGTTGGAGGTGTGGCCACCCATGTCCTGCACCGCGCGAGCCACGCCGTCGGCGGAAAGGCTGTCCGCGTAGGCGGTTAGCTTTTTCGATTCGAGATACGGATTTTGCTCATCCAGAAGGGAGGAAAGATCCTCGCTGCCGCCGCCAGGCGCGAGCGTCGTAGCGGCCGGATTTTCCGGAACGGTACTGGCGGAGGGAAGCGCGGGGTTGGCCGTAACCGGAGCGGACGTTTCCGTTTTTGGAGAGAAGAGCTGGCGGACTTCAGGGCCGAAATAACCGCCGGCCGCAAAGCTTAAACCGGCAAAGATCAGCAAGGCTGCGACAGCGACCAGGGGTCTCATGGTGGGCGGGAGGAATGGATCCGAGTTTGTCCCAACGGTGGCCGACAGGGTCGGGGATGAGAGGCAGCTTAGACCAGGAACTTTGCGAATTGCATTACTTATCCTCTCGCCTCTAAGTCTGCGGTGGTGCATCGACTTTGCGGGCCGACGTTCCGGCGGGCGCCTTGTACCAGCCGGGATCGTCGTAGCTCGCGAGATTCTCGCGGACTTTCAGGACGGTAAACATGCCACCCATTTCGAGCGATCCGTAGGGGCCGTCGCCGCCCATCATGGGCAACGTATTGGGCGGGCCGCTCATCTGCATCTCGGTCATGTCGCCCATGCCGTTATTTCCCATCGCCATGTACATGGGGAACATCTGCCCGATCTTGTCGGCGACCTTGTCCTGCTGCACGCCGATCATGTTGGGAATATCATGGTTCATCGCATTCATCGTGTGATGGCTCTTGTGGCAGTGGAAGGCCCAGTCGCCGGGATTGTCCGCGATGAATTCCAGGTCGGCCGCGGTGCCGGGAGGAACATCAACGGTGGCGTGGGGAATTTGGGCCGAAGGCGGAATCGGGCCGCCATCCGTGCCGGTGATGAAAAAGCGATGGCCGTGTAGGTGCATGGGATGATTGTCCATGCTCAGATTGCCGATGCGGATGCGCGTGCGGTCATTCTGCCGGACAACCAGCGGCGCGGTGCCGGGGAAGGCGCGGCTATTGAAGGTGAAGATATTGAAGTCGGTCATAACACTGGGATTGGGCGTCGAGGTGCCCGGCGCGATGGCCCATTCACCGAGGAAAATGGCAAAATCACGGTCGATCTTCGGGCCCGCCGGTTCCTTCGGATGGATGATGAAAAAGCCGACCATCCCCATCGCCATCTGCACCATCTCGTCGGAGTGGGGATGGTACATCTGCGTGCCATGCTGGCGCAGCGTGAACTCGTAGACAAATGTCTCGCCCGGCTGGATGTGGGGCTGGGTCAGACCGGAGACGCCGTCCATGCCATTGGGCAGAAGGACGCCGTGCCAGTGGATCGTAGTCGCCTCAGGCAGCTTGTTCGTCACGTAAAAGCGAACGTGATCGCCCTCGACCGCCTCGATCGTCGGGCCCGGCGTCTGGCCGTTGTAGCCCCAGCAGTTCACCACCATGCCTGGCGCAAATTCGCGCTTCACCGGTTCGGCGATGATGTGAAATTCCTTCACGCCATCCTTCATCACCCACGGCATCGTGCTTCCGTTCGGGGTGATGACCGGCGTGTAGCCGAGAGCGCCGGCCTCCGGTTGAACCGGCGCGGGCGTTTGCGCGGAAAGCGGCGTCATGCCCGCGAGCAGGGGAGCGGCCCCGGCCAGGGCGGCGCTTCCGGAAACGAGGAAATCACGGCGTGAAAGATTCATAAGCGGATTTACCGGGTGGTGATGGCGGAGGGAAGTTCCCGGAGCGTACCGCCCACGGCGCGCTCCATGTCGGCGTGGGCGATCCAGTAACTGCGGGCGGCGCCGATGGAGGAGCGCTCTGTTTCGAGTTCGAGTTCCTTGGCCTGAAGAAGATCGTAGGTGCCTTTCAACATGAAATTATATTGCTGCTGGGCGAGCTGTAAAATCTTCATCCGCTGAGGCAGCATCACGTTCCGATAAAACTGCGCAAGGTCATGGGCCGCTTGCAAACGCGCCCGCGATTCGCGCGCTTCGGAGCGGGCGTTCACCGTCAGTTCCCGCAGCTTGGCTTCGGCCTGCCGTTCCAGCGCCACCGCCTTGGCCACCTGCGCCTGGCCCTGATCGAAGATCGGCAGTTGGATGTCCAGCGTGGGGCCGGTGACGCGCGAGTGATCGGGATTGCTTTCCGTATCGCCGCCGAGCATCACACCGCCGGGGAGATAACGCGTGCCACCGATCAGTGCCACCGCCTGGCGCAACTTTTCGACCTCATGGCGTGCCGCCGCAACATCGAGACGTTGCTTCATCGCCAGAGCCTCAAGACGATCGACCGGAGGCAGCAGGGCGGGAACTTCCGGCAATTGGTCGGCCACTTTCCATTCAGTGGCCGCGCCCCAGAGACCCATCAGCCGGGTCAGCTTTTCGCGATCGGCGATGATTTCCGTCTGCGCCTGCATCACCTCCGCCTTATTCTCATTGAGGACCATTTCCTGGTTCTGCTCGTCAAGTTCATCCACGTTGCCCGCCTTGCGCTGTTCCTGGGCGAGCTCGGCTCCGTTTTGGTTGAGGTTCAAGACCAGGTTGAGACGCCTCACCAATTCCTCCTCGGCTTGCAGCGTGTAAAAGGCTTCCTTCACTTCGCTGGCCATGTTTACGATTTCATTGCCGACCTTGAGCTTCGTCTGCTCGAGCTCGGCCGCCGCGACTTTCTTGCGGAGCGGGAGCGTGAAGAGATCGAGAAAATCCTGGGCGACGGAGAGCTCGATATCGGCGGCGGAGGGTGGCCGGTCGGGAAAGCGGAAGACGCCGCTGAACGTCGGATTTTTCAACAAACCGGCCTGGACCAGTTCCGCCTGCGAGACGCCGATGTCCTCATAGGTCGCCTGGAGTCCCTGATTATTAAGCAGGGCGATCTGCACCGCGCCATCAATGGTGAGCGGACGCTTGAGCAGGGCGCTCACCGCGTCGGCGACCTCATGGTCCTCCCGGTCGTGTTGGATCCATTCGATTTTTTGTCCGGTATGGTCATGGGCGACTTGCGCGACATCGGCAAAGTCGGGCGATGGATTGACGCTCGCGCACCCGGTGAAGAGAAGGGCGAGACCGAGTCCCGGTGCGAAGAAAAATGTCAGTCGCTTCATCATTCGATCAGCCCGCCCGCACGGGGAGGCGCCCGAACAGGACAAAGAAAAACCAGAAGCAGCAACAACGGCAGTCAAGTTACCGTTGCTTCCTTTCGGATCTGGCGGGGTTGGCCTGCTGACGCTTTGCCACTCCTGGCTCGGCAAACATAACGCAACTACCGCGCGAGCCAAGTGAAATTGATGTCGATTCGCTGTTGCCTAAGGGCCTTACAATGTATATACTGTCCCCAAGCGAGAGCGTTATGGCTAACACTCAACTTATCCTGCATGTTCCCGGTACGGAAAAAGACACGACCGCGCTTCCAAAAAAAGCGGTTCGTGAGGGGATTGCCCAGGGACAGATCAAGTACTCACAACTGATCTGGAGCCCCGTCCACGAAGCGTGGAAACAGGTGAGGGAATTGCCGCACCTTTGGCCGAGTCAAAAGCTGGCCCCGGCCCCTGCTCCTCGAGTGACTTCCTCGGTCCCCATTCCCCGCGTCTCCACGCCCGTGGCGGTTCCCATTACCCCCAAGGTGCGCGTGGCGGTGGCCAAGCCCCGGGTTCAGGCACCGCCGAAAATTTCCCTGCGCGCCTCCGCCGATGTTCAGCCGGAAGCGACCGTTCCCCGCATTCACGAGAATCAGCCCGCGCCGGTTCCCGTTGCCGTTCCCGTACCCATGGTCCGAGCGGCTGCCGTCAGGACCGAGAGCGACCATTTGGTGGTTGAAGAGGAGTCGGGACCGCCTTTCGTCAAATGGATCTGCATCGGAGTGGGGAGCCTGCTCGTCCTGATTCTGGGCGGAAATTATTTGATGGTCGGACATCCCGTGGCGTCCCGGCTGGCGCAGACATCGTACGGGAAAGTCTCGGTTTACAGTCATCTGGGAGCGTTCATGCAACCGGGCGATCTGGCGCTTCATGTGCCCGCCTCCTCCGAATTAAACGAATCGAACTTTGCAGGCTTTCTCGTCGCGCTGGCTCAGAGCAGCTCTTCGCGGCCCTTTGGCGGCGAGGCCTTCGAGCGGGTCTCCCTCACACCGGGCTGGACGGGCCGTTATTCATTCGATGGGCAGGCTTGGCGCGATTTGGGGAAGATGGGCGGCCAGGATGCACAGACGCAAAAAGATTTTATCCTGAATCAGGTTGATGATGCTTCCGGTCAGCCGCTGGCGGGCACGACGACCGATGAAGGCGCCCGGGAGAAAGTCTGGGAAAAGTTCGTCCAGGATTTCAGCCGATCCTAGGTATCCACTCGCTGGTCGCTAACGTTCCGACGGATACCAGTCCCGCAAAGCCGCGATGGCTGAGTCCTTGTAATACGAAGCCACGCCAATCAAGGCTCCCCCGAGCATCAGGACCGAAACGAGCAAAAAGCGGTTCGAATAGGCGATCTCCCCGGCGTTAACGCCGGAAATAAAGAAGAAAATAAAGAACGGCGTAGGGAAGCTAAAAGCTCCCATGGCGATGCATTTTGCGAGTAGAAAACGATTCTTCAACGTCGCAAAATACTTGCTTACCTGAGAGACGGCAAGTAAGAGATTCTCCGTGAAGGTGCGTTTCTGAGATTTTTTTGGATCCCCGCCCTCCCCTATGACTCCTGGTATCCGCCCATTACGAACGCCTTCATGGGCCAGAATTGTCAAAATCGGGTTAGCCATTGTGGTCGTTGTGGTTTGTGCGGGAAGCTTGGCGGCGCGGGCTGACACGCCAGCCGCGCCGGAAAACTTCGCCCAGTACTTGGTCGATCACCAAGCGGAACTCGGCCCCTTTTTCGATAAGAACGGCGGATCGCTCGTGGCCCAGGCCGTGCCTTACGTGCTGGCGTGGATCGGGCGGATCATGTTTATCACCCTGATTGTTGGGTGGGCTCTCGATGTCCTGCTGGGCCGCGGATTTTCGATGCTGTTTGCGCCACTCCTTTCGAAGACCACCCGGGCCGTGATTTATGCCACGGGCCGGTTGTTGCTGAGCGTGGTGCTGGCGATTTTATTCGGTGTGGGGGTCACGCTGGTCTCGGGAGTGGCCCAGCTCGAGACGGCGCTGGGCGTACTGGCGGCGATCTTCGTCCTTCTTGCCGCCGCGGTGCAGGTCGGGTGGATTTACTATCTCTATCGGACGGACATTTTCATGTCGCTGCTATTCTACGTCACGCTGGTGGTCGTGCATGGCTTCACCGCACTGGCTATTTCGGTGCCTTTGATCGGCGCGCACGCCAGCGACTCGGCGGTCACCTTCATTGATCACACCGTAACTCCGAAAGTGGAGGAGGAAGCCAAGGCGACACGCCAGGAATTGGCCACGATCGGTCCCGCCCATGATGACGTCGCGGTGCAGGCCGCCCGTTTGCAGGAACAGATCCAGGAGGCCAAGACGGAACAGGATCGCCTGCGCAAGTCCATCGAGGACCAGAAGAATTCCTCCATCTATCTATTTAGCCAGATCGTCAAGGTGCATGCGCGGGGCGACCTCGCGGCGGCACACGCCCAGTTCACCGACTTCCTTGCGAAATATCCCTCCGGCCCGCTGACCGGTCTGGCCAAGGGCCAGTTAGTCCAGGTGGACAGCGAAATCTCCGCGCAGGAACTTCAGAAGCAACAGGCCGAGGCGGCCGCCGCGCTCGCAGCCACCCAGGCCCGGGCCGATCTCCTCGCGCGCGCGGCCCGCGGACAGGTCACTCTTTCCGAGATGCGAAACGCGTTGATTGGCAAGAGCCGTGCGGATGTCAGTGCCCTCCTGGGGCCGCCCGCGGAAACGGCCTCGGATCGCTGGGGCTTTGACCAGCAAATGATCTTCAATCCGATGACCAACGCGAAGACAGGGCTGACCGTTTACTTTACCGAGGGAATCGTGCAGGGCGTCGATTACTACTACGGAGCGGGAGGCGCACGATGAAATCAAGCACCTTTTTTATCCGGATCGCGCTGCTCTTGGGCGCAGGTCTTTTGACTCCGGCCCTGGTTCGTGCTGATGGACCGAAGCTCTCCGCGGATCGTTTGGACCTGCTGGATGAGCGAGGCTACTTCACGCCCGAATTCAAGGCCTCCGTGCATGATCTCGTGGAGGCCAGGCAGGAAGTGGAACTGGCCAAGCAGGAGGAAGTTAAACTCCGCGCTCAACTGCCCGATCTGCAAAACCAAAACGCCGCCGCGCAGGCCGAAACAGCCCGTCTTCAAAAGGAGCTCGATGTTTACGCCCATCCGGAAGATGCCGATTTCGACGCGCTCCAGAATGGGATGAAGAATTCCGCCATGGCGCCGGAAGAGCGTTTGGCGCTGGCGCAGGCCTTCGTGTGGTCCTACCCGACCGATCCTCATCAAGCTGAGGCGGAGCAGGATCTCCAACAGATCCAGAAGCAGATTGCCAACCGGACCCAGGCGGAGAAGGACGCCGATGCCGCCCGCATCGCCGCGCACGCCAAACTGGTGCAGCGCGCCGAGGCGAGGGACCTCTCGCTTTCGGAATGGCAGGACTTCCTACGAGACATGTCGCAAGAGGAAATCGTAACCTATCTCGGGCACGCGCAATCGGGTGGAGAGGATTACTGGATTTACGACGGCGATCTCACCACGGACCCTCTTACCCAGGCGAGGGTGGGACTGCAGATCCATTTCAATGGCACCAGAGTCATCAGCGTCGGTGCACAGCCGCATCCTCCGAAAAGATAGTTCATTCGCCGCGACTTACATAGGGGCGCCGATGCTGGCCGGGGTAACATTGCATTTCACCCGATTGGTTCGTAAATTGCGTTGAATGTACGCAATGTTTAAGTCCTTTTTTGCCCAGTTGCCCCATTAAGATCTTGTAACCTGGCGGCGCTTTTCTTCTCCGGCCGATCGATTTCTCAAAAAAGAGTCTCCCCGATCTCGTTCGTAAACCTCGGGTACCAAGTCGTTTTCAGTAAAGGGGATGGAATGCCGTGGCGAAACGTGAAGCCGTCCCGCTTCGCCAGTTATTTACTTAGGTGAGATGACGGATTGCGGGCACAGACGTCTTTATACTTGGTATGGGCGTCATTTCAATCGGGCTGGGGTGGGCGCTCATTTTGGCCTTGGGCACGGTACAAGCTAAAACTCAGGAAGGGCCGGATCTTTCGGCCACCGGAAACGAACCCGCCTCCAAACCCATGACTTCTCCCGTGCTTAACACCTCGACGAATGTGGCGATCGTTTCCGAATGGGGTGATAGCCGGAGCCGCACGGCCAGCATTGCGCTGGAGGATCTTACCGAATCGGCGGACCTCTCTCCTGCCGTGAAGCGTTTGCTGGAAGAGGGGCTGGCCCTGGCTCAGCGCAACCTCTCCTATCAATATGGCTCCGCCGATCCCGAAAATGGCGGCATGGATTGCTCAGGTACGATTTACTACCTGCTGCGGCGTGCGGGCGTGATGGAAGTCCCACGCGATTCCAGCGGCCAATATAGCTGGATCTGGAAGGAAAGCCGTTTCCAGGCCGTGATCAGTTCCAATCCCGACACCTTCGAGTTGAAAAGGCTGAAGCCCGGCGACCTCCTTTTTTGGACAGGCACCTATCGCATCGACCGCGATCCTCCCGTAACGCATGTCATGATTTATCTGGGGACGGATCGCCACAATGGCCATCGCCTGATGCTAGGCGCGAGCGATGGACGGACTTTTGAGGGCAAGCCGCGTTACGGCGTCAGCGTTTTCGATTTCAAATTGCCGGGGGCGATGGGGAAAGTTCGCACGGCAGACACAACCCCAAACGAGGAAGGGAGCCGCTTTGTCGGTTACGGCTCCATTCCCGGTTTGGAGGGAGAGGACGGATCGATGGGAAAATCGAAGTCCGCTCCCACTTCAAAAGGACCCCTATGAGTATGATGCATTGTTCCCTTCTCTCGCTCGGTTGTGCGTTCGGTTTCACGCCGCCCGCCAATCAGGGAGCGCTCACCGCGTTGAAAGGCCTCAAGATCGCCCAGCGGCGACTGCGCCCCGAGGTTCGCGCGAAGCTGCTTAGCGTCGCCAGCGCGCGAGCCAATCACGACCTGGTGCCGGATGCCTGGCGCTTCGTCTTCCTGGATCCCGCGACCAGCGGCCATTGCCGCGTCGTCACGGTGGCGGCGAAGACCTCGTCGGAGCATCCCGACACGGTCGAGGCCTTCAGCGCCACGAAGCAGGATAACGTGGCCACCGCGCCAATCATTCCCCAAGGCAAATTGCTCATTGATTCGGACAAGGCGCTGGCGGTGGTGCGCGGGCAATCCAAATTGAAAGGCGTCCGCACGGTGGAATTTCGATTGATCCAGCAGAAGGGCAACCAGGAGCCTTATTGGTCGATGCAATTTTTTGCGGAGAACGGCGAGATGCTCGTTCAATTCCGTGTCGGTGCGAAAACGGGAACGCTCGATTCCAGCACGGAAAAGTAGTCCCGTGGAGCCTAGGGGATTCGAACCCCTGACCTCCTCAATGCCATTGAGGCGCTCTACCAACTGAGCTAAGACCCCGGAACGGACGTTCGTGAGGACGAACGCGCGAACGGGGAGGATAAGGGTTTCGGCTTTCGCTTACAACGGAAATCAATCGTTTTTAGGCGCGGTGCCGGAAAGCGCCTCCAGCTCCCGGACGGCGCGGGTCTGGTCCGCGTGGCCCAGAAAATACCAAGCGAGATAACCGAGATTCAAGGCGCTCCAGCTTGCGAGGAGAACGACGTAAAAAAGACGGAACATCGCGAGGGTTTGCCAAGCCGCCAAAAGTCCGAAAAGAAAGAAGAAGCTCCACAGGAAAAGCCAGTGGACCGTGTAGGCCGAGAAGAAGGTGGTGGGACGGGCGGAACTGATGCCACCCAATTTTGGCTTCTCCAGGGGATAAAAATAATCGGCTTCCAGGACCGATTCCAGAAACAGATTTTCGCCGAGAAGCGTATTGAGCCGCCGCTCCAGCGCCGCGGCTTGGATACGGGCAAAATCGACGAAGTGAAGATAGAAGGAAGCCTGCACTCCCGCCGTAATCACCCCGAAAGGGAGAAGGGCCCGCACTGACGGATCAGGGATGAGGTAGAGCAGTACCGCGACGAAAGCGGTCCCGATGATCCACCAGAAAAAGCGCGAAAAGTAAGCGGCCTGCATGGCCCGGGCCCGTTCCAGTTGACGCGTCAGCGCATCGTATTTCAACGCCTGAAGGGGGTCGCTCACGTCCTCACGATGATGGAGCGCGTCACGCGGCGCAAGGCTTCTTCTTCTGATAGGTAGGGACGGCAGTCTCTGCTGTCCGACTTTTCCTACTTTCGTTTCGCCGTCTTGGCCGGCGTCTTACGCGACGGCTTGACGGGCTTAAGCTCGCTCAGCCCCGTGGCCTGTAAGGCGATGGAAAGGGCCTTTTGGCCGGCATCGGTGCGTTTCGCGGGCTTCACGGCTTTCTTGGCTGGTTTCTTGGGCATGACTTAAGTTCGCACGTCCCGAGCCGGAAGGGGAAAGAAAATCCAAACGGATCGACGGCACTCAACTGAGCTTTCGACAAGCAGCGGATGAGCGATTTAAATGAGGACAATGAATCGGTTGCGTATCCTGTTTGGAATTTTCATCTGCCTGTTGCTGGTTCCGCTCGAGGGCTCGCCCAACCCGCCGGCGACCACGAATGCGCCACCGCTCGCGGACACGGCGTTTCACGTTCTCGCGCTGCCTGGTCATTTTCCCGATTGGCTGAAAGCGAGTCTCGCCCAGAAACTGCAGGTTGTCATCGACGTGCAAACTTACCGGACGCCGGAGGAGGCGGCCTCCCTTCTGGTCGCGCCGAACGCGCAGGTGGATCTCGCGTTGGTGCCGGATCGGATCATCCCCGGCTTGATTGCGGCGAAGGCGTTGCGCGACCTCCCGGCGGAACGCGGGGTGAAGCCGGACCATCTTTATCTCGGCCATTATCTCGACCGCGACAATCGCTTCGCGTGGCCCTACGCGTGGAACCTCATCGCCATTGCCTACAACCCGCACGCGGTCAAAATCGCACCGCAACATTGGGCCGATTTGGCGGCGACAGATACCGTGAAGCGCACCTTTTTCCTCGATCCTTTCGTGGCGAAAGCGCTCGATCAAAAAGGGCAGCGTTGGGCGGAAGCGAAGCACGAGCCGGTCGAAAAATCCGACGCGCTGGAGGCGATGCCCTTGCCCGAGGCAGCGACGGAAGCGGAGGCGGCCTACCGTGTGGGCAATTACGGCGATCTGCGGCGGGACCTTGCCGCGCAGCCGGATTGGAAATATGTGCTGCCCGAGGAAGGTTCCATCATCGTGATGGATCATCTGGTCCTTCCCGCCAGCGGGACGAATCCCGGCAGTGCCGATCGCGCGATTGCCCTGCTGATGGCTCCGGCGAACACGGCGCGGCTCGATTCCGAGAACATCGCGGCGGTGACGCAAAAGGAAGCTTTGCCGCTGGTGCCGCCCGAGCTGGCGCGAGATCCGTTGCTGTATCCGACGCCGCACTTGATGAACAATAGTTCTTTCGCGAAGAAGTAGGGTTCATCGACGGACGCGAGGGACTCGCGTCCCTACCTGGAAAGGTTTAGGCCGCGCCGATGGTCTCGAGAAACTGGTTGACCACGAGCGGCGCGGAGCAATATTTCTCCGCGATCTCCCGGGCGGTACGGGCGTGCCGGGCAGGATCTTTCGCCACGGTTTCCAAGGCCGTCACTGCGCTGGACTCATCGTGAAAGGTCAGCAGGCCTTCGCCTTGGGGATAGAAATCGCTCCAGCCGGTGTCCTGCAAAATCACGGGACGGCCGAGCGCGAGATACATGGCGCTGCGGTCGCTAAACCACCCGCAGTGCGAGCGGACATAGCCGTTCTTGGCCACGCAAAATTCGCCCCGGCTTTGCGCGGCATAATCGCGGTAATGCTGCCAGGGCGAGTTAAGCGGGCGCGCATCGATCAGGTTCCAGCCGCTGGCGAGGAATTGCTGCACCGCTTTGTCCTCGGGATGGAGATCGGTCGCGATTTCGAGCTTCTCCTTGGTGCGGCGAGGGAGATCAACGAGGCGGGCAAACTCCTCCGATTTGTTGCCGTACCACTCGCCATCGTACTCGACCTGCGGATAGCCGTACCAATGGGTAAACGTGGTCCAGACCTGACCCGGCTCAGGCGATTGGGGCGTAAAATAATCGAGCATGACCGGCACGCCGAGCGGCAGCCAGGTGCGTCCCGCCAGCGGCGCATGGCAACCCGGTTGGCCGAGGTGGCGCCCGATGGAGACAAAAATATCGTGCGCGTGAAAGTGCATATCGACCTTATAGACCTCCGCCCAGATCTGGGTGAAGGCGGGATCGAGATCGACATAGACGCGCTGCCGGGGGGCGGCGAGCACATCGTCCTGGCGAAAGTGGCCCGAGATATTGAAGAACAAATCCGCGTCACGGGCGAAGCGCATGAGTTCGTCGAGTTCAGGTGCGCGGCCATCGACGAGAAGCGTCGCGCGATCCTGCAAACCGAATTCGGTGACGATGTCGTTCCAGTAAGTCAGATTGGCGCTGAGCGAGGGGGCGCAATTTTTCCCGGCGGCATCGATGCACTTCGCGCTCGGCACGTCTTCGACCATCCAGACATCCCATCCGGCGGCGCGAAACCCGAGGACCCACTGGAGAAAGGCCCAGGTGTTGCCCGCGGCGTGGAGCGGGTAGGAGGCGATGCCGACTCCGATGACGATGCGAGGCATGGTGGGATTATAGATCGGTCATCCTGAGCTTGTCGAAGGATCAGCTTCTGATCGGCGTACGCATGACCTGATAAGTGCGAGTTCTCCGGGAGCTGATCCTTCGACGAGCTCAGGATGACCGATTGGAGCGTCGGCGGTCATCGACCGCCGCTACAGAAGAAACTACACCCGGCTCTTGAACCAGGCGATGGTTTCGGTGAGACCCTTTTCCAGATCGACAACCGGTTTCCAGCCGAGGCGCTGGGTCGCCCGCGTGATGTCGGGGCGGCGCTGCTTGGGATCGTCCACGGGCAGCGGCTCGTAAATGATTTTGCTCGCCGAGCCGGTGAGGCGGACGATGCGCTCGGCGAATTCCTTGATCGTCAGCTCATTCGGGTTGCCGATGTTGACCGGCTCGTGGAAATCGCCCTGGGAAAGCTTGTAGATGCCGTCGATCAAATCGGAGCAATAGCAGAAGCTGC
>JAMFSY010000145.1 GCA_026225555.1 Methylacidiphilales bacterium
AGACGCAGGCCGCGCTCATCGAAGGCGAGGCCGGGAACGAAGACGCAACTCAGGCTCTCTGTCTTGACGAGAGGGCAGCGTACGGGATCGGGCTCGCGGAGGCCGAACGGCCCGGGCTCGATCACATCCTTCCAGGCGGTGACGGCGTGCCATTCGAGGCGCGTGCCGGTCTCTTCCGTCAGCAGGCGGGGCAGCGCGACTTGTTTGCCCTGGGCCCACGCCTCCTCGATCAGCGGGTGGATGTCGGGCTCCGTGGGCAGGGGTGAAAAAAGCGCGAGCGTTTTCCCGGCGCGGAAAGAGGGCAGTTGCGCGGCGAATCCACAGATGACCAGCGACGCCTCCGCGCGGAAATCGTCCGACATTTCGCGCAGACGCCGGCGCATCGATTTCCGCGCCTCTAGTTTCATAGCGACGAGGGAGGGAAGAGAATCACTTTTCATTTGGGGAATTCGGAGCAAAGTAGCCGAACGGTTGCACCAGGGCGAGCCTGGTGCACGTTGATAGACATGGCTGTGCCTCACGTTAAAGCGAAAAAAGAAAAGAAAAGGAAGCCGCGCTGGAACGAGCGGAACTTCATCACGGAAGTCCTCATCCCCTCGTTCTTCATCCGCAAGACCGGGGTGCAGCATCGACCGGTCTTCCCCCAGCTCGAGCCCGGCCAGATCGCCCTGACCTGGATCGGCCATGCCTCGTTCCTGATCCAGACGCCCAAGCATAATATCCTGGTCGACCCGAACTGGGCCAATTGGCTCATCGTCATCCGGCGGTTGAAGCGGGCTGGGCTGGCGTTGCACGATTTGCCGAACATCGACCTGGTGCTGATCACGCACGCCCACTTCGATCACCTGAACCGGCGCACGCTTCGGGCCGTGGCGGAACGCCAGCCGATCGTCGTGCCGTCGGGCGTGCGCAATCTCGTGCATGACCTTGGTTTCGAGCGCGTCCATGAAATGAACTGGTGGGATGAGTGGAACTACGAAGGGCTCAAGATCACCTTCACTCCCGCCAAGCATTGGGGTGCGCGCGTGCTGCACGACAGTCATCGCGGTTACGGCGGCTACGTCGTGGAATACGAGGGGCGTCAGGTTTATCACTGCGGCGACTCCGCCTACTTTGACGGCTTCAAGGAGATCGGCGAGAAGTTGGCTCCCGAGATCGCGCTGATGCCGATCGGCGCTTACGATCCGCCCTCGGGCCGCGATGTCCACATGGGCCCGGAGGAGGCGCTGAAGGCCTTCCAGGAACTGAAGTCGAAGACTTTTGTCCCGATGCATTTCGGAACCTATCGCATGAGCTACGAGCCGATGCACGAACCGGAGCAGCGGTTGCTTCTCGCGGGGACGGCGGCGAACGTTTTGCCCAGTATTCGTTTTCTGACCGAAGGCCTGCCTCATGTTTTTTAAAGCCTTCGGGAAAGCCTTTTTCCTGATCACGTGCCTGGGCCTGGTCGGCTGGTCTCAAGCACAAACGAACGCGGTTTCTCTAGGAGATGCAGTCCAACTCGCGGTGACCTTTTCCGGAGGGCATGAGACGGATCCGCGGGACAGGGGCAGGCCGGTGATTCTGGTCGCTTCGGCCCTGGGTGTTCCGGCGGATGTCTTTCGCGAGACCTTCAGCCACGTGCGGCCCGCACCGGCAGGACAATCGCCGGAGCCGGACCAAGTCCGGAAAAACAAGGAGACGCTCTTAAGCGGTCTCAGTCCTTATGGGGTCACCAACGACCGGCTCGACGAGGTCTCGAATTATTATCGCTACAACCGAAGCCGCGGTGAGATGTGGCGCCATACTCCGGCAACAGCCGTGGCCCTCGTGCGCGACGGCGTGGTGACCGGTTTTACGGTGACCAATGCGGGTGCCGGATATAGCTCGACGCCCGAGGCCACTGTTACGGGCAGGCCTGATCTCAAGCTCAAGGTGACGCTTTTCTTCGGAACCGATTTGTCCAAAAACGGATCGATTGAGAATATCGCGCTAAGCGATAAACCGTAAGACTACTCTGTCTTGATCGTGCGCTCGCCGAGATTGAGGCGGCGGACGATGCTGAGCGCGGCGGAGAGATCACTGCTGCGGCGGGAAAGCGTACTGATCAAACTTTCAGCGTGCCGGAAGGCCTCCTCGCTTTCTTCCTGCAGGTTCAGGTTTTGCAGGCTCAGGCCGAAATCGTACCACGCCTTCGCATCGTCGGGCGAGAGCAGGACTTCCTGTTGGAAGCAATCCCGCGCCTCCTCATGCCGTCCCTCGTCGGAGGCAAGCAGGCCGAGGTTATGCCAAGCCAGCGGGTTCTCGGGCTGCAAGGCGGAGGCCTGTCCGTAGGCTTCGCCTGCCTCCTTCAACCTCTCCGCGCGGTGAAAAGCCGCGCCCAAGGCTAGCCACGCGGAAAAGTCATCCGGCACCTTGACCGTGATCTGCTCGTAGAAATCGGCGGCGGTGACGTGCCGGCCGAAGCGCGTGCAGAGAGCGCCAATTTCCTTCAAGGCGGGGATTTCCAGCTCGTTGTCCGGATCGGCGGCGCGGGCCTGGGAGAGCTTTTGCAGCGCCTCGTCGAGCTCGCCCCGGCGGGCCTCGATCATGCTGAAATAAAAGAGCACGTAGGCGAAGAACTCGGGATTGTCCCCGGTCAGATTAAACGCCTCCTTGGCCGCGAGCAGGTTGTCCTGCTGGAAATTGATCACGCCGAGCTTGAACCAGGACGATTGCATCGCGGGTTGAAGGCGGATGGCGCTCTGGCATGCCTCGGCCGCTTCGGGTAACCGGTTCAGGGCGCCGAGCGTCGCGGCGAGATTATCCCACGCGCGGGCGTAATCGGGCCGCAATTCGAGGGCGCGGCGCGCGCTGGCCTCGGCCTCCTCATAGTTGCCGACCTCGAACCAGACGGCGCTAATGTTGCACCAGATCTTGGCGTGGTCCGGTGCCAGCCGCGCGGCTTCCTGGTAGGAGGCGAGGGCATCCTCGGGGCGACCGATTTTCTGGTAGACCAAGCCGCAATTGAACCAACCCTCCAGCGTTTCCGGTCCCAGGTCGCGGGTGATGAGAAAGGCCTCGAGGGCCTCCTCCATTCGGCCATGATCGAAGGCGGTCAACCCGAGTTGCGCGTAGTAGGCCTGCAATTCCTCCTTCGGCGCGCCAGCGTGCTGGGCCTTCGCGAGGATGGCCGCCGCTCCGGCAAAATCGGTCTGCAGGGTGAGTTTGCGTGCCTGGTCGAACATGACGCCGAAGTCGGCCACCGGTTCCGTTTTCTGGCTCACCCGGCCGGTGGAGCGAAAGACCTTCTGCTTGCGTTTGAATTCACCCGTCGCCTCCGTGAGATGCCGCCGCGCCTCGACCACGTCGATCCGCTGCGTCGTCTTGCGGATCATGTTCCCCACCTCGGGCTTATGGGAGGCCATCTCGCCGATACCGGTGTGCGTCGGCTGGTCCGAGGCCTGTTTGGCCATGGAAAGCGTGGCGGTCTTTTGCAACTGCTCGAGCTCGCGATCCTTCGGTGCGAACTGCCGGGCCAGGTCGAAGTGCTTCAGTGCGACGGAGGGCAGCCGGAATTCATTCAGGTAAATCAGGCCGATCTCCTTGAGCAAGGTCGGATTGTTGAACGACTTTTGCAGCCGTTCAAAAAGCGTGGTGTGAAATCCGGTGACCACGATCGAGTGGTTCGGCTGGGAACGGGCTTCGTCGAGCTTCTCAATCCCGTCGAGAATGATGAGAAGGGTCTTGGTGCTGAACATGTCCCCCTTTGATGCATGGGCGGCCAGCAGGGCGTTCCAAGTCTGGGGATTGAAAACCGGGGCTGTTTCAGCGCTCACACAAGTAATTTACGTGATTTTAAGGTTAAGGCCAGAATGATTGCTTTCGACGGGGACACGAAGGGGCTGGCGTCGCCCTCGGGGCTTCGTTTAATCTTGGGCGGTGAAGCTCATCTCCAATCGCCTCGACCGGCTCGAACAATTCGCCGTCGATGTCATCCTGGAGCGGCGTTGGGGCTTTCGCGCGGCCTTGTTCCGGCTCTTTCTCTGGATGCTCTCCTGGCTTTACCGGCTGGGCGTGAAGTGGCGGCTCTGGTGGTTTGAAACGCGGCTCGGCTCGGTGCATGCGCTCGGCTGTCTCGTGGTCAGCGTGGGCAACCTGACCGTTGGCGGCACGGGCAAGACGCCGGTGGTGGAACTTTTCGCGCGCGAGTTGACCCGCCGGGGCAGGAAGGTCGCCGTGCTCAGCCGTGGTTACAAAAGCCAGCCCGCGCCGTTTCCGCAGGATTTTCTCGACCGCTTTCGTCCGTTGGAACGGAGGCATCCGCCGCGCGTCGTTTCGGACGGACGCTCCCTGTTGCTCGACTCTGAAATGGCGGGGGACGAGCCGTTTATGCTCGCCACCAATTTGAAGGATGTGCTCGTACTCGTCGACAAGGACCGGGTGAAGAGCGGGCTTCACGCCATCCGAAAATTCGGCTGCGATACGCTCCTGCTCGACGATGGTTTGCAGTTCCTGCGCCTGAAGGAGCGGATCGATATCGTGCTGGTCGATTCCGAGGCGCCCTTCGCGAACCGCTACCTGCTGCCGCGCGGCCTGCTGCGCGAACCGCCGGAGGAATTGCGGCGCGCCCACATTATTTTCATCACCAAATGCGACGGGCGCGACCTCTCCGAATTGCGCGCGGAGATGCGGCGTTACAACCGGCACGCGGAGTTCGTGGAATGTGCCCACCGGCCCCTGCATCTCGAGGAGATTTTCACCCACGAAATCCGGCCGCTGTCCGATTTGAAGGAGTTGCGTGTCGGCACGATCTCCGGCATCGCGCGGCCGGAGAGCTTCGAGGATGGCCTGAAAAAACTGGGCGTGGAGCTGATCTATTCGCGCCGCTATGCCGATCACCACCGGTTCAGTGAAGGCGAAATCGCGAAGATGTTCGAACGGGCCAAGGCGCGCGGCGCCCGCGCCGTCATCACGACGGAGAAGGACTCGGTGCGTTTCCCGCGCCTGGGCAAGCGGCCGCTTCCGGTCTATTTTCTGCGGGTGGAGATCGAGATCATCCGCGGGCACGATGCCTTCCAGAAATGTGTCGACGAGATGTGCCGGTACAATGAAGAGCCTGTCGAAGGTCCGGCGGGGGCTTTTCCCGGTGGGTCGGCGGCGCCCCTCGCATCCGTCAAATAAGCTCAGGGCCGGGGGATTCGCGCCTTCCAGCCATTTACTGGAGTAAAGTTCTTCGAACTTCCCCTCTGGCATGATACACCATGGGTCATGGCGGAGAGCGGGCAAACGAATCCGGGGCGAAAATGGCGCATCGCTTTTCTGCGCCGCCGCTTCTCGCCGACCGGCGGGGCGGAGCGCTACCTCCTCCGTCTGGCCTCCGGTCTGGCGGCGGAGGGGCATCAGATCACGCTTTATTGCGAGGACTGGTCTCCACGTGAAAATCCCTTTCAGGCGGTGCGCAAGATCGATTCCGACGACCCGGTTTCGTACGCGAAAAAAGTCATGGAGCAACCCTTGCGGGACCGTCATGACATCGTCTTTAGCCTCGAGCGCGTGCCCGGTTGCGATCTTTACCGTGCGGGTGACGGGGTGCATGCCGACTGGCTCGCGTACCGGAAAGCCTTCTCCCCGCGACTGGGCGGCCTGCGTACTGTGCTCCGGCCCAAGAACCGGGAAATCTGTTCACTGGAAGCGGAGGTGTTCGGGCCCAGTGGCGTGCGCCGGGTGATCTGCAATTCCCGTTTCGTGGCCGATCAAATCATCAACCGGTTCAACTTCGCGCCGAGCCGGATCGATGTGATTTACAACGGCGTGCCTTACCTGCAATTCAGCAGCGGCGACCGTCACCTTGGACGTCAGGCGCTCAAGCTGCACGCCGACGATTACGTCATCCTGCTGGTTGGCGCGGGAGCGGAGCGCAAGGGCCATACCATTGCGCGCGATGCCGTGCGGCGGATCAAGGATCCTCGCGCCAAGTTATTGATCGTCGATTCGCCGCCGCCCATTGCCATGCCGCATGTCTACGCCGCCGCAGATGTCTTCCTGTTGCCGACGCTTTACGATCCGTTTGCGAACGTGACGCTCGAAGCCCTGGCGGCCGGGTTGCCGGTGATCACTTCCGCGCAAAACGGCGCCTCGGAAATCATCGCGAACGAGACGAACGGCTTTGTCCTGCCCCGCGCGGATGATACGAACCTGATCGTGTTCCTGCTCGAATATCTGGCCGATCCCGCCCGCCGGGCGCTTTTCCGGGAACCCGCCCAGACACTCGCCCAGCAGTACGATCTCTCACGCAACGTTGCGGCGACCCTGGGGGTTTTTGAGAAGCTCGCCGGGGCGGGAGTTTAGACCGTTTTTTACTCTCTTTGGGTTATTCCCCGAAGCTCGCTTCGGCTCGGGTGGTAGCCGCCGTACGCCGTGCGGTGGTGTCTTTTCGAAGAATAGATGACGTGTGGAAGCCTTTTTGCTCTCCTCCACCGCACGGCGTGCGGCGGCTACCACGGAATGCCCGGAGCTTGCTCCGGGTTTTTGTCAGGCCAATGGGAATCAGCCCGCCCGCCGCTGCGTGGCCACGAGCACGGTCGCGCTCACAATCAACAGTCCGCCGAGAAGCAGGCCCCAGCCGGGCGTTTCGTTCGGATACGAAATACCCGTGAAGCGCGAAATCCACCCGGGACAGAACGAGGACAGTACGGAGGCGATCACCGGTTCGATGCAATAAATGAGACCCGCTTCCGTCGCGCTGACCAGACGCTGCCAGGTGTTCATGATGAAAAAATTGATCACCGTGCAGAAGAGAACGACGGCCGCCATCAGAATCCACACGGAGGACGGAGCGAACAATTGCCCGGCAAATGGAACCGTTCCGCCGAGCATGGGGTAAGCCACAAGGGACATCGCCGCGACCAGCGCAAACATGATCAGGGTCACCACGCCGGAGCGATTCTGTTCATAGATGGGCCGCTCGACCCAAACGATCTGCACGGCGAAAAAGCCGGTGCTGATTACGGTCACGATCTCGCCCGGCCCGAGGATGAAGTGGGTGAGCAATCCGGGACTCAAAAGAGCCACGCCTCCGAGGACCATCCCGCAGGCGAGGGCGACGCGCCACCCGGGCCAGCGGCGATCCCGCAGGGCGACGATGAGCGGCACGAGCAGCGTGTAGAGCTGCGTCAGAAAGGCCGAGATTGAGGCATCGGTCCAGGCGAGCCCGAGCGTCTGGAGATAAAGCCCGGCACCGGCGAGCAGGCCGAGGCCCAGTCCCTGGCTCCATTCGCGCGGCGTAACGTTGCGCAAGTCCCGGCCATAAATGGTGAGCAGGACCAGCGCGGCCACGCTGAAGCGCACGGCCATGTCGGCGCAGGCCAGCGCGCGATCGGGGACATGAGGCGCATGGACTTCCTGCGTGAGTTGCAGACCGCGCAAGAGGGGAAAGCTCATGCCCCAAAGCAGGGTCGCGCCGATCAGCAACGCGCGCGCGCGACGGATCGCGTGGGCCTCTGGCGCGGTGGTCCCTTTTTCCATTCGGCATCCTAACGGGTTTTCTTGTCGCCGTCATCCTGCGCTTAGGGGGACCTGGTGGAAGTGGCGGTTACGCTCCAAGCTTGCTTTCCCGGCGCGTGTTTGCGACCCCTTGGGGATGCATCGCTCCCGTCCGCTCTCCCCCAAGCTCCAGGCGCACCTCGCCAAGGGGCGGCGGGTGATTGAACTCGAGGCCGCCGCGCTCAAGGCCGTGCTGCGCCGCCTGGATAAAAATTTCGCGCTGGCCGTCGAGGCCATGCAGGAGGTCGTTCAATCCGGAAACAAGATCATCGTCACCGGCATCGGCAAGTCGGGCCAGATCGGCGCGAAAATCGCGGCCACACTTTCCAGCACAGGCGCGCCCAGCGTGGTGCTCGACGCGGTGAACGCCTCGCATGGCGATCTCGGCATTATCTCCAAGGGCGATCTCGTTTTGATCCTCAGCTACAGCGGCGAGACGGAGGAAGTCTCCCGGCTCATGCCTAGCCTGAAGCGGCTCGGCACCCGGATCGTTGCCCTGACCGGTCATGCGAAATCGACGCTGGCCCGCGAGGCGGAGATCCATATCGATGTACAAGTGCCTCGCGAGGCTTGCCCGCTGAATCTCGCGCCGACCTCCAGCTCCACCGCGACGCTGGCGGTGGGGGACGCGCTGGCCATGGTGCTGCTCGAGGCGCGTGGCTTTAAGAAGGAGGACTTCGCCAAGTTCCATCCCGGCGGCAGCCTGGGGCGCAACCTGCTCCTCAAGGTCCAGGACATCATGCGCCCGGCGGAGCAGATGGCCATCCTGCCCGGCACGGCGACGGTGAACGAGGCACTGGCGCTGCTGGCCAAGCGGCGCTCGGGCGCGGCGGCGGTGGTGGACAAGAAGGGGCGGCTGGCCGGCATTTATACGCACGGCGATTTCACGCGCGGCTACCAGAAGGATGTCAACATCGGCACGGCCCGGCTGGCCGACGTGATGACAGCGAAGCCCATCACCGTACGGGTTGACAAACTGGCGGTGGAGGTGCTCAATTTATTCGAAGCAAACCGCATCGACGACTTGGTCGTCGAAGACCGTCAACACCGCCCCGTCGGATTGGTGGACGCCCAGGACCTTGCCAGATTTAAATTGATCTAACATTCAGAGAAGAAAGTTTCAGCCATGCCCAACGCGAACGAAATCGGAAAAGGACAAGCCATCAAGTTTAACGGAGACATCTGTATGGTGCTCGAGACACAGCACCGCACGCCCGGCAATTTGCGCGCCTTCGTGCAGGCCACGCTCCGCAGCATGCGTACCGGCAAATCGTTCGTGCAGCGCTTCAACTCGAACGAATCGCTCGAGATCGTGCCGATGAGCCGCAAGAAATACGAGTTCAGCTACAAAGACAACTCGGGCTACCACTTCATCGATCCCGTGACTTATGACGATATCGTTTTCCAGGAGGATTTCGTCGGCAAAGTGAAGAATTACCTGACTGAGAACCTGGCGTGCGAAGTGATCTTCACCGACGAGAAAGCCGCCGACATCGAGCCGCCCGCGACTGTGACGCTAAAGATCGTCGAATCCGCCGAAGGCGTGAAGGGCGACTCCGCGAACAACGTGCAGAAGTCGGCCGTTCTCGAGACTGGATTGACCGTGCAAGTCCCGCTTTTCATCAAGGAAGGCGAGCTGGTCAAGATCAGCACGACGGACGGGAAGTATTTGGGTCGGGCTTAAACACCCTCCAGACTTAACCTACGATTCTTCTCAAGTAAACGCGCAGCTTGGCTACCATAGGGCTCCCGATCGTTTCAAATCACTCGGAGTTCTTAGGAATTCGTAAGCCTGCGCGTCTATACAAAGAGGCGCGGGGCCGAATGGGATGTCTTGCAACAAACCTTTCGCCGAAAATCGACAGGTAATCTAGTTCGATTTCGAGGGAGAACATCATCTGGAGTTGGTCGTAGGTGACGTGCTTGAAATCATTGGGTTCGCTGGAAAACCATAGAATTTTTTGCTTTGTGTTTGGCGGTAAGGTCCAGCCTGGTTCCAAGTAGAACTCGCGTCGTTCGCCTGACTGAATCAGATTGCCGGCTTGCCTGAATCCCTCGCGATTGGTTCCGATAGGGCTTCCTAATCGAAAGATTCGCCAACTCTTTATAGTGGCAATTCCCGGACCGCTGTTATGAAGGGTTATCCCTACTGGGTCCTGGATATCCTCACAAACTACGACCATCGAGAAATAACAGTGAGGACGACTCTTTAGGCGATCATGAGCTCGAGTTTTTGCATAGGACCAAAATGTAAGTAACAGGCCGCAAGCCGAAACTATTAGACTGGTGACATCTCGGTTTTCTAGAAGCATCGCATAGCCACCTACGATAAGAACTCGCGCGGATCGGTGATGTGCCCGGTCAGGGCCGAGGCCGCGACCGTGTAGGGCGAGGCCAGGAACACTTTCGATTCCTTGTGTCCCATGCGACCGGGAAAATTCCGGTTCGTCGCGGAGATACAATTCATCGGCTTGTTCATCCGGCCAAACGTATCCACGGGACCGCCCAGGCAGGCGGCGCAGGAGGCGTTTTCGGTCATCTGCACGCCGGCGGATTCGAGGATGCTCCAGACCGTCTGGTCGCCGAATTTCGTCGTCTGTAACTCATGCACGACATCGGGCGTGGCGGGCACGCCGAAGGTGTCGA
>JAMFSY010000146.1 GCA_026225555.1 Methylacidiphilales bacterium
CCCCGGCTTTGTCTCTGGATGAGATGAAGGAAATCCTCCGGCGTGGGCCTGGATTCGGATGGAGTGAGGGTCGTCTCCACGGGGAAGATTAAAGGGTTAAATAACGGGAGGGTCAATCGTGGGGGAAAAAGACAACGCGGCAAATGAGCTGCAAAAGCCCATGCGGCGAGTTATTGTTTCAGAAGTGAAAAAGGGCTCGAACATGAACATCGATCCGGCCTCTGAAATTCGCGCCGTTGTTTTGGCCCTGCGAGTTATCATTCTGGCCATCACGCTCGTGCTCGCCGGATTTAATGCTCTACTCGCTTTTTCCATTGAAGCTTTCCACCGGGTGATGATCGAGGCCATGCCGGGAAAACTCTTTTCCGACCTGACGGTTTTCGTCATCCAGGCGCAGTCGGCATGGATGGTTGTTTCCGTGGTTTTGCCGGTCGGGGCTATCCTGGTGGCATTTTTCGCCCCCGAAGATCGGCGCGCGTTGCTCGCTCTTGCGATGCTCATGGTAGTCATCTTCATCCAGGCCATCTTCACGTTGATTGCCATGTTTTACGGTTTGTTTCCAGGGCCTCCTGGGGGAATGCAGTCTCACGACCAGGGCAGCGCGTTTTATCAACTTCTGGAGGGCGACGGCTTGAGCACATGGATCGGTTATCTCCGTTTGACGCTCATCAGTTTGGCCGCTGGCATTTTAGTGTTTTTCTTTTGGCGTTATGTGATGGGGAAAGATCGTCGGGAAATTTCAAATTAACGTCATCACCCCGGGCCGTTCCTCCGACCCGCCCGGGGTGACGTTTTTCTCAGACCGATGGCTTATTTATATTTTCCATCCAGGGCCAGGTTCAGTTTCACTACATTCACTCCGGGTTCGCCGAGAATGCCGAAGTCGCGGCCGTCGGTATAAAGATCGACCAGCTTTTTGAGATCATCCTCGCTCAGGTTGCGCGCCTTGGCGACGCGCGGTAATTGGAGGGCCGCATTCTTCAGGCTGATGTGGGGATCGAGGCCGCTGCCGGAGGCTTCCACCGCGTCGGCGGGCACGGGCTGGGAATCGGAGAGGCCGTTGGCCTTGCGATAATCGGCCACGCGCTGCTGCACGGCGTCGTGCAGCGCCTGCGAGGTTGCGCCGTAGTTGCTGCCTGCCGAGCTCGTGGAATCATACCCCGTTCCCGCCGCCGAGGGGCGCGGGCTGAAGTATTTATCCGCCGTGAAGGCCTGGCCGAGCAGCGTGGAGGCGATCGGTTTGCCCGCGTCATCCAGAACCAGGCTTCCGTTCGCCTTCTGGGGGAAGAGGAGTTGTCCCGCGCCCCAGACCACCACCGGATAAAGGCCGCAGCAGATGGCGAGGAGGATAAGGGTGACGACGGCCGACGTTTTGATTTCTTTGAGGATATTCATGGGAATGAGGATTAGATGAAGTGAAGGGACGTGATCACCAGATCGATGATCTTGATGCCGAAGAACGGTGCGATGACACCACCTACGCCATAGATCAGCAGGTTGCGCTGCAGGAGCGCCATGGCGGGCATCGGCCGGAATTGCACGCCGCGCAGGGCGAGCGGAATCAGGAAGATGATGACCAGCGCATTGAAGATCACCGCGCTGAGAATCGCGCTGTTCGGGCTGACGAGATGCATCACGTTCAACGGCGCGACCGCCGGGAACGTCACCATCAACATCGCGGGAATGATCGCGAAATATTTCGCGACATCGTTGGCGATGCTGAAGGTGGTCAGCGCACCGCGGGTCATGAGGAGCTGCTTTCCGATCTCGACGATCTCAATGAGCTTCGTCGGATTGGAATCGAGATCGACCATGTTGCCCGCTTCCTTGGCGGCCTGGGTTCCGGTGTTCATCGCCACGCCGACATCGGCCTGCGCCAGCGCCGGGGCGTCGTTCGTGCCGTCACCAGTCATGGCGACGAGGCGGCCGCCCTGCTGTTCCTTGCGGATCAAGGCGAGCTTGTCTTCCGGCTTGGCCTCGGCGAGGAAGTCATCGACGCCGGCCTCCTTGGCAATCGCGGCGGCGGTGAGTTGGTTGTCGCCGGTGATCATCACCGTGCGGATGCCCATGGCGCGGAACCGCTCGAACCGGTCGGCGAGCCCGCCTTTGACGATGTCCTTTAGATAGATCACGCCGTAAACCGTCGGCGCACTGTCTTGGTGAGCTCCATCGCGGGCCGCGACGACCAGCGGCGTGCCGCCCGCTTTCGAAATCTCATCGATCCGGAAGTCGACTTCTTTCGGGAAGGTTCCCCCAACGTAAGCTTTCACCGATTGCGCGGCGCCCTTGCGATATTGCACCGAGCCCAGGTCGACTCCGCTCATGCGCGTCTGCGCGGTGAAGGCGATAAACGTGGCCTCGGGCAAATCGTGAAGCTGCTGCACCCGCACGCCCTTGTCCTTGGCGAGGACGACGATGCTGCGGCCTTCCGGCGTCTCATCGGCAAGCGAGGAAAGCTGCGCGGCATCGAGCAGGTCCTTCATCGGCACGCCGGGAGCGGGAAAGAATTCCACGGCCTGGCGATTGCCGAGCGTGATGGTGCCCGTTTTATCGAGGAGAAGTACATCGACATCTCCGGCGGCTTCCACCGCGCGGCCGCTCATCGCGAGCACGTTCTTCTGCACGAGCCGGTCAATGCCCGCGATGCCGATGGCGCTCAACAAGCCGCCGATCGTGGTCGGGATCAGGCAGACCAACAACGCCACCAGGACCGTGATCGAGAAGGCGACCTGCGAATAAATTCCATAAGGCAGCAGCGTCACGCATACGATCAGGAAGATCACCGTCAACGCCGCGAGCAGGATGGTGAGGGCGATCTCGTTCGGGGTCTTCTGGCGTTTTGCTCCTTCCACCAGACCGATCATCCGGTCGAGGAAGCTGTGGCCCGGATCGGCGGAAATCCGCACCTTGATCTGGTCGGAAAGCACGCGCGTGCCGCCCGTCACCGAGCTGCGGTCGCCGCCCGCCTCGCGAATCACGGGGGCGGATTCACCGGTGATCGCCGACTCGTCCACGGTCGCCGCGCCTTCGATGACGTCGCCATCGCTGGCGATGATCTCACCCGCATCCACGACGATGACGTCACCCTGGCGCAGGGTTTCGGCTTCGACTTCATGGAGAGAGCCGTTGGAACCAAGCCGACGAGCGACCGTCTTGCTGCGCGATTGGCGCAGGGCATTCGCCTGCGCCTTGCCGCGGCCTTCGGCCATGGCTTCGGCGAAGTTCGCGAAGAGGACCGTGAACCAGAGCCAGATCGAAATCTGGATGGTGAAGGCCTTCGGTTCCTTCGAGATGAAGATTTCCGCCGTGGTCACGATCGCACCGACCATGGTGACGAACATGACTGGATTTTTGATCATCACCACGGGATTCAGTTTTTTGAAGGAGTCGGCCAGGGCCGGCATCACGATGGCGGGATCGAACAGGGAATGGGCTTTTGTGCTCATAGAGATTTTTGGAATAGAGAGTCAGCTGATTAGAATAATTTTCCGGACCACATCAGGAAGTGCTCCACCACGGGGCCGAGCGTGAGGGCCGGAAGGAAGTTGAGGGCGCCGACCAAAAGGACGGTGCCGATGAGAAGAAACGTGAACGTTCCTCCGGAGACAGGGAACGAGCCGGGCCCGGCGGGCACCAGTTTCTTCGCGGCCAGCGAGCCGGCGATGGCCATGATCGGGATGATCATGAGAAAGCGGCCGATCAACATGCCGATGGCCAGCGTGGTGTCGTACCAGTAGGTGCTCGCGGTCAGGCCGGCGAAGGCGCTGCCGTTGTTGCCGGTGACAGAGCTGTAGGCATAGAGCATCTCGCTGAATCCGTGTGGTCCGTTGTTATTCAGGCCTGCCTTGCCCCAGTCGCTGACAGAAGCCCAGGCGGTGAAGCCGAGGATGTCCATGGCCAGCACCAGCAGGACGAGCATCGACATCTTGACCTCGAAGGACTGGATCTTCTTGCCGAGATATTCGGGTGTGCGGCCCACCATCAAACCGGCAATGAAGACGGCGACGATGACGAATACCAGCATGCCATAGAGACCAGCACCGACGCCGCCGAAGACGACCTCGCCGAGTTCGATGTTGAAGAGGGGGATCAACCCGCCCAACGGCGTAAACGAGTCATGCATCGAGTTCACCGCGCCGCACGAGGCATCGGTCGTGACCGTGGCGAAGAGCGCGGAGTTGAAGACGCCGAAGCGGACTTCCTTCCCCTCCATGTTGCCATCGGCCGGATCGACACCCAATTGGGTCAGGATCGGATTACCCGCGGCTTCGTAATGCCAGCAGACGAGAAAGGCGCCGACGAAAAGAATCGCCATGGCCGCCCAGACCGACCACCCGTGGCCGGAGCTTTTCACCATCCGTCCCAGGTAATAAGTCAGCGCGCTCGGGATCGCAAAAATCGAGAGCAACTGGATGAGATTTGAGAACGGAGTCGGATTCTCGAACGGATGCGCGGCGTTCGCGTTGGTGAAGCCGCCGCCGTTCGTCCCGAGCATCTTGATCGCGACCTGTGAGGCCATCGGGCCCTCGGGAATCGTCTGGGTATCGACCACTTGCGAAACCATCACCGTGTTGCCCTTGGCGTCCTTAACCTGCGCGCCGCTGGCATCGGTTTTGGGCACCTGGACGGTCTCCTTTTCCGTCAATGCCGCTGCATCGTAGCCCTTGAAATTCTGGATCATCCCCTGTGAGATCAGGAACACCGCAAAGACGACGCAGATGGGCAGGAGCAGGTAGTAAATGGTGCGCACCAGATCGGTCCAGAAATTGCCGATGGTCTGGGCACTGTGCCGGGCAATGCCGCGTACGAGCGCTGCCGCGATCGCAATGCCCACCGCGGCGGAGAAGAAGTTCTGGCTCGCCAACGCCACCATCTGGGAGAGATAGGACATGGTCGATTCTCCGCTGTAACTCTGCCAGTTGGTGTTGGTCGTAAAACTCGCCGCCGTATTGAAGGCGAGGTGATCGGCCACGCTGGAAAATCCCTGCGGATTCAGCGGCAGCATGCCCTGCAGGCGAAGGAGCGTGTAGGTGACCAGCATTGTGAAGAGGCTGAAGATCAGCATCGAAACGGTGTATCCCTTCCACGATTGTTCCCGATGCGGATCGACGCCGCAGAGCCGATAGGTCAGGCGTTCGATGGGACCGAGCAGTGGGTCGAGCCAAGTCCGGCCGCGGGAGTCGAGGACCTGGACGAGATAAAGTCCGAGGGGTTTGGTGATGAGCAGGACCAGGCCTAGAAAAAGGGCCAGTTGAATCCATCCAAGAGCAGCGTTCATATATAGTAAAAATTAGTTGGGAAAGACGGTGGCCTTAGAATTTCTCCGGCCAGATCATGGCGATGAAGAGATAGATCAAGAGGGCGAGTGAGATAAATCCGGTGATATAGATGTCCATAATGAGTTTTGAGTTAAAGCCGGCTGCACCATTCGGCATAGGCGATGCAGATCAGGAAAAAGACGAGGGTGGCGACGACAAAAATGGCGTCGGTAGATTTCGTGGCGAACAGGCCGCCGATCAGAAGAAGGGTGACGAGACAGGCCGCGATGGTTCTTTCTTTCATATAGAGTTTTTTATTTTTTATGGGTTGAAAATCAGCTCAGGACCGGAAGGGTGAAATAGAATTCGCTGCCACGGCCCCGGTCGGTGTCGACTCCGATGTTGCCGCCGTGGGCGAGGACGATTTCGCGGGCGATGCTGAGACCGAGGCCGACGCCCTCGTCCCCCGCTTCCGGCACCCGGAAGAACTTGTCGAAGACGCGGCGTGCCATCTCGCGCGGAATGCCCCGGCCCTCATCCTTCACGGAAAAACGCACGGCCTTCGCGCCCTCGCGCGCGGCGGAAAGCTTGATGGTTCCCCGGGCCGGGGAATGCCGGACCGCATTGGAAATAAAGTTCGCAAAGACCTGGTCGATGCGCGGGCGACTGACTGCGATGGCGGGCAGGTGAGGTTCCTCCGCCACTTCCAGATGCAGGCCGCGCGAGGAGACAAGTTCCTGCTCGCGCTTCACGACTTCCTCCAGCAACTCGTGGCTGGAGACCGGCTTTTTGTCGATCAGGCTCGCGCCGCCTTCAAAACGCGCGAGGTCGAGGAGGTCCTCGATCATTTCAAAAAGGCGATCCGAATTATGGCGCGCCGCGAGGAGGAGTTCCGTCTGCTTGGAATTGAGCGGGCCGACCTTTTCTTCCAGCAGGAGATAGACCGCCATTTGCAGGCTGGTCAGCGGCGTCTTCAGTTCGTGGCTCACCGTGGCGATCAAGTCGGTTTTCACATCGTCGGCCACGCGGAAGCGGGTGACATCCTGCAACGCGACCACCACGCCGAAGACCGCGCCGGTTTCCTTGCGCATGGCCAGAACGCGTGGGAGAAAGAATTTTTCTCCCTCATCGGAACTGACGAGCATGGCCTTGTCGAAACTGGTGGGTTGAAAATCGGGCGCGCCCTTCAGGCTTTGTTCGATATAGGCCGAGACCGGCGCGAGGGCGTCGAGGTGGCCGCCGATTTGTTTGAGGAACCGTTCCGCCGCCACGTTCTGCAGTTGGATTTCCTTTTCCGGCGAGAGGACGATGATGGGATCGGGAAAAGCCTGCAACGCGTCGTGGGTCGTCTGCTGGGCCCGGAGAAGTTGCTCGGTCGTGCTCTGCCGATAGGCGCGGAGCCGGGCCGCCATTTTGTTGAAAGTCTCCGCCAGCCGTCCCACTTCGTCATGGGAAACGACAGGGACATGTTGATCGAGATGGCCTTCGCCCAGTTGCTGCGCGGATTCAGTCAGGCTGACCAGCGGGCGAACGATCGACTGCGCGAGGAAATAGGAAATGATCGCCGCAGTGGCCAGACCGCCCAGGAGAATGAACACCATGAGTTGAGAGGAGGCACGGCTTTGCGCGCGTGCCTGATTATTCGCCTCGACCATGTTCTTCTGGTTCAGGTCGAGGATTTCTCCGGCAGTGTTTTTGATGGAGGTGAACAACGGCAGGAGCTCGTCAAAATAGAGCGAACGCCGGGCCGGATCGTTGTTGGGAAGCGCAAAGAACTTCGCGGCGAGCTTCTGATAATCGGCGTGCTGCCGCTGAATTTTTGCCTCGAGCTCTCCTTCTCCCGGCAGTGTGATGTTCTTTGCTTCGGCATCGGAATTTTGCTCGAAGAGTGGGAGCGCTTGTTGATAGGAATCGCGCCCTTTTTGTTCCTCGCCGTTCAGGGCGAAGGCCAGGCCGGAATCCATCCGCTCCGCCGCCTCCTTCATGTTCTGGGAGGCGACGACGCTGGCGTAATTTTCCCGCATAATCACGTCGATCGCGCCGCCCAATTTCGAGAACAGATGGATGGCGTAGATCCCCACCGCCAACAAGATCAGCATCAGGGGGGCGGTGCCCAGAAGGAGACGGCGGTTCAACGTCATGATCCTTCTGATTAGCTGGCGTCATGCCACGCGCGGCGACGTCGATTCAACTCATTGAATTGGGGTTGCTTATGGATTTGCGGAACGACCGGAAGGCGCGAATGCGCTTAAGCTCTGGGGTGAAATTCCCCACCCGATTATTTACCTGGGGAATTTTGCCCCACGTTCCCGTGCGCTAGGAGCTTGCTGAAAAAGGCAGTCATCCAGGAAAAAAGAGCGACAATCAGTAAAGACTCCGGAGCAAGCTTCGAGGCATTCCGAGATAGCCATCGGACCCAGCGGTCAGCAGTAGTTGCGGCAGTCTACGCCTGCCGTCGAGCCCATGGTAGCCGCCGCACGCCGTGCGGTGGAGGAGAGAAGAAAAGCTCCGAGGTTCCTCGCCTCGTTCGAAAAGACACCACCGCACGGCGTGCGGCGGCTACCACCCAAGGCGATATCACCCCAGCCGAAGCGAGCTTCGGGGAATTAGACCCAATGAGATTAAAAAAACCGTCTAATGAGAACGCCCTAAAGATTCAATTCCTTGCGCTTCCTCAGCAAGGTCTTGCGATCCATTTTAAGCAGATCCGCCGCTTCCTGGAGGCTCTCGGTTCGCGCCAGAACGCGGCGGATGTGTTCGGCCTCGATTTCCTCCGCGGAGTATTCCCCGCCGAGAAAGGGGCTGCTCGGCAGGCCTTCGCTAATTGCCACAGGAAGCTGGGCCACGTCGACAAGCTCACCGACGGCAAGAATCGTGGCGCGTTCCACGACGTTGCGCAGTTCGCGGATATTTCCCGGCCAGGCGTAACGTTGCAAGGCGTGGCGCGCGGACTCGGTAAAGCCGGTGAGGACCTGGCCCGATTGGCGGGTGAGCTGCCGCAACTGATTTTCCGCCAGTGGCAGGATATCTCCCGGACGCTCGCGCAGGGCGGGCATGCGCAGGGACATGACATCGAGACGATAGAGAAGGTCCTCGCGAAATATGCCGGCGGCCACCGATTTTTTAAGATCGCGATTGGTCGCCGCGATGATGCGCACATCGGCCATGTGGATCTTTGCTTCGCCGACCCGCTCGTATTCCCGCTCCTGCAGCAGGCGCAATAACTTGGGCTGGATCTCCAGCGGGAGTTCGCCGATCTCATCGAGAAAAAGCGTCCCGCGATCGGCCGCGGCGACCTTGCCCCAGGTGCTGGCGATCGCGCCGGTGAAGGCGCCTTTGACATGGCCGAAAAGTTCGCTTTCCAGGAGCTCGCGCGAAAGGCTCGGGCAACTCACGGTGATGAACGGTTCGCGCGCGCGCGCGCTCCAGCGATGAATCTGCCGCGCGAGGACACTCTTGCCTGTCCCGCTTTCCCCGGAGATGAGAATAGAGGCATTACTGGCCGCCGTTTTGGTTGCGATCTCCAGCAGCTGTTTCATGGCCGGATCGACCGTCGCCTGCATCTCGACTTCGCCGCCGGGCCTGATCAACTGGCCTTCGAGATCGGAGATGCGAACCTCCAGTTGCCGGGTCTTTGCCACCCGTTCCACAAGTTGCGCGATTTGGGCGGGCTTGAAAGGTTTGGGCAGGTAATCGAACGCCCCGCGCTGGATGGCGAGCACGGCGCTTTCGACCGAGGAATAAGCGGTGATCACGATCACGGCGAGCCGTGGTGACAGCCGCAAAAGATCGGGCAAAAGATCGAGCCCGTTTTCCGCACCCAGGCGAATATCGAGAAAGGCGACCTCGAAGCTCTCCTGCCGCAATCTCTTTTCCGCCGCAGCGCGATTCACCGCCGTGCTGACCGAGTGGCCCAGCGTGGTCAGGGCCATGCCCAGCGTCTCACGAATGCCGAGGTCATCGTCAATAATGAGAACGTTCATCGCATCTCCTCTATATCTTTTTCCGCCCGGCAAGTCACGCGGCAGACGATTTGGGGCGGGGCCGCATTTCTATGGAAGTTCGCGTCGTCCTCCGACAAACTCCCTCCCGACCGACCATGAACTTCTTCGATATCGCCGCCATTCTCGTCACGTTGACGGCGCTCTTCGGCTACGTGAATCACCGGCTTCTCCGCCTGCCTTCGAGCATCGGGATTCTGGCGCTGGCGCTCGGCAGTTCGCTTCTGCTGGAGGGGGTGAATGCGGTGAGTCCCGGCTGGCATTTGCGGGAGCATGTCGCCGCTTTTCTGGCGCAGATTGATTTCACGACGGCACTTTTGCACGGCATGCTCTGCTTTCTTCTCTTCGCCGGTGCGTTGCATGTCGATCTGGAAAGCCTGCGCGATAATCGGTGGACGATCGTCCTGCTGGCGACGGTGGGCACGCTGATTTCCACGTTGGTCGTGGGCCTGCTCGGCTATGCCCTCTTCGCGTGGTTGGGGCTGGAGGTGCCGCTGCTCGTCTGCCTCGTGCTTGGCGCGCTGATCTCGCCGACCGATCCCATCGCGGTCATCGGCATGTTGAAATATCTCCACGCCCCGCGCGACGTCGAGGTGCAGATCGCGGGGGAATCGCTCTTCAACGATGGCGTCGGGGTCGTCGTTTTCTTCGCCTTTCTTTCGCTGGCGGGATTGAGCGGCGAGACGGGGCCCGCGCATGTCACCCTTCAACTCGGCAGCCTGGCCTTCTTCTTTTTATGGCAGGTGGGCGGCGGGGTGCTGCTTGGGCTGCTCTTTGGGTGGCTCGCCTACGTTGGTCTGAAGGGCATCGATTACCATCCGCTGGAATTGCTCATCACGCTCGCGATGGTCATGGCCATGTACTCGCTCTCCTTCGCCATTGAAGTTTCGGGCCCCATCGCGGTCGTCGTGGCGGGGATTTTTATCGGCAGCTACGGGCGCCGGTTCGCCATGAGCGAAAACTCGGCGGAACATATCGACGCCGTCTGGAGCATGCTGGATGAGATTCTGAATTCGACCCTCTTTCTCCTGCTCGGGCTCGAAGTCCTGACCATGCGATGGACGGCGCCGATCTTCTGGGCGGGCGTTCTCGCGATTCCCGTCGTCCTCCTCGCGCGTGGAATTTCGGTGGGCCTGCCCATCGCCCTTTTGCAATTGGGGCGGAAATTTCATCGGGGGATTGTTCCCATTCTCACCTGGGGCGGATTGCGCGGGGGGCTTTCGGTGGCGATGGTCCTCTCATTGCCGAATTTTTCCTCACGGGACCTGCTGGTGAGCTGCACCTATCTCGTCATGCTGTTTTCCATTTTGGTCCAGGGAATGACCATGAAGCGGCTCCTGATTTTTTACGGCGTGGGCCAGAGTCCCATCCTTAAATGAAGAGAAGATTACATCCCGGAAACCTGCCGAAAAATTGAAACTCGGAGTAGGTGAGGGCGTCTATACCTCATCATGATGAAGCGCCCCTGGTTCCTCCTCGCCATTCCCCTTTTACTGGCCGCCTGTGCCCCAACCGATCAACAGAAGGCCGATTACGGCGCTGTCGAGTCGAGCGGAGTTTCGCCCGCCGTTTACGATAAAATGTTGCACGACGATGCGCTTAGCGTTTCCGATGTCGCCGCGTTGCGACAGGCTCGGGTCAACGATGGCATCGTTATCCGCTACATTCGCGATCACCACACCGTCTATGTGCTCTCGCCCGGCGAGACCGATTATCTTCAGAAGAACGGCGTCTCGCCCAGCGTGATCGACTTCATGGTGCAGACCGGTCAAGGTGGCGGCCCCGGTTATTTTGGACCCTATGGTCCGCCCGTTTCCATTGGGATCGGGGTGGGCGGCGGCGGGCGCTGGCGGTAAGCAACCGCGACCGTTGCCCATGGCCACCGGCAAGACCTGAGGCTCCGTTCAGTTTCGGGGCCGACTTGCCAGAAGATTACAATCGGGTTAGGATGCGGCCCGATCCATGACTCTTCTCGCTTATTCCAAATGGGATATCGTGCCCGTACTCTGTGGGCTCGCGCACTTGGCGTTTGTCCTGACCTTTTTTGCGATCTTCCCCATCGCCCCGTGGTGGGTGCTGATCGCGATGGGCTTCACCTATTCCGTCAGCATCTCGTGGAATATCAACGGGATCTCCCATAATTTCCTCCACAATCCCTATTTCAAATCGCACCTCCTGAACCGTATTTTCAGCTTGGTGGAATCACTTTCCATGGGCTTCTCCCAGACCTTCTACGAGTACGTTCACCAGCGTCACCACATGGGAAACAGCGACCGCCCGGACGAAAAAGGCGAAACAATCGACTGGCTTTCCATTTACCGGCATGGCCACGAGGGCGAGGCGGAAAATATATGGAGCTACGTGTTCCTCAGCTATTTTCGCGATGATCCCAAGGTCATTTACCGCGAGATTGCGCGCCGGAATCCGTCTGACGCTTTTTGGGGCGTCTTCGAGATCGTGGCTTTTCTCAGCACCTTTGTCCTCGGCTTCTTCCTGAACTACAAGTTCATGCTCTTTTTCCTGCCCTTTTATTATCTCGGGCACTGTTTCTCCTATCTGAACGGCTATTATCTCCATTACGGCGGCAATCCTGACAAGCCAATTGCCTGGGGGGTAAGTAGTTACCACAAATTCTACAACTGGCTCTGGTTCAACAACGGCTACCATGCCGAGCATCATTTCCGCCCCAAGATGCATTGGACCAAGATGGATGAGTTCCATCGCCAGATCGCGGATCAACAACGGCGGGAAGGCGTGCGCGTCATTCAGCCGCCTCATGCGCTCGGATTTCTCGATCCGAACCTGCCGGAAAAGAGCCGCCCTCTCGTGGTGGGGATGGAAGCCAACTCGAGCCCGGTGGCGGCCGAATAACTTGAGACAACGGGGAATCATGGATGCTTTCAAGACCAGCCCGAAGCTTGTTGCCTTGGCTCAAACCTTTGCCCTGTTCAAATCGTAACGTCCTGAATTATCATGCTCGAAATCTCCTGTCGAAATAAGTAACGAGCTTTTCCCTTTCTACCCATGCACAAGGAAATTTACCTGCCTCCTTCCGCAACCTATTCCGACATTGGGCTTCAGCTTGATGCCGGTGCGCAGAAGGTTGCGGAGAGTGCGGCGCCCATCTCGGTGGCGACCTCCTTTGGCCGGGCCATCGTGGTGGAGCGGATTTCCGAAGCCGATGCGGAAGCCTGGGCCGCCGGCCTCCAGCATGAAGCCAACGATCATCGCTATTACGAGCTGACCCACGACTCGCTCGGGCACCAGTTCGATCATCGCTATCTGATCCTCAAGGACCAGACCGGGACGACCCGCGCGATCCAGCCCTTTCTCGTCGTGAAGCAGGATCTGGTCACCGGCATGCCCGAACCAGTGCGCCGCCTCCTCACCCGCATCCGCCAGCGTTTCCCCTCCGCGCTGGTCATGCGCATGCTCATGATTGGCTGCTCGGCGGGCGAGGGACATCTCGTCCGGGACCGCACCACAGGCGGTGTGGAATGGGTCGCCCAAGCCCTGCGCGAGGCACTTCATCCGGTGGCCAATGCCCTCGGCGCCCGCATGGTCGTGTTCAAGGATTTCCCCCGGAGCTATCGCACGCCGCTGCGGCATCTGCTCAAGGCCGGTTACGCCCGCGTGCCCAGCATGCCCGGCTCAAAGCTCGAGCTCGATTTCCAGGATTTTGAGGAATACCTCACGAAAAAGCTCAGCCACAAGACGCGTAAGAATCTTCGCCAGAAATACCGCAAGGCTGCGGCCGGAGCGGAGCTGAAGATGGAAGTCGTTTCCGACATCGCCCCGTACATCGACGAGGTTTTCCCACTTTACCAGCAGGTGCTCGAGCGCTCGCGCTACAAGTTCGAGGAGCTGACCAAATCCTACTTCGTGCATCTCGGCCGGCGCATGAACGACCGCGCCATCTTCTTCATCTGGCGCGAGAACGGCCGCGCCGTGGCGTTCAGCTCCTGCGTCTGTCACGAGGGCATCCTGCGCGATCATTATATCGGTCTCGACTACGGCGTGGCCCTCGAGCATCACCTCTATTTTGTCACCTTCCGGGACATCGTGGCCTGGGCGCTCGCGAACGGATTCAAGAACTACTACAGCGCGCCGCTCAACTACGAGCCGAAGTACCACCTGCGGCACGACCTCGCGCCGCTCGATCTTTACGTCCGCACCACCTGGCGCTGGCTCAACCCGCTCTTCCGCGTCATCGTCCCCTACCTCGAGCCGACCCGCTACGACCCGATGATCCGCCGCTTCGCCAATGCCCACGAGTTGTGGTAAGGCGCGGCTTGATCTCGCTCATCCGGGGTTTTAATCATTCCGTCATCCTGAGCTTGTCGAAGGATCAGCTTCCGGAAAATAGACACTTTCAGGCAACGTGTGCGCCTACCGGGTGCTGATCCTTCGACAAGCTCAGGATGACGGAGAAAAGCCATGAGCCATGATTCCCACGCCCAAGTCTGGTTCCAGACCGATGACGCCTGGGATTTTTTGTCCAGCGAGCAGCGGCGCGGCCTGACGCCCATCGATGTCCGTGAACTGGCGCGGACGTTGCGCTTCATCACTTCGGCCCGCCGGATCGAGAGATTTGCCGCGCGGTATGCGGCGCAATTCCGGCTCTTCACCCTTTTTGGTTCCGGCGATTTCCATCATCTTAGCGGCGTCTGGACGCGCCAGTTCACGGAGCCGTTTGTCATTCTTTCCTTCGACAATCATCCCGATTGGGACGTCCGTCCGCCGCGCTGGTCATGCGGCGCATGGATCAATCGCGCGCTGGAAAACCCGCACGTTCAGGGCGTTAGCATCTGGGGCTGCGGCAATTTCGAATGCACCTTTCCGGCCAATCTCACCGGCAATCGCACCGCCGCGCGCGAAGGCCGACTCCTCGTCCACCCCTGGGTGCAACCGGGAAAAAAGTTTCCCGCCTGGCTCTGTCCCCTGACAATGGAAACATGGAGGTCCCAATTTCTCGGCTGGCTGGAAAGCATCCAAACGCGAAAAATCTACGTCACGATCGACATGGATTGCCTCCGCTCCGACCAGGCCCTCACCAATTGGGAAAGTGGCCGCTTCACGGTCGACGATCTCGTTTGGGCGTTGGGCCGGGTGCGGGAAAAAGCGGAGATTTTAGGCGGCGATCTTTGTGGCGCGTGGTCCCAACCTGAATACGCCTCCACCTTCCAAAAGCTCGCCGGTTGGTTCGATCATCCGACGGCGAAGTCTTTCCCGCCGAGCGAATTAGCCGATAAAAATGGGGCCGTCTTCGAGCAACTTTGGCCCGCCCTAACCGGACGCCCCTTTGGGGGAGGTGGAATAGGGCTTTGATTTTCCGCCCATCGTCATCTAATATTTCTCTGACCATGCAGCCCATCAGCAAGAAAAAATCGAACGGTTTCTTTGCCTACACCGCTTGGGACGCGCTTCCCGCACTCGGCGGCCTGCTCAACTGTCTCTTCGTCATTCTTTTTTACGTCGCCTTCGCCTACTGGCGCGCGCCGTGGTGGGTGCTCATCTGCATGGGCTTCACCTATTCCTTCAGCATCGGGTGGAACATCAATAGTGTCTGCCATAATTTCGTCCACAATCCGTTCTTCCGCTGGCCGTTGCTCAACCGGCTTTTTTCGCTGATGCAATCGCTCGCGCTCGGGTTCTCGCAAGTCTGTTATGACGCCGTCCATTCCCGGCATCATCGCGGCAACAGCGACCGCATCGGCGAGGATGGCGACACCATTGATTGGGCGTCGATTTACCGACACGGCCATGACGACGATGCCGAGAGTCCCTGGAGCTACACCTTCCTCAGCTACCTGCGCGATGATCCCTTCGCGATCATCCGCGAACTCAAGACGCGCGACGCCTCCGAAGCGCGTTGGGGTGTGATTGAGATCGTCGGGTTCATGAGCTTCTACATCGCCATGTTTTTCGTGAACTGGAAGTTCATGCTCTTTTTCATCCCGTTCTATTATTTCGGCCACTGCCTCTCCTATCTCGTTGGCTACTACTTGCACTACGGCGCCGATACCGAGCAGCCGATCGCCTGGGGCGTGAGCAGCTACAACAAGCTCTACAACTGGGTCTGGTTCAATAACGGCTACCACGCCGAGCATCATTTCCGCCCCAAGATGCATTGGACGAAGATGAAGGAATTCCAGCGCCAGATCGCCGCCGACCAGGAGACCGCCGGGGTCCGCGTGATCAAGCCGCCGCACATCCTCGGTTTCCTCGATCCCAGCCTTCCCGAGACCAGCCGGTCCATCATGGCCGAACGCGCGATCAAGATCGCCAAGGCGCTCGAAGCGCAGGAACTGCAAAAGGCCTGAGTTCCCGGGCGGGTAGGGCGGACGACGTGGGATATCCTCGTTGCTTCGGGGAAAGCATTCTCTCTCGTCACCTCCGGTGAGTCGTGTAGACTGGTACCTTATGCATGATCGGATTCCCGCCCCCGCCCTGCCCAAACCGGCACCGGGTCTTTTCTGGAATCCGTATCTCCAGATCTTTCTCACGGTGCTCCTGACCGCCGCCGCGCAGATCCTGCTCAAGATGGGCGCGGACGGCAGCGCGGCGGATGATTCGGTCGGCAGCTGGCTCGGCATCCGCGAACTCGGCTCGGGCTGGACGTGGCTGGGCATCCTGGCTTTCGTGGCCAGCTTCGGGGGCTGGCTCTACGCCCTGCGCTTCCTGCCGCTGGGGCTCGCCTTTGCGCTGACCAACGGCGTTCACATCTTCGTTCCGATTGGCTCCTGGCTTTTTCTCCACGAGAAGATCAGCCTCCTGCGCGGCAGCGGCATCCTGGTCATCATCGCGGGCATTCTCCTCCTCGCGCAATCGGTCGCGAAAGCGGAGGAACGGGTATGAACCTCACGGCCTGGGGCCTGGTCTTCATTTCCCAACTGGCGCTGGTCGCCGGACAGATCTTTCTCAAGCGGGCCATGTCCCGCCGCGAACTCGGGGAGGAAAAAGCGCGGGGCTGGATCGAGCAGCTCATCATCGGTATCGCGGCCATGACCATCTGGTTCCTTCTCTGGCTCGGGGCCATGCACCAGGTCGAGCTCAGCAAGCTCATGCCGCTGGAGGGAATCAGCCCCCTGCTCATCGTGCTCGGCGCGGCGGCCTTTCTGGGTGAACGCCTGAACGGGCGCGGCTGGGCCGGGGTCGGGCTCACCTGCCTGGGCGTCCTGCTCGTCTCGGTCAGTTAAAAAAAGCGCAACTTGCTCTACGCTGGCGAGTTTAAGGCTGATCCTATGAATCTCCCCAAACTCGGTTCGCTCCTCGCGGCCATTCCTTTCCTCGTGGCGGCGACGTCTCTTTAGGCTGAGGTCAAACTTCCCGCCATCTTCGGCGATCACATGGTCCTCCAGGAAGACAAGAAGCTTCCCGTCTGGGGCACGGCTGACCCGAGTGAAGCTGTTACCGTCACGGTGGGCAAGGAATCGGCCAAGGCCACAGCGGATGCCGCCGGTAAATGGCGGGTCGATCTCGCGCCCTTGCCCACGAACGCGACTCCGGTCGTCGTGACTGTGGCGGGAAAAACCAATACGGTGACGTTCAACGATGTTCTCATCGGCGACGTCTGGATCTGTTCCGGTCAGTCGAACATGGAATTCGGTCTCGGCGGCGGGAAGTTCGGTTTCGGCGGCGCGCACAATGCGGCGACGGTTCTTCCCCAGGCCAACGATCCGCAGTTAAGGCTCTTTCTCGTGGCCCGGAAGACCTCGCTCGATCCGGTGGATGATGTGGTTGGACAATGGCAGCTTTGCACACCGGAGACCGTCGGAAAGTTTTCCGCTGTCGGCTATTTCTTCGGACGCGATTTGCGGCAGGAGTTGAAGAAGCCAATTGGCCTGATCGGCACCTACTGGGGTGGCACGCCCGCCCAAGCCTGGACCAGCCTTTCCGGGTTGCAAAAGGAACCGACGTTGAAGAACTACGTCGATGCCTACGATAAAACCAAAGCCGCTTTCCCTAAGCTCTCCGCCGACTACCCGGCCAAATTGGCCGCTTACAAAGCCGCCGCTCCCGCGTGGGAACAGGGAGAAGGCGTGGCTTACAAGGCTGCCGTTTCCGAATGGGAAGCCGCCTCCAAGAAAGCGCTGACCGCCGGCCTGCAGCCGCCTCCGCGTCCACCTGCCCCCAAGTCGATGCCGCACCTGCCTCCGTCTCCGGACGGCGGCCCGAACGCGCCGACCACTTTGTACAACGGAATGATTGCGCCCCTTGTCCCCTTCGCGGTGAAGGGCGCCATCTGGTACCAAGGTGAAAGCAACTCGGGCCATGCGGCGGAATACCGGACTCTGTTCCCCGCCATGATCAGCGATTGGCGCGAGAAATGGGGCCAAGGCAATTTCCCCTTTCTCTACGTGCAACTGGCCAGCTTCAATTCCGGCAAGGAACAGAACTGGCCTTTCCTCCGTGAAGCGCAGCTCAAGACCCTCTCGTTGCCAGCGACCGGCATGGCCACCGCAATCGATATCGGCGTGCCGAATAATATCCATCCTCAGGACAAGGAGGACGTCGGGCATCGTCTCGCCCTCGCGGCGCGGCACGTTGCCTACAGCGAGAAGCTGGTCTATTCCGGCCCCATCTACGACGCGATGAAGGTCGAGGGAAGTGCCATCAGCCTCACGTTTACCCACAATGGCTCGGGCCTGATTATCGGCAAGGCTCCCTGGGTTGCCACCGGTTTCCCGGCCTTGCCCGGCGATAAACTGGTCGGGTTCGCGGTGGCCGGGGCGGATAAAAATTGGATCCCCGCCGAAGCCAAAATCATGGGCGATAAGGTCGTCGTCTCGAGTGCTCAAGTGGCGAGTCCCGTCGCTGTGCGCTATGGTTGGGCCAATAACGCGGGAGGAAACCTCTACAACAAGGAAGGCCTGCCCGCTTCTTCGTTCCGCACCGACGATTGGTCCGATCCCGTGGCGGAAGGGCTCGTTCCCCCGCCGCCGCCGAAGAAATAAGTCCTTATTTCGCGTAGCTCGCGCTCGGTTCGTCCGAGCGCGGGTCCTCCAATGGGGGAGGTGAGGCGAGGCCATCGTCATCGTCATCCTCGCGCTCGCCTTCCCAGCGGGCGAAGAGGCTGTAGGCGCAAGGCACGACGAAAAGCGTGAAGCAGGTGGAAACGAAAATACCGCCGATGACCGCCGTGGCCATCGGCATGCGCGTCTCCGAGCCCGGCCCGAAACCGAGCGCGGAAGGAATCGCCGACGAGATCGTCGCGAGCGACGTCATCAGGATGGGGCGCAACCGGATCGGGCATGCATCGAGCAGCGCGGCGCGGAGCGGACGTTTGTCTTCCGTGCGAACATGGTTGGTGAATTCAACCAGCAGGATCGAGTTTTTCTTCGCGATGCCCATCAGCAGGATGATGCCGATCATGCTGAACATATTGAGCGACTCGTTCGTCGCCCATAGCGCCAGCAGCGCGCCGGTCAGGCTGAACGGCAGCGCCAGCAGCACCGAGATCGGCTGGAGGAAGCTGTCGAATTGGGTCGCCAGGATCATGTACGCCACCGCGATGCCGAGGATCAGCGCGAACCAAAGACTGTTGAACGCTCCCTTGTAGCCCGAGGCGCCGCCCTCGAGGAAAAAGTCGTAACCGGGCGGCAACAGCGGGCGGGCGATCTTCTCCGCCAGGGCCAGCACCGCGGCTTGGGATGCGCCGGGCGCAAGATTGCCCGTGACGGAAATGGCGCGTTGCCGATCGATGCGGGCCACGGTTTGCAGGGTGGGCCGCACTTGGATTTTTGTGACATCGGAGAGGGGAATCAACTCGCCGTATTCATTGCGGACGTCGAGCTTCTGAATGTCGCTCGGCAGGCCGCGTTCCAGGCCTTGCAGCCGCATGTTCACATCGTAGCGATGCCCGCCACTGGTGAACTTCCCGTCCTGCATGCCGCCGATGGCGACGTTGACCGTCTGCGCGATGGCATCCACCGAAACACCGCGCTCACCCGCCGCCACGCGATCGGGCGTGATCTGTGCCTCCGGCATGCCCGACCGGTAATTGGTGTTCAAATCGGTCACGAGCCCGGTGGCGTTGAGCTGATTCACCACCTGGTCCACGATGGAGCTCAGTTTGTCGTAATCGGTGCCGCGGATATTGAATGCGATCGGTGAGGGCTGGCCCGAGGAAAGGCCGCGTCCGGAAAGATCCCCGAACCAGATGTGGACCATGTCCTTCAACTCGGGCATGGCCGTCAGGTCCTGGCGGAACTGGAGGATCATGTCGGCCTGGCTGATTTTACGCTTCGATTTATCGACGAGCACCACGTCGAAGTTTCCAATGTTGGCGCGGCTCCCGTCACCGGTGCTGGAAACCTCGTGGGCCACTTCCGGGTGGGAACGGATATATTGTTCGACCACGCGGACCCGCTGATCCATCGCGTAGATGGAGGTGCCCATCGGCGCTTCGATCCCGATGTGGAAGAAGTTCTGGTCCTGCGGCGGAACAAATTCCTGCCGCAAAAAGGAAACGGCGAAAAGCGAAAGCGCAAACAGCGCGGTCGAACCGGTCAGCACCAACAAGCGCCGGTCGAGCGCCCAGTCGAGCGCGGAGCGATAGGCGCCGGTCAGCTTGCGGAAGAGCTGGTCTGAATGCCGGGTCAGAAAGCCGGTTTTGTTGGCTCGGCTCAGCATCTTTGAGCAGCGCATCGGCGTCAGCGTGATCGACTCGAGCAGCGAGAAGAGCACCGCCACGGTCATCGTCACCGAAAACTGGAAGAAGAAGCGGCCGATCACCCCTTCCATGAAGGCCACGGGAATAAAGATCGCCACCACGGCGAGGGTCGCCGCAATGGCCGCGAAAGTAATTTCGCGCGCGCCATCCCGCGCCGCTTTCTTCCGGTTCTTGCCCATGTCGAAGTGCCGGACAATGTTTTCCAGCACCATGATGGCATCGTCCACCACGATGCCGATGGCCAGCGCCAGCGCGAGCAGCGTGAACAGGTTCAGCGTGAAGTGCAGGAAGTAGAGCGCCATGAACGCGCCGATGACCGAGGTGGGAATCGCGATCAGCACGTTCAGCGCGGAGCTCCACGTGCCGAGGAAAAGAAAGCAGATCACCGAGGTGAGCAGGCCGGCCATGAGCAATTCATGCAGCGTCTGGGCAATCGCCTGCCGCGTGAAGCGGGTGTAGTCGACCACGACCTGCGCCTTCATGCCCTTTGGCAGCGCGCCGGTCAGGCTCGCCACTTTGGCCAGCACGTTGTCCGCGACCTGGACTTCGTTGAAGCCGCGCTCCTTCTTGATGTTGACGACGACCGCCGGTTGATCGTCCGCGCGGACGATGGAGCGCTGGTCGCTCAGGTCGTCCACCACCCGGGCCACGTCGCGGATGTGAATGTGGGAGTCGTAAATGGAGGAACCGCCGCGGGTCAGGATCAATTCGTCCCCGACCTGCGCGGCGGTCATGCCTTCGCCCATGGTGCGGACGTTGATCTCGTTCCGCGAATTTTCGAGGTAGCCGCCCGGCGCTTCCTGGTGCTGGTTCTGGATCGCCTGCTCCACGTCGAGCACGGTGAGCTGCCACTTCTTGAGCTTGTCGTTGTCGATCCAGATGCGGAGCTGGCGGCTGCCGAAGCCGCCGATGCCCACGTCGCCGACGCCCTCCACCGTTTGCAGGGAAGTCTGGAGATATTTATCGACGTAATCGGCCATCTCGCGCAAGGGCTGGTCACCGTAAACGACCACGCGGATGATCGGGTCATCCTCGAGGTTATGCTTGTAGATGACGGGCGGAGTGACGTCGATGGGGAGGCGGACCTGCTGCACATCGGCCTGCACTTCCTGCAAGGCGGAATCGATGTTTCGGTCGATATCGAAATCGAGCGCGATATTGGCCGAGCCTTCGCCGACGCTCGACCGCACCTCGCGGACGCCCTCGACCGCGACGACACGCCGCTCGATCGGATCGACCAGTTCACTTTCCAGGACCTCCGGGGCCGCGCCGGGCCAGACGACCGAAATGCTCAGGGTCGGGTAGTCGATGTCGGGCATGTAACTGACGCCGAGACGCTGATAGCAGATCAACCCAAAAAGGATGATGCCGATCATCAGCATCCAGGCGAAAACAGGCCTTTTGATCGAGAGATCGGCGAGCGTCATAGAAACAGGTTTTTGACCCTAGCAGAGGACGGGGAGTCCCGCCATGGCAATGGTCACTCCCATCAAACCCTCAAAAGGGGATTTGGTTGTGCCTTTTTGCGACAATAGGGCACCAACGTTTCATTTATTTCACGTCCTTAACTATCTGAGATTTCCCTTTTAAGAGAAAACCCAAGATCGACGCCAGAGCGCCGACCTTGGGTTATTCAATCCTCACCCTTTGCGGGGTGAGTTCTTGAGGACGTGGGAGATTAGTACCGCGAACGTCCGCCGCGCCCGAAGGCGGGACGGGCATTCGAGTGGCCTTCGCCCGCCGGGCGCGAGCCCGAGCGGCCGGTTCCAACGAAGGAACCCGAGCGGATGCCCGAGCCGAGGCGCGGTCCCGAACGATGCGACTGGGTGCGATGTCCGCCAACCTGGGACGGCTCGTTTTCGTGGCGATGCAAAGCCGTGGTCGAGGCCTCGTGGGGATGACCTTTCAGCACCGGGATCGGGCGGCGAATGAGCCGTTCGATCGAGCGGAGAAGATTGCGTTCCGTGCTATCGCAGAAGGCGATGGCCTTGCCTTCGAGACCGGCGCGCGCGGTGCGGCCGATGCGATGGACGTAGGACTCGGGCTCTTCCGGCAGATCATGGTTGATGACCAGCGTGATGCCCTTGACGTCGATGCCGCGGGCGGCGATGTCGGTCGCGACCAGGACGCGGCGGCGGCCACTGCGGAAATTTTCCAGCGCGCGTTCACGGGCGCCCTGGGATTTGTTGCCGTGGATGGCGTCCGCAAGAATGCCGTCCTTCGCCAGCTGTTCCACGATCTTGTTCGCCATATGCTTCATGCGCACGAAGACGAGAACGAGGCCGGTGGGGTGCTGGTTGATCGTGTGGGCGAGCAGCTTGCTCTTGTTCATCTTGTCGACGAAGCAGAGGTGCTGATCGATCCGTTCCGCCGTCGAGGAGACGGGGGTCACTTCGACGCGCGCCGGGTTGCGGACGATAGTCGAGGCGAGTTCCTGGATCGCAAGCGGCATGGTCGCGGAGAAGAGGAGCGACTGGCGGTGCGGAGGCAGCTTGGTGATGATGCGCTTGATCTCATGCACAAAGCCGAGATCGAGCATGCGATCGGCTTCATCGAGGACGAAGATTTCGACCTTATCGAGGAAGACGTGCTTCTGGCGCTCGAGATCCTGCAGGCGGCCCGGCGTGGCGATGAGGATATCGACGCCGCGCTGCAAGGTGCGGATCTGGGGCGAGGCGCTGACTCCACCGAAGACGACGGAGTAGGAAAGCTTCAGGAATTGGCCGTAGGCGCCGAAGCTCTGCGCGATCTGCGCGGCGAGTTCGCGGGTCGGGGCGAGGATGAGGGCGCGGGGGCGGCGGGGCGTGACTGGCGTGGGATTGGCCGAGAGGCGTTGCAGGATGGGCAGCGCGAAAGCGGCCGTCTTGCCGGTGCCGGTCTGCGCGACGCCGATGAGGTCGCGGCCCTGCAGCAGGTAGGGAATGGCCTGCGCCTGGATGGGCGAGGGCTCGGTGTAATTCTTCTCGCCGAGGGCGCGCAGAAGGGGCTCCGCCAGCGCGAGGCTGGAGAAAGTCGTGGTGCCCGTCACGGGAATCGTGGCGGGATGGGATGCGGGTATAGGAGTACTGTTCGTTGTCATAGGAAGGCTAAAAACTGGGCCCTGCGGTCGACGAATAATCGCCGGCGCGAAGCCGCAATTTCAATGTTGGTCGATGAGATGGGTGGGCCCTGAACGATCTCTCATCGAAAGACAACTAGGGGGCGATTTGGGCCGCATGGCCCGATAAACCGATGAGCTTATGCTCACTAAACCGGTGTCAGGCTACCCGAATGCGGACGGGTTGCAAGGAGAAAGATCGGGCCGGGAGACGCGGGCTCTTCACGCATCCTGCTCGCTCTCTTCCCTGGCACCTGCCTAGTCTGGCAGGATGAACTGGCTCGGCTGGGCTCTTCTCTCCGCCTTTTTCGCCGCCCTCACAGCGATCCTCGCGAAGGTGGGGGTCGCGGAGATCAATCCGAATCTGGCCACGGCGATTCGCACTATGGTCATCCTCATCTTGACGTGGACCCTGGCCTTCGCAACCACGGGCAAAGCGGATTGGGCGGCAGCTTCGCCGAAGACCTGGTTTTTCCTCGTGGCGTCGGGCCTGGCGACCGGTCTCTCGTGGCTCTGTTACTTTCGCGCGCTGAAACTGGGCGACGTGGCCAAGGTCGCACCAGTGGACAAGTTGAGCGTGGCCATGGCCATCATCCTCGCGGTTATTTTTCTTGGGGAGCGCATCCGCACGCAGGAGGCAATCGGCGCCGGATTGATCGTCCTCGGCGTGATCGTGATGGTGATCAAGCTGTAGGCGCAAAAAAAACCGGAGGCACGAATGCCTCCGGTTAAGATGAGGTGGTAAAAGGTGGGGTTATTGAGCGGAAGCCTTGGCTTTGTGGGCGGCGGCCAGTTTGTCGAAGATCGGGGCCGCGGACGGATCGATCTTCAGGACGGCGGCCTTCACTTTTTCCCGATGGGCATGCATCTTGGCGGACAAGGCTTTCTTGTCATCGGCGGAGGCGTCGCTGCCCAAGGCGTCGTGTTCCTTTTTGAGGGCGTCCTCTTCCGTCTTGAGATCGGGATCGGCGGCCAATACCTGGTCCGTGTCCTTTTTCAATTGGGCTTTTTCGTCGGCGGTGAGGGCGGACGCATGTTTGGAGGTGGCCGAAGCCGTGGCGGTTTGATCCTGGGCGAAGCTCGTGGTGAGGCCGGCGGCGGTGAGCGCGCCGATCAGCAGAGCCAGGCGGAGAAGGGAGAGTGTTTTCATCGTATGATTTAAGACGCCGCGCGTAGGAAAGTTGCCATTACAATTAAGAAAGACCGATCATTAGCGCCCGGTCTTAATAAGATAATCGTAGCCGGGCCCATCGATAAGTTACGGTGCCTTCGGCTGATTGCTGGTGTCGATTTTGACCTTCTGCCCGTCGCCGAGGGAATCCGAGGGATTCAGGATCACGCTGTCATTGGCGTCGATGCCGCTGACCACTTCGATCTTCGTGCCGAAATCGCGGCCGATTTTGATGTCCTTCAAATGCACCGTATTATCGGAGTCGACCACGCCCACCTGGGTTCCCTGCGCGCGGAAGATCAGCGTGTTGCCCGGCAAAACGAGCGGAGGATGCACCAGGGTCACATCGAAGCGCACCTGGGCATAACCGCCGGGGAAAAGCTTCCCGTCCTTGTTGTCCACATCGACTTCGACCAGGAGGGTCAGCGACGCCGGATCGATCGCCTGGGAAGTTCGCACCAGCGTGCCGGAAACGGCCTGGCCGGGATTGGACGCCATTTCGAGCTTAGTGGAAAGGCCGGGCGTCATCTCGGCGCTATACATTTCGGGCACGCGCACATAGACGCGTAGCGTGCTGGTCTGGGAGATCTGGAAGAGGGCCTGCGAAGTCGAACCGGTGCCCGCATTGACGAGGTCGCCTACATCGACCCGCCGCTGGGTGAGGATCCCGTCGAAAGGGGCATAGACTTCCTTGAAGGCCTCGGTCTTTTGCAGCCGGCCCACGTTCGCCTTCGCCGCGTTGAGATTGGCTTCAGCCACGGCAAGATCGCCGTTCTTCTCATCGACATCCTGCTGGGCGACGGCGTTGGTATGAAGCAAGGTGTTGTAACGATCCGCCGTGATGCGGGAGAGGTCGGTGGTGGCCTGGTTCTGCACCTGGGCGGCCTGGGCGGCGGCCAACTGCTGGTCAATTTCCGGCGTCTCGATCTCGGCCAGGAGCTGACCCTGCTTCACGGGCGTGCCGATATCGACCAGCCACCTTTTCAGATAGCCGGTCACTTGCGCGTACACCGTGCTTTGGATGTAGGGTTGCACGGTGCCGGGCAGTACGAGATGCACATCCGGCGAGCCTTGTTCGGGACGGACGACCAGCACGGTGGGCGTCGCCATCTGTTGCGTCACGTTCTTCAACTGGGACTGAGCGTGAAGCCGCCCGATCACCACGAAGGTGACGACAACGACCAGGACCACGACGAAGATCACGGCGATCAGCCAGAGCCAGCTGTTCGATTGCTTCTTTTTCCGGGGGGAGGGAGAAGGACGGGGAGGGGGGTTCTCGACCATGGTCGTGCGTTGGGGTGGGTGAGAGGAATATCCGTTGGTCGGCGTCATGAAATTTTAGTGGGTCTGGTAGGCCGGTTGGGGCTCGTTGATTTCGGTGGAATCGTCGCTTTCTTCTTCATCTTCGCCTTCGTCGCGCCGGCCGCGAACGATGCTGTACACCACCGGTACGAAGAAGAGGGTCGCAACCGTCGCGACCAAAAGTCCGCCGATGACGGCGCGTCCCAGCGGCGCGTTTTGTTCGCCGCCTTCGCCCAGGCCGAGGGCCATGGGCACCATGCCGATGATCATGGCCAGGGCGGTCATGATGACGGGCCGCAACCGGGTCGTGCCGGCTTCATGCACCGCCTTGCGCGCGTTCTTCAGTTCGGCAAAGCGTTCCTTGGCGAAGGAGATGACCAGAATGCTGTTCGCGGTGGCCACGCCGATGCACATGATGGCTCCCATCAATGCGGGCACGCTCAGGGACGTTCCCGTCAGGAAGAGCATCCAGACGATCCCGGCCAGCGCGCCGGGCAACGCCATGATGATGATGAACGGCTCACTCCACGACTGGAAGTTCACAACCATGAGCAGATAGACCAGCGCGACCGCGCCGATCAGGCCGAGGCCGAGGCCCTGGAACGACTGGTTCATCGTCAATACCTGGCCGCGCACATTGAGCTCGGTTCCCTTGGGGAGATCCTTCTGGATGCCCGCCGTGATTTTATTCACCTGTCCGGAGACGGAACCGAGGTCGGTGTCCTGCACGTTCGCATAAATGTCGATCACGGGACGGATGTCGTAGTGGTAGATCGTCCCCGGCTCGGAGTTGCGTGTGATGCTGGCGAGATTCGCCAGGATCTGCGAGGAGTTGACGCCTTGCACGGGCACGTTTTCCAGGTCCTGCAGCGAGCCGATCGCATACTGGGGCGATTGGACCGCGACGTTGTAAGTCACGTTGTTCTTCGGATCGAGCCAGAAGGTGGGCGAGGTCTGGAAGCTGCCGCTGAGCGCGACGAGCACGCTGTTGGAAATATCCTTGGCCGTGATGCCGAGCTGGTTCGCCTGCGAGCGGTCCATCTTGATCGCGAACTGGGGTTCGTCATAGGTCTGCTGCACGTGCACGTCCACCGCGCCGGGAACTTGATTGAGCTGGCTGACGATCTTTCCGGCCACGGCGAGATTTCCACCCACGTTGTTGCCGACCAGTTGAATGTCGATGGGCGCGGGCAGGCCGAAGTTCAGGATCTGGCTGACGATATCCGCGGGCTGGAACATGAACATCGTGCCCGGGAATTGCTGGGGCAGATCGATGCGCAGCTTGCGTTGATATTCGGCGGTCGGATGCTTCCGGTTCAAGGAAACCTGGATGTCGCCGTCGGAGGTACCGATCACACCGGAATTCGAGTAGGAGAGATTGATACCGCTGTAAGGCAGGCCGAGATTATCGAGAATGCCGTTGATATCGTCGGCGGGAATGTCCTTGCGGATGGTCGCTTCAATCTGGTCCGCCAGCTTCGCGGTTTCCTCGATGCGCGTACCCGTCTTGGCGCGGAAATGGAGTTTGAACTGTCCGGCATCCACCGTCGGGAAGAAGTCCTGCCCGAGAAAGGGAATCAAGGTCAGGCTGCCCAGGCAAAGGGTCAGGAAGATGATGACAAAGATCCAGCGTAGCGCCAGCGCCTGGTCGAGCAGATTGCCGTAACCGGCGCGCATACGCTCGAAGCCCTCTTCGAATTTATGCTGGAAGCGACCGAAGAAGCCCTTGGGCTCCTTCTTGTGGGGACCGTGCGGCTGCTCGGGAATAGTGATGGGCAGCGCCCGCTGCTCGGGTTGGCCGAGTTCCAGTTGACGCGCGGCGGGCGGCCGGTTGGCCATGGCGGGATGGCCCTGCGCCTGTCCGTCAGCTTTCTGATCATGATCGGGGTGCTGGCTGGGGTCGTCTCCGTGTTCGGCGGGATGCGCCCCGGCCGGATGGCCCGCGTGCTCGCTCTTCATCAGGTACATCGCGAGCGTGGGAATCAGCGTGCGCGAGAGAACGTAAGAGGCCATGACCGCGAACACCACCGACTCCGCCAGTGGCACGAAGAGATACTTGGCCACGCCGGAAAGCAGGAACATCGGCACGAACACGATACAAATACAAATCGACGAAACGAAGGCCGGTACCGCGATCTGGCTGGCGCCGTCGAGAATGCCCTGGTGCAGATCCTTGCCCTTGCTGAGGTGATTATCGATATTTTCGATCGTGACAGTGGCGTCATCCACCAGGATGCCGACCGCCAGGGCGAGACCGCCCAGCGTCATGATGTTGATCGTCTCACCCAGCATGTCGAGAATCAGGATGGAACTCAGCACGGAGAGCGGGATGGAGACGGCGATGATCAGCGTGCTGCGCCAGTCGCCGAGGAAGAGCAGGATCATGAGCGCCGTCAGGCACGCCGCGATTCCGCCTTCCTTCACGACACCCCAGATCGCCGCGCGGACGAAGATCGATTGGTCAAAAAGCGCGCGGACATCGAGATCGGGAGGCAGGGAAGGCTTGATGCGGGGGAGCATCGCCTCAACGTCCGAAACAATGTTGAGAGTGGAGACATTACCATTCTTGAGGATGGAGAGCAGGGTCGAGCGCACGCCGTCCTGGCGCACGATGTTCGTCTGGGGTGAAAAGCCGTCGCGGACATGGGCGACGTCCCGGATATAAATGATCGACCCATTCACCGCCTTGATCGGCAGGTTGTTCAAGTCATCGGCGGTTTGGGGGCTGCCGTTCAGGGCGATATCATATTCGAGCTGGCCGATCTTCGCCGTGCCCGAAGGCAGGATCAGATTCTGGTTTCCCATCGCGGTGACGACATCGTTGGGCGTGAGGCCGCGCGCCTGCAATTTTGGAATATCGATATCGACCTGGATCTGCCGCTGTTTACCGCCGTAGGGATAGGGAATGGCGGCGCCCTGAACCGTGGTCAACCGGGGCCGAATGGTGTTGAGCGACAGATCGTTCAAGGTCTGTTCGGAAAGGGTCTTGCTGCTCAGGCTGAGCTGCAGGATCGGCACGCTCGAGGCGCTGTATTGCAGGATCAGCGGCGGCGTCGTGCCCGCCGGAAGCTGGCGCAACTGTGTCTGGGAAATCGCGGTCACCTGCGCCACGGCCATGTCGATTTTGACCGACGGATGGAAGTAAACTTTTACAACCGCGATGCCGTTCAGCGATTGCGATTCGATATGGTCGATGTCGTTGACCGTCGTGGTCAGCGCGCGTTCCGTGATGGTGACGATGTGTTGCTCCATCGCCTGGGGAGAAAAGCCGGTGTAGTTCCAAATGATACTGACTACCGGAATATTAATATTGGGGAAAATATCCACCGGCATCTTCAGCACAAAAAGCGCCACGGGGCTAAGCAATAGAATAAGAAGCGCGGCCACCAAAAAGGTGTACGGGCGGTTAAGGGCTAATTTGACAATCCACATGGCGTATTGATATCTCTCCGACTAAGAGACGCTTATAGTTGACGAAAAGGTTAACAAAAAAGTTGGGAAGATGAGAAACATTCTCAAGGAACCTGTATTTATGGAAAATGCAAGAGGGGGGAAATTCCCCGGCCCACGCTTCCTTGCCGCCTTGTAACCCTGTTTTAAGAAACATCGCGGTGTGGACCGGGTCTAACGACATATGCACCTACCGCCTCATCAGAAAAAACAGAAGGCAAAAAATGGACCCAAGGTACGGCCTTTTCTCAGTCAGCCGATTGCCGTCGTGACGCGGAATCTCGACCGGCTGGCATTTGACCTCGCCCAGGAATGGAGCGAAGATTGCCGCTCAACCAATCTTTAAACGCCGAAATCCCCCTCTCCCTATGAATATGCGTCCCCTCATCGTTTCTCTTTTCTGCGGAGCCCTCTTCGGCCTCACCGCCTTCTCCGCCCAGGCTGCGACCGCATCCATTGGTAAGAAGGCCCCCGACTTCACCCTCACCGGGGCCGATGGAAAGTCCCACTCGCTTTCCGATTTTTCCGGCAAGTTTATCGTGCTGGAATGGACCAATCCGCAATGTCCCTTCGTCAAAAAGTTTTACGGGTCCGATACCATGCAGACCTTGCAGAAGGAAGAGACTGCGAAGGGCGTCGCATGGCTGCGCATTAATTCAGGCGCGCCTGGCCACGATGGCTACCAGACCCCGGCAGAGCTCGCCTCCTACGTCTCCGACAACCACGTCGCGGCGACGCAAAGCCTGATCGATCCGACCGGCAAGGTGGGGCATACCTATGGCGCGCGGAATACGCCGCAGATGTTCGTCATCGATGCCAAGGGCACGCTGATCTATGCGGGCGGGATCGACAACAAGCCCTCCGCCGATCCGGCCGATATCGCGACTTCGACGAACTACGTGAAAGCCGCGCTCGATCAGGCCATGGCGGGCAAGCCCGTCGCCACGCCCACGGCCCCTCCCTACGGCTGCTCGGTCAAGTACGCCAGCAACTAGAGCGATCTCGCGTTAAAATTCGGTCATCCTGAGCTTGTCGCACACACGTGTGGCAGGATCAGGTAGGTGGCCTCTTGCTTTTACCGAGGCAGAACTGATCTTTAGACAAGCTCAGGATGACCGAATTTTTTGAGCGTGAGTCTCTTTCAGCGCCTCCCAGGGAAATTCCCCAAAGCTTTCGCGGTTGACGCGATAGGGTGTTGCCAGTACGCTGTAGCTTAGAAAATTGCAACAGCATTGATGACGTCTCTCATCACTTGTTATTTTCGAGGTCACCTAACCACCCCCACCCAGAAAGCGGCTTCGTAGACTCCTGGCTCATCTTTTTCCTTTAAACATGAACACCACTTATTATCTCGCCTGTGATCTTGGATCGGAGTCCGGCCGCATCGTGTTGGGAGTTTTAAACAAAGGGCAGCTTAGCCTCGAAGAAATTCACACTTTCCCGAATCAGACCGAACGGACCAACGGCCATCTCTGTTGGAATCTGGAGGCGCTGGAAAAGGAAATTTTCATCGGAATCGAGAAGGCCGCGCGGCTCGAATTTCCCATCTCCGGCCTGAGCGCGAATTCTTCCGGCTGCGACTACGTCCTGCTCGACCGGAACAATCGCCCGCTGCAACCGCCGGCCTGCGGCGGCAACGGCTACGATGCGGACGGCACCGCGCGCCTGCTCGAAAAGCTGCCCCTCGCCACCATTTATGCGGAGACGGGCATCCCGCTTATGCCGCTGCATACGCTTTTTCAGCTCGAGGCCGATCAGCAGGCCGACCCGGCGATGTTCCTGCGCGCGGAACGTTTTCTGCCCATGGCCGATTATCTCAACTCCCGTTTTTCCGGTGTGGCCGCGTGTGAGGAATCGCTGGCCAGCACGACGCAGATGTACAACCCGCAGACCCATGCCTGGTCACCCAAGCTCGTCGCGGCGCTCAATTTGCGCGGCTCGATGCTGCCCCGGCTGGTGCCGAGCGGCACGGCGTTTGGCCCGGTCATCGACCAGTTGCGTAAATATCCGGCGATGCTCACCACGCGGGTGGTCGCCAGTTGCTCGCACGATACCGCCGCCGCCGTCGCCGCCGTGCCCGCGCGCAGCGAACAGCGTTGGGCTTATCTTCATTCCGACGCGCGGTCCCAGTTTGGCGTGGAGCTCAATGCGCCGATCATGAACAGCCTCGCGCGGGAAAGCGGCTTCACCAACGAGGTGGGCTTGGGCGGCTCCATCCGGTTCCTGAAATGTGGCGCGGGCCTGGCGCTCGTGCAGGCGTGCCGCCGGAGTTGGGAGGCAGCCGGCCAAAGTTATTCCGATGATGAACTTGTTCTTCTGGCCACGGAGAGCGGTTCGGCGAAAGCTCACATCGCGCCGGAGGACCCGCGCTTTCACGAGCCGGGCGATTTGCCCAAGCGGATCGCCTCCTTTTGCCGCGAGACGGATCAGCCTGTACCGTCCACGCCGGGGGAAGTCATCCGCACCGTGCTGGAAAGCCTCGCCCTGGCGCATGGCGAAACGTTGCGCCAACTCGAGGCGATTACCGGTCGCGAGCTGGAGGTGCTGCACGTCGTCGGGCGCGGCGCGCGCCATGAGTTGCTCAACCAATTGACGGCGGATGTCACCGGCCTGCCGGTGGTGGTCGGCCCGGTCGACGCCACGGCCATTGGCAATATCCTCGTCCAGGCGCTTGCGCTCTGGCATCTCAAATCGCCGGACCACTTGCGGAGCCTCGTCGCTTCCTCGTTTCCGACCCGCATCCTCAAGCCGGGCCGCGGCTTCGATAAAAAGATTCGCGAGCGTTTTGCGGCGCTGACGGATCTGCGCCACGCGGTGGTCTGAGGGGGACGGGATGACGGGATGGGATAGGAGCTTGAAAAAGGCTCATTCTCCAAAAATCCGGTCATCCTGAGCTTGTCGAAGGATCAGTTCAGTTGCCCTTTTACCGAGGCAAAACTGATCCTTCGACGAGCTCAGGATGACAGATTATTTAACTGGAAATTGTTCTAGTGGCCCCGCGTCTCGTCGGGATCGTTGACCGGAAAGAGCAGCTTGAACTTCGTGCCTTGGCCGACCTTGGATTCCACCTGCACCTTGGCCTGGTGATTCTCCATGATCTTCTGCACGATCGCCAGGCCGATGCCGGTGCCGGAGTCCTTGGTGGTCAGGAACGGGGCGAAGAGCGCCTCCACCTGCTTCGCCGACATGCCCGAGCCATTGTCGCGGATCGCCAGGGCGATATAGGGCACGCGGTCGATCTCCTCCAGCGTGGCGCTCAGGCGCAACATGCCGCCGGAAGGCATGGCCTGCGCCGCGTTCAAAATCAGGTTCAACAGCACCTGCTCGATCTGCGAACGGTCGGCGCGCAAGGGAGGGAGGCCGTCGGCCACCACGCTTCGCACCTCGATTCCCTGCTGCTGCAATTTGTGGCGCGTCAGCAGGAAAACATCGTCGATCAATTGGGTCGCGTACACGGGTTGTTTGATCGGCTCCGAGGACCGCGCAAAGCTGAGCACCTGGTCGAGAATGCGGTTCATCTGCCGCATCTTTTCGCCGATCAATTCGGCATCGCGCTTGGAGGTCTCGTCCATTTCCAGTGTTTCGACCAGCGCGTGGAAAAGCATCTGCACGACCGTGAGGGGATTACGGATCTCGTGCGCGATTTCCGCCGCGAGCAGGCCGAGGGCGGAAAGCCGTTCGCTCGCACGGAGCTTTTCCTCCATGTCGACCACCCGCGCGAGCAGTCGTCCTTTTTCAATCGCGACAGCGGAGAGATCGGCCAGTGTGCTCAGCAGCTTGATTTCGTCGTTGGAAAAGCGGTGGCGCTGCTGGGTGTAGATGGCGAGCACGCCGATGGTCTTCTCGCCGAAAGTCAGCGGCACCGCGAGCATCGAGACGAGGCTTTCCTTGCGCGCGATGTCGGACTGGACGTAGCGCTTCTCCTCGCCGACATCGACCACGGCGATCGGCTTCCCGCGCTTGACCACGCTGCCGAGCAGGGAGTCCTCCGTGCTCAGGTTGGGCTTCTCGCGGTAGAGCTTCGTCCCGCCATGGCAGGCGCGGAGAATCAGTTCCGTGCCGTCCTCATTGAGCAGGAAGACGGAAGAGACCCGGGTCTTCATCAGCCGGAAGGTCTGCACGTTGATCTGCTCCAGGATCTCGTCGAGATTCGTCTCGGAAATGATCATCTGCGCGATGTTAACCAGGCTGGCGAGTTGCCTTCCCTTCAGGCGCAACTGGTCGATTTCCCAGGCGAGCTCCAGCCATTTCGCGGCTTCGGAGGCCATGTCCACGAGCCGCGCCTCGTCGGTCTCGCTGAAGGCATCGACCTTGGTCGAATCGACGTTGAGCAACCCCACGACCTGACCGCGCATTTCCACCGGCACGGCCATCTCGGAGCGCACCTTGGCGCTGATCGCGACATAGCGCTTTTCCTGCCGCACGTCTCCGGTGCGCAACGGTTTCCCGGTCGTGGCCACCCAGCCGGTGATGCCTTGTCCGGGGCGCAGCTTCACCCGCTTGGCGCGTTCGCTGAGTCCGTGGCTTGCCTCGATATCGAGATAGCCCGAGTTCGGGTTGATCAGGATGAACGATCCGCAATCGGCGCGGGTCGAGCGCACGGCGGCGGTGAGGATCCGGTCGATCGCCTTCTGCGGATGGAGCAGCGTGCGCAAATCGCGCCGCCCCAATTCCGAGAAAAGCGTGGGCCGGGTCTTCGTTTTCATGGCTTGATGTGCGCGTGCACTTTCTGCGTGAGCGCGGTGAGGACTTCCTCGGATTCGATTTTATTGCCCTCTTTATCCGTGAGGTAAAAGGTGTCGAGCGCGGCGCCCTTCTCGGTCGTGATGCGGGCCGAGACGATGTTCAGGCCCGTTTCCACCAGCGCGTAGGCGATCCGATAGAGCAGGCCGGGGTAATCGGCGGTCTGCACGTCGAGCAGCGTGTAAGCGCTTGAGGCGCTTTGATCGACTGAGACCTGCGTCGTCATTTGCGAGGGATCGTAAGCGGGGATGCGCGGCTTCGTCTTCCGCGCGAACGCCTTGTCGAAGTCGAACTGCTCCATGCTCATCGCCTGCACCAGGATTTTCTCGAAGGCGGCGCGATCACGCGGATCGGTCACCGCTTCCACCTTGTCGGTCGCGACGAAGAAGGTCTCGATGGCGATATCATCCGCGCGCGTGAAGATGTCGGCCTTCAAGATCGTGAGGCTGCAAGCCGCGAAGGACCCGGTGACCCGCGCGAAAATATGGTCGCGGTCCCACGTCACCACCGTCACCTCGGAATGGCCCTGCTCGGGAAAGTGCCGCCAGTGGATCATCGGATGCAGCGACGCGTCGTCATGCGAGATCTGGTACTTGAGGAAGCCGTGCACGATGCTGATGTGCTCGCGGATCAGGTCCTCGGACATCACCTCGAAATAGCTCGGCGGCAGATTCTCGAAATGGGCGGCGATCTCGCCCGGATCGAACTGGCGGTCGAGATTCTTCAGCAGCCGCTGCTGCGTCTCGAGTCGCGCCTGTTCGGCGAACGCGACAAACTCCGTGATGCCGCTGAGCGCGCGCGAGGTGCGATGGTAAAGCTGCCAGAGCAGGAGGTCCTTCCAGTCCGAATAGGTGCGGCCCGAGCCGGTGCCCTGCGTATCGGCGAAGGTCAGCAGCATCAGCATGTCCAGTCGTTCCTGCGTTTGCACGATGCGCGCGAATTCGATGATGGTTTCCTCGTTATCGAGGTTCTTGCGCCGCGCGATTTCCGACATGGTCAGGTGATGGTCCACCAGGAAAACGAGGGTGGAGAGATCCGTGCCCTTGATGCGCATCCGCCGGGCCACGCGCACGGCGTTGACCGCGCTCGCCTCTGCGTGCCGTTTGCTGTTCTCGGACTTGCCCGAGTCGTGCAGCAGCATCGCGAGGTAAAGAATGTGCGGCTTGGAGATTTGCTGAAGCAGCGGCTTGTATTTGGAGAGAGGCGGCTCGCTCGCGTCGATGATCTTGTCGAGGACCTCGATGCAGACGAGGGTGTGCTCATCGGCGGTGTAGCGATGGAAAAACTCGTGCTGCACGAGACACGTCAGCGGACGGAATTCCGGAAAGAACCGCCCCAGAAAACCCATCTCGTGCATCGTCCGCAACGTGCGCCCGACCTGGCCCTTGCGCGAGACGATGGCCAGCAGGGTTTCGCGCACCGCCGTCTGGTAAATGAAATGGCGGTCCACCAGGTAGAGCCGTCGCCGCAGGCGCAGCTTCAGCTCCGCGCCCAACTCGGCGTCGTGCTGTTGGGCGATCAGGAAAACGCGGGCCAGCCGCAAGGGCTCGTCCGAGAAGGTGGTGGTCGACTCGGCCTCCAGCTCGCCATTCTCCAGGATGAAGCCGTCGATCTCCTGTCGCTGCTTCGCGCGAAAGGGCAGGAAGGCCCAGCGCGCCCGCGCCGGTTTGATCTCGCCGCCGCAGATCCGCTGACAGAGCGTGTTGCCGAGGTTGAAGAGCATCGACGTGTTCTCGTAGTAATCGCGCATGAAGGCCTCCATCCGGCGCAGGATGGTGCGGTGCTGGTAACGGAAGCTGTCGGCGATTTCGCCCTGAAGACGAAGAGTGAGAATATCACCCGCGCGCTTCTGCAGGTAATGCAGCTCGGTGCGAACACGCAGCAAAAAGTCGTAGGCGCGGTCGAGTTGCTTGCGTTCGGTCGGAGTGATCAGTTTGGCATCGACGTAGTGCTGGGTGTTTTCCAGCCCCTTCTTCACCTTGCCGATCCAGAGAAGATTCTGATAATCGCGCAGTCCGCCGCAGCCGTTCTTCACGTTCGGCTCCTGCAGGAAGACGGTGTTGCCCGCTTTCTCGTGCCGATCCTTTTGGTCGGCGACGCGCCAGGAGAGAAATTCCTTTTCGTGCCCGTGCAGGCAGCGCCGTTCAAAGGTCTTTCCGAATTCCGTGAAGAGGGGTTCGTCGCCGCAAAGGAAGCGCGCCTCGAGCAGCGAGGTCTTCGTTCGCAAATCCCCGTTCGCCTGGCTGACCAGCTCGGGCATGGTGCGCGTGGCATGGCCGACCTGGAAGCCGATGTCCCACAGCATATAGAGAATGTGCTGAACGATGTCGTTTACCTGCACGGCGGTCTTCTCGCTCGCGTAGAGAAAGAGGATGTCGATGTCGCTGTAGGGATTGAGTTCCCCGCGACCGAAGCCGCCCACGGCGAGCAACGCAATGCGCGGCGGCTGGTCGAGGTGCGCCTTTTGATGCGTCTCCCATGCCCCGGCCCAGATGTGACGGAGCATCACGGTGATTACATCCGCGCGGCGTTGCACGAGCTCGCGCCCGCCTTCGCCGTGCATGTGTTCGAGCTTGAGCCGGTGTTCCTCCAGCTTGAGAAAGCGGCGATAGATATCGAGCAAATCGGTCGGCCGCAGGTGAGCACTGTTCACCAATTCGCGCTCCGCGTGGCGGAGGACCTTTTCCAGATAGACCGGCATCCGATGAAAGTTAGGCAGGGCGCAAGGGTAATTCAATGGGTAAACGAACTTAAGCTGGGACGGCGTCCCCGCCGGGAGAGGAGCTCTTGGCTTGTCCTCGAAACACCGACGCGTCTACTCTGGTGAATGCCTACCCTTGGATTGAACATCGATCACGTGGCCACGCTCCGGCAGGCCCGTTACCGCGATTGGAAGCAGGGGCTTCCCCCCGAGCCCAACGTGCTCGACGCCGCCCGCGCGGCCGAGCAGGCCGGGGTCGATTCCATCACCGTTCACTTGCGCGAGGATCGCCGCCACATCCAGGACGCCGACGTGCGCGAACTGGCCAACGCCATTCTCATTCCGCTCAACCTCGAAATGGCCGCGACGCCCGCGATGACCGCCCATGCCATCGAGATCGGGCCGGAGGAAGTCTGCCTCGTGCCGGAAAATCGCGAGGAGGTCACGACCGAGGGCGGCCTCGATCTCCTGGCCGATCTTCCCCGCCTCAAGGCCGTGGTCCGCGAACTCAACGCGGGCAAGATCGATGTCAGCGCCTTCATCGACGCCGACCTGGAGCAAATCGAGGCGGCCCATCGCATCGGCGCGCAAAGCGTTGAGCTCCATACCGGCGTCTACGCCAACGCCACGAGCCTGCGCGCCCGGCAAAAGGAACTCGCGCGCCACGGCCGTGCCGCCGCCCGCGCCCACGATCTCGGGATGCGCGTCAATGCCGGTCACGGCCTGCATTATTCCAACGTTCGTGAATACATCGAGGATGTGCCGCATCTCTATACGCTCAACATCGGCCATGCCATTATTTCCCGCGCCATTTTCGTGGGACTCGACAAGGCGGTGACCGAAATGATGACTCTCCTCCGCAGCCGCGAATACGTGCCAAACGCGGATTAGACCACTTTCCAATTAAAGGGTCGCGTCAAAATTGCCGTCATCCTTCGACAAGCTCAGGATGACGGGGAAAAAAAGAGCGACAATCGCATTTCGTGAAGGCAAAAGGCCTGCCGCAAATGCCGGAGCCGGATGCTTCTTCAGGAGATGACTCTCCTCAGATTAGTCAGCAGCTCGCCCATGATACGAAGCAGGGGCGACATCATCAGCGCCGGGCCGATGCCGGGTGTGGCCAGGGCATTCAAGGTCGTTACGACTCCGACCCAATGCGAAGCATTAACCGGTGGTTTCATGCCTGCGGACTTCGCAGGGGATGTGCCAAGAAATGGCGAGCGGCCTCAAGCGACTCCGGATCAGGAGGTTGAAATTTCTGCAGCGTCTTCGAAACTATCCGGCGGGTTTTCTTTTCTCGCAAATGGGCCCCGGTCCCGTGAAGCGCATCCGGCAGAATGCAATTCCAAGGCAACACGCTTCATCGTCGAGGCCTCATTCCGATAAATAAATGACGCACAGTTTTGCCGCGCGCGGGCAAATGTGTAAGGTTGACGGGGATATGGAGAAATTATGAATCGTGGCATACGCAAGGAATTGGCCCTGCTCGCGGGGATCGCATCGGTGGGATGTTGGCTCGCCCGCGAGAAACGTTGGGCCAGGGGACTCGCCCTCGGCGCCGCGGCGCTGCAGTTTTGGCCGACCCTGGGTTACACGTTCCGCAATCGTTCGGTGGTGATCACCGGCAGTTCACGCGGCCTCGGGCTTGCGCTGGCGGAACAATTTCTTCGCGAGGGCGCGCGCGTGGCGCTGATCGCCCGTGACTCCGATGAGCTCGACCGCGCCCAGGCTCTGCTCCAGCAGCGCGTCAGCGGCCAGGTCTTCACCATCAGCTGCGACATGACCCAGCCGGCGGAAGTGAAGCGCACCTTCGAGTTGATCGAGGGCGTTTTTGGCCGGATCGATATTCTCGTCAACAACGCCGGCGCGATCGTCATCGGGCCGATTGAATCGATGGAGCGCGCCGATTTCGAATCGCTCCTCGATCTCCAGGTGCATGCCATCGTTCACGCGACGCAGACCGTGCTGCCGATCTTCCGCGAGTATGGCGGCGGACGCGTCGTCAATATCTGCTCCATCGGCGGCAAGGTCGCCGTGCCCCACATGAGCGCCTATTGCGCGGCGAAGTTCGCGCTGGCCGGTCTCTCCGCCGTGATGGCGGCGGAACTGGCGGCCGATAACGTGACCGTGACGACCGTCTTCCCCGGCATGATGCGCGTCGGTTCGCCCATCAAGGCGGTGATCAAGGGCGACCACGAAAAGGAATTTGCCTGGTTCGCCATGGGCGACGTCCTGCCCGGCTTCTCAGTCTCCGCGCGCAACGCCGCGCGCACCATCCTCTCGGCGGTTCGCGCGGGCGATGCCCAGGTCATTTTCCCGAGCACCGCCAAACTCGCAGTCATGGCGCAAAGTAATTTCCCCGAGATCTCCGCCTTCGTCATGCGAACGGCCGCCCGCTTTTTCCCGAAGGGCCAATCCTTCGAGCGCAAGACCGGCGCGGAAAGCCGCGATTGGCTGGAGCGGCAGAGCTGGTATCCCTTCTTCCAACCCGCGATCGAAGCGGCCGAGGAGGAGAACAACCAGAAGCCGGACGCCGAGCCCCGCTTTAACCTCGAGCTTTGATCGGCGCGCGATGAATGGGGAGGCGATCATCGACCTGGCCCCCGCGGCGGTTCAGGAAGATACTTCACAGATAAGACGCGAGGCATTGCGCTCGAATCGGATCGATCCAGGCTTTCTCTATGTCACGCCCCGCCAGGCGGAGCTTTGGCGGGAGGTTTCCCTACGGCACGCACCGGTCCATCGTGATCCGGAATTTCGCCGCATTTATGAGGACGCTTTTGCGCGTCTGACCGCTGAGGAAAAAGAGACAGAGGAAATCGCGCTCATCGGCCTCGGATGCGGCACCGGCCAAAAGGAAGCGCAACTTTACGCGCATCTGCGGCGCGAGGGGCGGGAGATCTCCTTTTCCGCCATCGACGTCAGCCGGGATCTGGTACGGGAAGCGACCGGCCGCCTCGCTGATTCCGGGGCGCCCGATCATCGCGGTCTCGTTTGCGATCTGGGCCGTACGGATGTTTGGCGCGCCTGGTTGGATGATTCGCGCCGCACGGGCCGACGCATCGTGACGTTCTTCGGCTTGGTGCCGAACTTTCGACCCTCCCAATTAGGCGATATCTGGCGCGCGGCCTTGCGCCCCGGAGACCTTCTCCTGGCCAGTGTTCATCTGGCTCCGGTGCAGGAAAAAGACGGCGGCGATCTTGCCGCCGCGTTGAAAGTCGTCCTCCCGCAATATGACAATTCCGAGACGCTCGCGTGGTTGCAAGCGGGGCTCGAAGTTCTGGACGTGGCCACTCTCGTTCATTCGCCCGCAATCACCATGGGCGAGGTCGAAGGAATCCCCGCCTTCGTCGGTTCGGCCCAATGGAAAGAGGCGGCTCGACCGGAGCCGCTCCGGCTTTTTTCCAGTCTCCGCTACACGCCCGAACTTTTTGCCGCGCTCCTTCGCCGGGAGGGGCTTGCGGGTGAATGCCGGGCCATCACGGTATGTCGTCAGGAGGCAATCTGGTGTATCCAGCGCGCGTGAGTACACTGGAGAAAAGCGGCGCGACATTCCATCCGCCCGCGATGTGAAGATTTGAGCCGCTTACTGCCTCGGAACCGGGCGCGAGCAAAAAGCGGATGGCGTGCAGGACATCGTCCGTGGTCGTGTAACGGCCGCTCGGCATTTCCTCCAGCGGCGTCTGGCAGATGCTCTCTTCCATCACGCCGGGTGAAACCATGTTCACCGTCATCCCATGGGGCGCCTCGGTGTGGGCCAGGGTCTGGGTCATCATCCAGACGCCGGTCTTGCCGATGTAATAACTCATCGCCGGTTCGGCGAAGCCGGGGCGGTCGCTCAGCGCATCGCCGATATTAATGATCCGTCCCCGTTGGCTGGCGCGGAGATGCGGCAACGCCCCGCGCGTGGCATGGAAAGCCGCGCTGGCGGTACTGGCGAAACCGGTGTCCCAATCCGCCTGCGTCAGTTCCTCAAATTTCTTTGAGTTGAACACTCCGGCGTTATTGACCAGCGTATCGAGTCCTCCGAAATAACCGGCGACTGCCCGCACCAGTTGTTCACCATCGGCTAGCGTTGCGAGCGGGCTTTGGAAGATCGCGGCGATGCCTGAAGCGTCGGCGATGGCCCGCCGGACTTCCTCAGCTTCATCGCGCGAAGTCCGGAAATGGATGGCCACGCGATGTCCATCGTTGGCGAGACCGCGGGCCAAGGCGCCGCCGAGTCGCCTGGACGAGCCGGTGATCAAGATCGTACGGGGCTTGGACATGCCGGTCAGCTTAAGGCGAAGAATCCGTTTGCACAACGCATGAGCCTCTTCCGGTGTTTCCGCAAAAGGCGGTGTGAATCCTAGGTAAGCCCAAAGCCCTTTTCTTCATAAGCTATGACGGTCAACTAGTTAGGAAAAGAGGCGTGGGCTTGGCACAGCCAGTGCATCACTGGAGATGTAGGAATACCAACCCTAACCGATACCTCCCATGAAATCCGCCGTCTTTGCCATCGTTTCGAATGCCGTCCAAGCCGAAGCCGTCGTTGATGACCTTCGCCTCGCCGGATTCTCCAATAGCGATGTTTCCGTGCTCTTCCCGGATGTGGAAGGCACGCAGGAATTCGCCCACGCCAAATCAACCAAGGCCCCGGAAGGCGCCGTCATCGGTGCCAGTGCGGGCGGAATCATCGGCGGATTTGCCGGCTGGCTTCTCGGCCTGGGCGCGCTGGCCCTTCCGGGGGTCGGACCTTTGATCGCAGCCGGACCTATTTTTGCCGCCCTGAGCGGAGTCGCTCTGGGCGGCGCGGCGGGCGGCCTCAGTGGCGCGCTCGCCGGACTCGGTTTCCCGGAATACGAAGCCAGGCTCTACGCGGGCAAGCTTCAGGACGGCAATATCCTCATCGCGGCCCACACCGAAAACGTCCACGAGAGAAAAGTAGCCCGCCAGATTTTCGAGCGGGCGAACGCCCATGACATTGGCGTCAATTCTGAAGCAGCCGTCCCCACCACTTAACTATCAGACCAACGAAAAATAAATATGAACACCGAAGAACTCACCACCCCCAGCCCCGAACTTAAACAGCATGCCCAGGAACTGAAGGACCATGCCGTCGAGGGCGCGAAGAATCTCCACCGGGACGTCCGCAATGTCGCCCAGGACGTTAAGGAACATGCCAATCGCGGCGTGGCCGCGGTTCGCGAAGAAGCGAGCGCCCGCTTCGATGAGGCCCGCAGCAAGACCAATGACCTTTTCGAAACGGCGAAAAACTACGCTGCCGATCATCCCCTTCATGCCGTCGGATTCGGCATCCTGGTGGGCATGTTCCTGGCACGTCGCCGCAGGTAAACAATTCGAACGCCCCGCCGGGGAGAATACCTTTCCGGCGCGGGCGTTCCCAAGAAAGAACATCACTATGAACGAAACAGAAACCAAACTCAGTCTGAAGGGCAACTGGAACGTGATCAAAGGAAAGCTCAAGCAATCCTACGGTCAGCTCACCGATGACGATCTGGCCTATACCGATGGCCAGGAAGACGAATTAGTCGGCCGGTTGCAGAAGAAACTCGGCTCCACCTCGGCGGATATCCGCCATCTGTTGGAAAAGTTCAACCGACCCTAAAAGAGTCCGTTGTCTAAAGGACCCGAATGGGGCGCGTGAGCGTCCGTTCGGGTTTTTTTTGTCCGTCAATCAACCTGGAGAAAAATATGGTTACACTAGGATTGTGGGTACAATTGGAAGCCAAGCCAGGCAAGGAAGAGGAAGTTGAAAAATTTCTTCTTACCGGCCGGGACTTGGTCGAGGAAGAATTGGGCACAGTGGCATGGTTTGCCCTGCGCCTCGGTCCTTCCACATTTGGTATCTTTGACGCCTTTGCCAGCGAAGAGGGCCGGCAGGCGCATCTTAACGGCAAAGTGGCTGCGGCCTTGATGGCCAAGGCTCCCGACCTCTTTGCCGCACCGCTAAGGATCGATAAAAACGCGGTGATCTCGGCGAAGTTGCCCTAAGGGTCGCGTCAAGGACTTCGTAACTCCTGAATGAAGGCATGAAGCCTTCATTCAGGAGTTTGTCGTATGGAGGGTTTGCCCCTCCTTGCTTCGACCTACCTGAAGATAAACGGCGATAGCGCGTTACGTTTACCGTCCTTTGCACCTTCTTTCTTCCCATAAAGGCAATATGCATGAAGGCTTTGAATTCGCCAAATATGGCTCTAAAGATAAGCCATTCATAATGAGTCGCTTAATGATTGTTTTCGATCTTGGCACAGTTTGAGCGACCCAAGGAGGCATAGTCGGTCAACCTATAAAAAGGAAATATATGCTGAGTTACGCCATTACATTCTTAATCATCGCCCTGGTTGCGGGGCTGCTGGGATTCATTGTCATCGCGGGGCTGGCAGCTGAAATCGCCCGGGTGTTGTTCTTTGTCTTCCTGGTGCTGTTCCTTGTCTCGCTGATTGCGGGACGTCGTCCTCCGGTCTAACCGGTTTCAGACGGCTCCTGTCCCATGGACAGGGGGCAACGGGTGCCTTAATGTTCCCCAGCCGCGGCTCTCAAGGCCCGGCTCGGGAACGTGCGGCGAATTGACAGTAGACCGGGGGTCCGTCGGGATGAAACTGGAAGACTACGGCTTTATTGGGGACACTTATACCGGGGCGCTAGTCGGTATCAATGGCTCGATCGATTGGCTTTGCACGCCTCGCTTCGATTCCGATGCCTGTTTTACGGCGCTGCTCGGCACCGAGAAAAACGGGCACTGGCAGATCAGCCCGCGCGAGCCCGTGCAACATGTGAGGCATGCCTATCGCGATGATACGCTGGTCTTGGAGACCCTCTTTGAGACCGCGAATGGCACCGTCCGTCTGATCGATCTCATGCCGCCCCGCGGCAAATATCGTGACGTGGTGCGGATCGTCGAAGGCGTCAAGGGTCTCGTGGAGATGGAGATGAAGTTGGTCATCCGCTTCGATTATGGCCAGACCATCCCGTGGGTGAAGCAATCCGAGGACGGTCTGATTGCCATTGCCGGTCCCAACGCGCTGGTGCTCCGCTCGGATGTTCCGACCTTTGGTGAAGATCTTTCCACCATGGCCCGCTTCAGCATTGGCAAGGGCGAACGGAAATCCTTCGTCCTCACCTGGCACCCTTCCCACGAGGCGCCGCCGAAGGCGATCGATGCCCTCCATTCGCTGCAGGAAACCGAGAAATATTGGAGCGAATGGGCGGCCCGGTGTACCTACAAAGGCGAGTACCGCCAGGCCGTCATCCGCTCGCTCATGACCTTGAAGGCGCTGACCTATGTGCCCACGGGCGGAATCGTCGCGGCGCTGACCACCTCGCTGCCGGAAAAGCTGGGCGGGGTGCGCAACTGGGACTATCGCTTTTGCTGGCTGCGCGATGCCACGTTCACGCTCTACTCGTTCATGCAGGCCGGTTACACGGAGGAAGCGGCGGCGTGGAGCCAATGGCTGCTGCGCGCGGTCGCGGGCGATCCGGCGCAATTGCAAATCATGTACGGCGCGGCGGGCGAGCGGCGGCTGACCGAAGTGCAACTGGCGCATCTGGTCGGTTACGAGAGTTCCACGCCCGTGCGCATTGGCAATGCGGCCTCCGAGCAGTTGCAGCTCGACGTCTACGGTGAGGTGATGGACGCGATGTATCTCGCTCGCCAGATGAAGATCGAATTCGAGCTCGATTCGTGGCATCTGGAACGTCACCTGGTCGATTTCGTGGAAAGGAACTGGAACAAGCCGGACGAAGGCATCTGGGAAATCCGCGGCCCACGGCGGGATTTCACCCACTCGAAAGTGATGGCCTGGGTCGCCGTCGATCGCGCGGTGCGCGGCATCGAGGAATTCGGGCTCGAAGGTCCTCTGGAACATTGGCGGGAGCTGCGCGATACGATCCACCGGGAAGTCTGCGAAAAGGGATTCCACGCCGAACGGAAAGCCTTCACCCAATTTTACGGCTCGGACAAACTCGACGCCGCGCTGCTGATGATGCCGCTCGTCGGTTTCCTGCCGCCCACGGATGACCGGGTCCGTTCCACGGTGGAGCTCATTGAAAAGGAGCTCGTGGTGGACGGCTTCGTGCAGCGTTATCATCCGGACGAATCGGCTTCGGTCGATGGTCTGCCGCCCGGCGAAGGCTCGTTTCTGCCCTGCTCATTTTGGCTGGTCGATTGCCTGCACCTCATGGGCCGCGAGCGCGAGGCGCGCGAGATGTTCCAGCGACTGCTCGACGTGCGGACGAGCCTCGGCCTGATTTCCGAGGAATACGATACGGCGCGGCATCGGCTCATCGGTAATTTTCCACAGGCCTTCACCCACGTGGGCCTGATCAATACGGCGCGGAATCTTTCGCCCAAGCTCGGGCCGGCGGAACATCGCAGCGCCCTCGGTCACGATGGAGTTTAAAGAGGTTGCCCCGATTTATGACCACCGCCCAAACCTCTTCGCAGCCTCTCACGCAAAACCCCGAATGGCGGTCGCTCGGGCCGGGTCTCCATGACCACGGGGTGACCTATCGCGTGTGGGCGCTGGGGCATCAATCGGTTGTCGCCCACTTCGAGAGACGCCAGGGCAAGATCGAAACGCTCGAGCTAACCCCGGGACCGGAGCCGGGTTATTTTTCCGGCACGGACCCGAAAGGAAGAGCGGGCGACCTCTATAAATTCTCCATCGACGGGGGCACGCCGGTGCCCGATTTCATGTCGCACTACCAACCGCGCGGCGTGATGGGGCCCTCGCTGGTAGTCGATGCCACTCGTTATGCCTGGCGGGTGAAGGATTGGCAGCGGCCCAAGTGGAACGGGCAGGTGGTTTACGAATGTCACATCGGCACGTTTACGCCCGGAGGCACCTACCGCTCGATGATCGAAAGACTCGATTATCTGCGAGATCTTGGCGTCACGGCGGTCGAGTTCATGCCCATCACGCAGGCGGCAGGAGATCGCGGCTGGGGCTACGATGGCGTGATGCCGTTCGCGCCCTTCCACGCTTATGGGACGCCCGATGATTTTCGCGCGCTGGTCGATGCCTGCCACGAGCGCGGGCTGGCGGCGATTTTGGATGTCGTCTTCAATCATCTCGGGCCGGAGGGCAATTTCAGCCACGCCTATTCCGATTTTTATTTTCACCTCGGGAAGGACAATCCCTGGGGCCAGAACTTCAATCTCGACGGCGAGAATTCCGCGCCCGTGCGCGCGATGCTGCTCCAGAATATCTGTTACTGGCTGGATGAATTTCGCATCGATGGTTTTCGCATGGACGCGACGCATACCGTGCACGATCCCTCGCCGGTCCATCTGCTCGCGGAAGCGGCCACGCTGGCGCACGAACGCGGCGCCTTCATGATCGCGGAGGACGATCGCAACAGCCGTGAAGTCCTGGAGCCGCGCGAAAAAGGGGGCTGGAACTTCGACGGCGTCTGGTCGGACGATTTCCACCACGTCATGCGCGTGAGCCAGACTCACGAGCAGCAATATTTCTACAGCATGGTCAAGGGCACGATCGACGAAATGGTGGCCGTCCTGCGGCAGGGCTTTCTCTACACCGGGCAGGTCAGCCCGTTTCATAAGGCGCCGCGCGGGATGCCGTGCGACGACTTTGCGCCCCAGCGATTCGTCTTTCATATCTCGAACCACGACCAGGCTGGCAATCGCCTGCTCGGTGACCGCTTTCATCATGGGATCGATGTGGAAAATTACCGGGCGCTCTCGCTTTTTCTCTGCCTCATTCCCTACACGCCGATGCTGTTCATGGGCCAGGAATGGGGTGCGACCGCGCCGTTTCTCTACTTTACCGACATGTCGGAAGAACTCGGACTCCTGATCGCCGAAGGACGGCGCAAGGAGTTCCTCGCGTCCAATTTTGCCCGGGATGAGGAAGAGCTGGCGCGGATGTCGCACCCGCAGGAACCCCAGACGTTCCTGCGTTCCAGGCTCGATTGGGCGGAGATCGAGAAGACGGAACATCGGCGGCTGCTTGATCTCTACCGCGACGGCCTGAAGTGGAGGCGCGAACTTTTTGGCGCGTCCAATCCCACTCGGGAGCAGTGGACCGTGGAGCGGGAGGAGAACGGCGTGGTGATCCATTATCGGTTGCCCGGACGGAACGTCTCCGTTCATCTCAATCTATTGGGCCGGGAATGGCCCATGCCCGCCGGTGCGAAGATTTTGATCCGCTCAAATGAGGAAAAATATTCGGGCGGAAATTCGACCCAGGGAATCGAAACATTAGTCCTAGAGCAATTTCCAGTTAGATAGTCGCTAAAATGGGGCATCCTGAGCTTATTGAAGGATCCGTTTCGCTTCGGTAAAAGGCAACTGAACTGATCCTGCCACACGTGTGTGCGACAAGCTCGGGATGACAGAGAAAAGAGAGCGACAGGCTCATTTAAAAAACGGTCTAGGGAATTCGAACCTCGCCTAGTCCACCTGACTAATCGCACGGTGGAAATGGCCTTTTGCAGTCGGCGACCGTGCGTTTTTTTTGACCTCTTTCCTAAGTCCTTATCCGCGAGATGGCATGAAGACATCTCTCTCTGGCACGCCCCCTGCAAATAGGAAAGGGTAGCCAATATCTCCAAAGGAAAAATATGCTTAGTTATGCCATTACATTCTTCATTATCGCGCTTCTCGCCGGCATTTTCGGCTTCTGGGGCGTGGCCGGTCTCGCGGCGGGAATCGCGAAGGTTCTTTGCGTCGTGTTTATTGTCCTGATGATCGTTTCGCTCTTCAGCGGACGCAGTCGCCGTCTCTAAATCTTTTAGCCCGGTCTCTGACGCCTTCCGGGCGAGGAGGTCGGGCTTCTAGAGTTCGTTAAAGAAAAGTTTCACCGCCACGAGCGGCGATTTGGAGAGCTCCTTCATCACACGGGCCGATAAATCCTGCGACGGCTTGGCGGATGTGCCCGAAACCTGGACGGTCGTGGTGTGATAATCCCCATCGGTGCGGGTAAAGATCGCGGTCTCCGCCGTGGGCAGCCATTTGAGGTAAGGGTGGGTTACTCCCAATTGCAGCTGCCCGCTTAAGGCTTTGTCCTTCGACATCGAAACGGTCCCCTCCAATTTGAAAACGCCGGGACATTCGATCTTCAAATTTTCCGCCGTCACTGCTCCCTTGTCGTAATGCACATTCGTCTGGCAGACCTGCAAATGAAGGTCGCCGGGATCGGGACTGCCGGTGAGTTTGACGTACTGCTGCATCGCGGGAAGGTCATGGAGGATGGCATCGGCGACGTTGATGGTTCCCTGCGCCTCGCCCGATTCAAGTCCCGTCCCCGTACTGTGATAATCGAGTTGGCCATTCACGTGACCGAGGACATTCGCCCGTAATTTCTCCGGCAGCCAAGGCGCCACCCGTAGCGACTTGATCGCGACCTGCACGTGCATCGAGCGGTCATCCTGCAACCCGGCATCGCCCGTCACTTCCATCCGCTCCTCAGGATGCGTGGGATCGTCCCCGAGCACGAAGACCGGGCAGTAAAGTCGAGGCTTGCGGATGAGCAGATGCACATGCTCCAGGTTAAGCTCCGGCGTCATCGGCGTCTTGAAGGTGCCACCCTTGCCGTCGTACTCGAAATCGCGGCCATTCGGTGTGATCTCGAGGAAGGTGTGATAAATGCCAGACTCCTTTTCCTGGAGCTTGAAAAGCACGTCGGCGTCGTCGCACTTCACGTCCTCGAGCTCGACATGATAGGGCCAGAAAATCGCCCACCATGGAATGGGAGGAACGCCCTTTGGCTCGCCCGGCTTGGCCTCGGTTTTCTGGATCCAGACCGTGCCGCTCTGCATGTGAAGCGCGTGGATTTCCCATTGCCGCAGGCCGACTCCCAGGGGATTGAACCAGCCGCTGATTTCGTGCGCATCGATGGAGACGATCGTCTTCACTCCCTTGTTGCCGTGGAAATCCTCCGTGTGCATTCCCAGCAAGCCGACCCGCTCGAATGGTCGATAGTGGCCCTCGAACTTCATCCCTTTCGAAGTTTCCTGGTCGAGCAAATCCCGGAACTTGTCACTGGCGATCCAGCTAGTGACGCGGTCATTCAGGACGATCAATAATGCCCCCACGGCGACAATTCCCAAGCCTGCCGCGATCCAAGTAAGGGTCCAACGCGGCGGAAGACTCATAGGCGAGGACTATACGTGCCAAATCGTTCGTACCAAAAAGTTTCTCTCGATTTATTAAGCATGCTTGCATTATGCGGGTAAGATTGGTCTATCCATGCGTAACGCAACCAAAATGGGGCGAGCTATCCCGGTGGATAAAAAGCTAACCACCTTCCAAGAAGACGGTTACGCGACGGTTAATTGTGGCGGCATTAAAAATGCGACCGGTGGTCTGCCCCTGAAGCCGAATGTTTCGCTTCGGGCAGTCAAAAATTCAAAAGGAACCCCATGAAACTCGCAGGCATCATTCTCATCGTCATTGGCATCATCGCTTTGGTTTACGAAGGCTTCAGCTACAGCGCACCGCACAAGGACGCCCAAATCGGCTCGCTAGTCATCCAGCATGATGAGACACACAGCGTTTACATTCCCCCGATCGTTGGTGGCGTCTTCATCGTCGCCGGCGTTGCCGCCCTGGCTTTAAGCGGTCGCAGCAAAATGTAATTGGCTCCGCCACGCGTGCAGACCTTCATCCACAATCCGCGCCGCATGGGCGCCCTTCCCTTGGAAGGGACGACCCAGTTTCGCGTCTGGGCTCCGAACGCGAGCGCGGTGTCGGTCGTGGGTGAGTTCAACGCCTGGAATCCCCAGGCCGACCCGCTCACACGGGAGGACGGCGGACTATGGGCGCGGGAGGTCGAAGGCGCGAAGGCCGGCCAGCAGTACCAGTTTTACCTGGAGAACGGCGAGCAGAAGCTGACGAAGAACGATCCCTACGCACGCGAAATCCACGGCCAGACGGCCAAGGGCGTTATCTACAATGATAACTTCGAGTGGAAATCTCCGGCCAACGTTCTGCCCTCCTGGAACGAGCTCGTGATGTACGAGCTCCACGTCGGGACCTTCTCCGAGGGCCCGCGTCACAGCGCCGGGACTTTCGACCAGGTCATCGAGCGCCTGCCTTACCTGAAAAATCTCGGCGTCAATGCGCTCGAGCTGATGCCGGTGATGGCGTTTCCCTCCAAGACCTCGTGGGGTTACAGCCTGACGAATCCCTTCGCGGTTGAATCTTCCTACGGCGGGCCGGATGGTTTCAAACGCCTCATCGATGCCGCGCATGCCGAGGGCATCGCGATCATTCTCGATATCGTGATCAATCATTTCGGACCGGATAATCTCGATCTCTGGCAGTTTGACGGCTGGAGCGAGAACGGCAAGGGCGGCATCTATTTTTACAACGACCAACGCGCCTGGACGCCTTGGGGCGAGAACCGGCCCGACTTCGGTCGCGGCGAGGTGCGGCAATACCTGCGGGACAGCTGCCTTCTCTGGCTGGAGGAATTCCATGTCGATGGCCTGCGCGTGGACGCGACGCTTTTCATCCGCAATACCCGCGGCGAGAACAACAAACGGGAGAGCGACATCCCCGAGGGCTGGACGTTGATGCAATGGATCAACGACGAGGCGAAGCATTTCTTTCCGAAGACCATCCTCATTGCGGAAGACCTGCAACAGAACGGCTGGGTCACCAAGCCCACGCGCGATGGCGGTCTCGGCTTCGACACGCAATGGGATAGCGCCTTCATCCACCCGATTCGGGGCAGCGTGGTCGCGGTGGACGACAAGGATCGCTCGCTCAAGGATGTCGCGCGCGCGATCCTTTTCCGCTACAATATGGACGCGATCCAACGCGTGATTTACAGCGAGTCGCACGACAGCGTGGCCAATGGGCAGGCGCGCATTCCGCAGGAGATCGACGCCGGTGACACCGCCGGTTACTACGCCCGCAAGCGCTCGATGCTCGCCGCGGGACTCACCCTCACCACGCCCGGCATCCCGATGCTTTTCGAGGGCCAGGAATTTTTGGAGGCCGGTTGGTTCCGGGACACGGTGGCGATCGATTGGAAGAAGCTCGAATCGTTCAAAAAGGTCAACCGGCTTTACCGCGACCTGATTCATCTTCGCCGCAATGCCTTCGGCAATACCAAGGGACTGGTTGGCCCGTATGCGGAGATCTATCATTTCAACGATCGGGACAAGGTGCTCGCTTACCATCGCTGGATGGAGCATGGGCCGAAGGACGATGTCATCGTCGTGGCCTCGTTCACCAATCAAGCATTCGAGAGCGGCTATCGTCTGGGCTTGCCCAGCGGGGGCAAGTGGACCGTCCGCTTTAATTCGGATTGGAAGGGCTACGGCTCCGACTTCGACGATGTCGGCCTTGCTGAGACTGTTATCACGGCGGAGCCAGAGGCGCGGGATGGCTATGCCTTCACCGGCGAGGTGAACCTGTCGTCCTATGGATTTTTGATTTTGAGCCAGGAAGAGGGGGATGTTTGGCGCATTGAAAAACCCACATGAAAAGAACCACTCAATCCATCAGAACCCTGCCGCCCGCGCCGAGCCGCCACATCAGCGTCCATCACGCGGGTAAACCTGTGATCGCCATGCGCGCGGTGACGCTCGATCCCTTTAAATTGGTCCGCCATTCGCGGATTCGGACGTTGCATGACGAAAAGAAAAACTATGATTGATATGCGTATTTTGGTGGTCGACGACGAGGTCCATATTCGGAAGACGACCACGGTAACTCTCGACGCCCTCGGTCATGAAACCGCCCAGGCCTCCAATAGCGCGGAGGCGCTGGCCCATCTGCAAAAGGGCAGTTTCGACGCGGCCTTCCTCGATCTCCGCCTCGGTGACGAGAACGGACTGGACTTGATTCCGAAGATGCTGGCCCTCGAACCGAAGCTCAACGTCATCGTCTTTACCGCCTACTCCTCCATCGACACGGCGGTCGAGGCGATGCGGCGCGGCGCGGTCGACTACATCGCGAAGCCCTTCACGCCCGACCAGATCCGGCAATCGCTCTCGCGCATCGAGAACGCGCGGCGGCTCGAGAACCGGGTGGTGGAATTGGAATCCATGCTTTCGACCAACGAAACGCTGGCCGACTTCAACACCGAGGAGCCGCTGGTGCAAAAGCTGTTCGAGACGGCGACCAAGGCCGCCGCGTCGGTTGCGACCATCCTGCTCATCGGGGAAAGCGGCACCGGCAAGAGCGTCCTTGCCCGGGCGCTGCACAAAAACAGCCCGCGCCGGGACAATGCCTTTGTGACCGTCGCGTGCCCGAGCCTTTCGCGCGAGCTTTTGGAGAGCGAGCTTTTCGGCCACGTGCGTGGCGCCTTCACCGGCGCGGTCGGCGAGACCTGGGGCAAGATCAAGGCGGCTGAAGGTGGCACGCTCTTCCTCGATGAAATCGGCGAGTTGCCCATGGAAATCCAGCCCAAGCTGCTGCGGCTTTTGCAGGAGCGCGAGTATGAGCGGGTGGGCGATCCCAAGCCGCGCAAGGCCAACGTGCGGGTCGTTGCCGCGACAAACCGCCGACTGGAGGACCTGGTCAAGGAAGGCAAGTTCCGCGAGGACCTCTATTACCGGCTCAACGTCATCACGATCGAAATGCCGCCGTTGCGAAGCCGTCCCCTCGACCTACCGTCGCTCGCCCACCAGCATCTCAAGATGTTCGCCCGGCAGAGTGGTCGCGCGATCAAGGACTTCACGCCCGCCGCAGTTTCCGCCATGGCGCGCTATCCCTGGCCGGGAAATCTGCGCGAGCTGCGCAACGTCATCGAGCGGGCGGTCATTCTCACGCCCGGCGACAAAATCGACCTGAACGATTTCCCCGATTCGCTGCGCGGTTCGCAGCCGAGCGGCGCGGTCATCGGCAACCGGGTCAGCCTCGAGGAGCTGGAACGCGAGCACATCATGCGCATCATCGAGATCGCCGGCAGCATGGACGAAGCCGCGCAGATTCTCGGCATCGATCCCGCCACCCTTTACCGCAAGCGCAAGCGTTATGCGGAACTCGCCGATCCCAAAGCCCCCGCACCCACTCCCGCTTCCTAGCCAAAGGCGTCCCGCCCCTCATCCGACCCGATCATGCTTCGTACCCGCCTCATGCTCGGCTTGATGCTGCTGTTGATCATGCTCCTCTCCATGGGGCTTTACTCGATCGACAAGTGCAGCGAGTTGGGGAAGCGAATCGAGAAAATCAGCCGGGATGCCGACGCCGCGGGGCGCAGCATCCAGCAGATGAAGCACGGTTGCTCCGTCATGACCGGCGCGCTTCTTGGACGCCTGACCGGCGACGGTCCCAGCGTGAAAAATTTCTCGATGGCCGGTGACGGCTTCGGCAAGGCGCTGGAAGAGGAGCAGTCGCGCCAGGACAAAAGCGCCGACGAAAAGGCCCTGGTCAAAAAGATCGCGGGTGCTTATCAGGGCTATCGGGAAAAAGTCAGTGCCTTTCTCATCGGCGCCGACCAGCCCGGTCCGGCCATGCGCGCGACCGCGGGGCAACTGGGTGCCAGCACGGGGCAACTGCTCGAGCTCGTCGATCAGTTGAACGTCGCCCACGAACAGGCGCTCACCGCCCAGGGGCACGACAGCGCGGGCGATATCAATAACTCCGTCCGCATTCTGGAGCTCATCATGATCCTCGCGTTGTGCGCTTTCGCCATCGCCTCGCTCGGCATCAATCGCGGCCTGCTCCTTCCATTGCGCTCACTGACTCTCTCGATCCGGGAAGTCGGGGAGGGGAATCTTGACCAGAAGGTGCCCGTCCTGGATAACGACGAACTCGGCACGCTCGCGCGTTCCTTCAATCAGATGGCCGAGCAACTTAAGGTCTATCGCGCCAACACCTCGGAAGAGTTGATGCGCCTGAACCTGACCATTCGCGCCACGCTCGCCTCGTTTCCCGATCCGATCTTTGTGCTCAATTCCCAGGGCGCGGTCGAGTTCCGCAATCCCGAGGCCGATGAACTCGCGGTGAAGCTTCTCTTCTCCGGCGTGATGCGCCTGCCCAAAAAAGTGGATGACCAGGTGGAAAAAGTCCGCGCCAGCGGCGAGGATTACCTGCCCACGCTCTTCAAGGATGCGATCAAGTTCCACCTCGGCGGGCAGGACCGTTATTTCCTTCCGCGCATCGTTCTCCTGCGCGATGAAAACAAGCTGACTTTCGGCGTCGCCGTGATTCTGGAGGACGTCACCCGCATGCTTCTGCTCGACGACGTGAAGAGCAACCTGATCTCCACCGTCAGCCACGAACTCAAGACGCCGCTGACCAGCGTCCGCATGGCGCTCTATCTTCTCTTTGAAAAGACGGTCGGCTCGCTCAACGACAAGCAAATGGATCTGGTCATGACCGCGCGGGAAGATGCCGACCGGCTGCTCCGCACCCTGAACGATCTGCTCGACCTGGCGAAGCTCGAGCAGGGACCCTCGCAACTGGAGTGCACAGAACTTTCGCCGGAACAATTGATTCAGGCTGCGGTCCACGACGCGCGCGAAGTGGCCACCGCCGCGGGTATCGAGATCAAGACCGAAATCGCCCCGGACCTGCCCCACGTCGAAGTCGACCGCCAAAGGATCGCCTATGTCTTTTCCAATCTCATCACCAACGCGATCAAGTATGCGCCGGATGGAAAGGTCATCCTGCTCCGGTCGGAAATCGGCCGGAACCGCGCGGGAAAATCGAACGTTCGCTTTTCCGTGCGGGATAATGGGCCGGGGATTTCTCCGGAACATCAGGAACATATTTTCGAGCGCTTTTACCGGATCGCGGGCACAAAAAAAAGCGGCGCCGGCCTCGGCCTTTCCATCGCGCGCGAGATTGTCGTGGCGCATGAAGGGGAGATCGGCGTCATCAGCGCAGCGGGCACCGGGACCGAGTTTTTCTTCGTCCTTCCGCTGATACCGGGGGAGGAGCCAGAGGCGTCCCATGCGTAGCGCAATTGGGGTTTTATTCCGCCTTGCAAAAAGCTCGATCAATTAAATGAGACAGCTCTATTATTCTCTATAAACCTTTATGGATGCGCGGGTTGTTCTTCCAAAGAAGGTTGGCACAACGCGTGCAAAGGAAAGAGGACGGAAGTGCCGTTCGAAATAAACAACAGGGTATCAAACAAAAGAAAGGCTGGGTTATGAGATATGTTTTATGTGCGGCGTTATCGCTGCTGCTGCTGGGTTGCGGAAGTGCGTTGACGTTGAATCAACAGAATTTGGACAAGGTTCAAACCGACATGTCGCAAAATGATGTGCGGGCGATCCTGGGTGCTCCGACCGAATCGAAGACCGATCCGATTCCCATCGTGGGCGGCACGCAGACGACCTACACCTATCGCAATGACCACAGCGAAGTCGTGATCGTCTTCAAGAACGACCAGGTCAAGGAGAAGCACGGCAACTTCGGCCAATAAAGCGACGGGTCTTTTTTAAAAGCGTACCGGGTTGAAATTCAGCCCGGTACGCTTTACTTATTGTTTACCGGGGCTTCCGGGTGGACAATCGGGCCTCGGGGACAAAGTCCGCTAATGCCTTCCCTGGAAACTTGCCGGACGGGAGTAAAAGAGTGATCACTGCATCGGATTCGGCGGGATTTTCCCGCGCGCTCAGGTCGGCCATCCTGTGGCCGGTTTGCGTCATCTTGTTCACGGCGCTCCTCATGCTGCTGATGATCATCATCCTGCTCAAGGTGGTCAAATGGTCGGAACATTCCTACGAGGTCATCGCGGACACCCGTAATTGCGAAAAACTGATCATCGACACGCAGAACGAAGTGCGAGGCTATCTGCTGACTGGGAATAAAGGTTTTCAATCCGCCTTCGCCGGCGAGCGCGGACAGGTGGACAAGGCCTTCGACGAACTCAAGAAGCTGGTCAAAACCGATCCCCAGCAGAGTCTCCGCGTCGATAGCCTGATCCGCACCAAGGGCATCTGGTTCGACCATGCGGCGACGAGTGTCGATCAACGCGCGCAGGGTGTGGCCGTCAGCGGGGATTGGATGAAAATGAGCGACGTGCTGATGGAGGACCTCCGCGCGCAATTCCAGGAATTCACCCAGAAAGAGGAGAACCTCCACGACGAGCGGTTGCTCCGGGTCCAAAACGCCAAGGAGGCGATCTTATTTGCGGGCGGGGCCCTGGCCATCGTCCTCGCCATGACCGTGGGCCAATTGGTGCGGCGGCAATTCATGGAACTCGCCACCGTCTACACCTCGGCGCTGGGCACGATCGAGCAGCGGCACGCCGCCCTCGCCCGCTCCGAAGCGGACCTCGAGCAACAGAAGGAATGGTTCCGCGTGACCCTCACTTCCATTGGGGACGGCGTGATCGTGACCGATCCGGAAGGGCGCGTCGTCTTCGTCAATCACGAGGCGGAACGCCTGACCGGCTGGAACAGTGTCGAAGCGCTGCTGAAGCCGCTGCCCACCATCTTCCGCGTGATCAACGAGAGCACTCGCGCCAAAATGGAAGATCCCGTCACGAGGGCCTTTCGCGAAAAGAAGGTCATCGCAATGACGAACTCGACCGTGCTGGTTTCCCGCGTCGGCGAGGAATGGCCGATCGAGGACAGCGCCGCCCCCATCTACGATAACCAAGGCAAACTGCTCGGTGTCGTGCTTGTTTTCCATGACGCCAAGGACGTGCGCCAGGCGCAAAATGTGATGCGCATCCATTCCGAGGAATTGGAAAAACGGGTCGCCGAGCGGACTATCGCCCTCCGGCAGACCGTCTCGGAACTCGAGGCTTTTTCCTACACCGTTTCGCACGATCTGCGTTCACCCCTGCGCGCGATGCAGGGCTATGCCCAGGCGGTCCTCGAGGACTACGGCGATAAGATCGACGATCAGGGGAAAAACTATCTGGACCGGATCAAGAACGCCGCCCAGCGCCTCGACCGCCTGATCCAGGATCTCCTTTCCTATACGCGAATTTCGCGGCTGGAAGCGCCGATGGTTTCGCTCGACGTGGACAAGCTCCTGCGCGATCTCATCCAGAATTATCCCAACCTGCATCCACCCGCCGCCGAGGTGGAAATCGAGGGGAAGCTTCCCCGCATCCTCGGGCAGGAAGCCGCGCTCACGCAGGTGCTTTCCAATCTGGTCGGCAACGCCGCCAAGTTCGTCGCGCCGGAGATCACGCCCCACATTCGCGTTTGGAGTGAGGACCTCGGCGCGCGCGTCCGGCTCTGGATCGAGGACAACGGCATCGGACTTTTGCCTGCCGATCGCGAACGAATTTTTCAGATGTTTGTCCAAGTCAACGAATCTCACCTTTACGGCGGAACCGGGGTAGGCTTAGCTATTGTGAAGAAGGCAGTCGAAGCGATGCACGGACAAGTTGGGGTGGAATCGGCCGAGGGAGGCGGAAGTAAATTTTGGGTGGAACTTGAAAAAGCATCTGGATGAATATATTTCCCATATCTCAGGGAAGCATCATCGATTGACACCATGTTTTTAAGGGACCGATGGAAACCTACGTCACTATGGATAGGACCGATAAGAATTCAACCGACACGTCTGTGCGTGTGCTCGTGGTCGAGGACAATCCGGACGACCGGGACCTTCTGCTGCGCCAACTGCGCAAGAGCGGCATGGACAGCCACGTCAAATTTATTTCCAACGGCCAGGAGGCGCTCGAATTTCTCACGCATCCCCGTGCCGTTTCGCAGACCGAGGAATTGATCGCCATTTTTCTCGACCTGAAACTCCCCTCGCTGAGCGGACTGGAGCTCCTGCGCCGGTTGCGTGTTCATGACGAATTGCAGGACATCCCGGTCATCGTCATGACCTCCTCCAATGATCCGAACGATCTCGAGGAATGCCGTCGCCTGAAGGTGACGAATTATGTTTCCAAGCCGGTGACGTTCACCTCGTTCTCCAAGGCCGTGGCGGATGTCTTTCATCTCCCGCGCCTGGGCTCCTCGACCGAGCCAGTTGAAGAGATTTAAGACCGGACGATTCATCCGGTAGCCGGCGCGGGCCATGCTGTCGGAGGAAAGAAGAAGCGGCGCGCGGAAACTTCCGGCGCTCGCTTCTGTTCGCCGAAAAAATCACTCTTTGTAGACCAGCGGCTCCTTCGTGCTCCAATTGACACAACCGCCATTACCGCTCTCGCGGATGTAGGCGGAGGCCAAATTTTCGTAACCGCGCTCCGCGTAGGGATCTTCGCCCGCCACCATGATGATGTCGCGATAGTCGGTCAGAGCCATGCTCGTTTTCTCCTGGTAACGCCAGGGAAGAAGCGAGTTGGCGTTCATGTAGTGGTTCACCAGCGACCGGCGAAAACCCGCCTTCGCACCGTTCGGCAGGGAACGATGCAGCGTGTAGCCGTTGAAGAAGACGATCGATCCCTTTTTTACCTCGACGGGATGCTCATCCTTTTCTGTATAAGGAAAGTTTTGGGAGGAGAGCGCGCAATCGAAACGCCTGTCGCCGTGCCACTCCATTTTCCACAAGATGCCCGGCTTGTGCGAACCGGGGATGATCCACAGGCAGCCGTTTTCCACCGTCGCGTCGTCCAGGGCGATCCATGCGCCGAGCAGCGAGCGGTCCCGCGTGGGAATGAAATCCTCGTCCTGGTGCCAGGCCTGGCCCGGCTTGCCCGCGGCCTTGACGAAAAGCATCGATTGCATGCACTTCACGTTCGGACCGATCACGGTCGTCAGGGCCTGCACCACGGCCGGGTGATGGAGCGCCTGGCTCATGACCTCGGACAACTTGTGGGGAAAGTGGATGCAGAGAATGCGGCGCAAGACCTCCTCATCCGCCAGGGCGGGGTCGGCCGGGAGAATGCCCTGGATCCCACCGTCGATATTGCGGCATAGGCGCGTGGTGTCCGCAACCAGCGCATCGACTTCCTTTTCGCTGAAGGCACGATCCAAAACGAAGTAGCCATTGTCCTCGTAAAATTTTTTTCCGACCGGATCGAGCGGCCCTTGAAAATATCCCTCAGGAGGCTGCCCATTCTTCCAGCTCGCAAAAGGAGCTGGATTTGAAGATTCTAGCGGGGAGGTTTTTACCTCAGCATCGGAAACAGTGGTCATAAGATTAACCTAAAGGATTTTCCCCCCACGAGAATGTCTGCGATTCGCAAAAAGATATCTGCCGTTCACCACTTCAGGCCCTCGGGCCCGCTGGGTTTCGGGATCGTCACCTATCGTCCCGGCGGAACTTACGGCCCTGTCCAGCAGGCGGACCATCAGTTGGTCGTCATTCATTCCGGCTCCTGCGTCCTGGAGACAGAGGGCCGGAAGCATCCGGTTCGCCGGGGTCAGGGCATTCTGCTGGAGTCGGGGCACGAGGAGTTTTTCCAGTTCAGTAAAAGCCGGGAAACAACCCATAGCTGGTGCCGGTTTCCGTTGGAGCTGGCCTTGCCCTCCTTCGCTTTTTCCTCCGCGGTGATCCATCGTCCCGCCGCCTGCAGTCCCTGGCTGCTTGATCAGATGCGGCGGGGCTGGAAGTTGTCCCATGAAACGGAAACTCCCGCGGGCCGTCGCATGATGCTCGGAATGGTCCTCGCCGCGATGTGGGATTTTTGCCGCGCCTTCGCGAAGGTGAACGAAATCGGAAGGCCCGCCCCGCCCGCTCTCCTCAAGGCGCAACGGATCATGGAAACGGGATTGGCCGAGCGGCTGTCTCTGGGCGAACTGGCCACCCGAGCCGCAGTAAGCAAGGGCGGCCTGATCAAGCTCGCTCACGATCATTGGGGCACGACTCCAATGGAAAAATTATGGCAGATGCGCCTGGAGGAGGCGGCGCGTCTGCTGCGCGAAACGGGGCTTGGCATCGCCGAGGTGGCGTACCGGACCGGTTTCGCCAATCCCTACCATTTCTCCCGTCGCTTCCGATCGCGGTTCGGACTTCATCCGCGCGGCTGGCGGAACAGCGTCTGGCGCCAATAGCACCTCAGTCGCCAATCGAACGAATAATTCGCGCAGGATTTCCTCCGACAAGAGTATTTGGGGGAACATCCTTCGTGACCACAGAACCTGCCGCGACGACCGAATTCTCACCCACGGTTACCCCGCCGATGATGGTCGCGCCGGCTGCGATCCATACGTTTCTCCCAATCACGATAGGCCTTCCGATGGTGGTGGTGCGCCGCTGCGAAGGTTCAAGGGCATGGCCCGCCGTGATGATGCTCACGTTCGGCCCGATCAGCACATCATCCGCGATATCGAGGCCGCCCAGGTCATAGAAGGTGCAGTTCTGATTGATGAAGACATTACGTCCGACGCGGATTTCATCTCCACCGGCCGTATAAAAGGGAGGGATTAGTAAAAAGCTTTCATCCACCTTTTTACCGATAAGTTCGCTGAACAAGGTCCGAACCTCGGCCGCATCGTTGAAAGTCAAAAGGTTCAGTTTGGCGGTGAGCGTCATCGCTCGTTTGACGGTTGCCCTCATGGCCGCTGACTCCGGCGTTTTGCTGTAAATGATTCTGGTGCGATCGTCATTCGGCATTCGTTATTTTCCTTGGGCTAAAATTGAGCGGGCGTTTCGACGCACGAAGGCCGCGGCAATCTTCTCCGAAGTGTAGCCACAAAACGGAAGGGCCGACCAGAGCGGCCATGCAAAAGGACCCTCGACTGGTGGCAGCGTCAGGGTGACAGATGATGGTTGAGCTCCTAAGATGGTAGGATGATAAAGCCGCCCTTTCGCATCCCGCGCGCTACCTATCGCCTGCAGATGCGCGCGGAATTTACCTTCGCGCACCTTGCGGACATCGTGGCCTACCTCGATGATCTCGGCATCTCCGACGTCTACACTTCGCCGATCTTTCGCGCCTCGCCCGGCAGTTCGCATGGCTACGACGTTTGCGACCATAACGAGATCAGCCCCGAGCTCGGCGGCATCGACGGCTTGATGAAAGTCAGCGGTCTGCTCCAGGGACGCAACATGGGGCTGCTGGTCGATTTCGTGCCGAACCATATGGGCATCGAGGGGCCCTTCAACTGGCGCTGGATCGATGTGCTCGAGCACGGGCACGAATCGCGCTTCGCCTCGTTCTTCGACATCCAGTGGAACCCGCGCCATGCCGTCTGGCAGGACCGCATTCTCGTGCCGATGCTGCATGATTTTTACGGCCGCGTGCTGGAGGAAGGCGAGATCCAGCTCAAGTATTTCGAGTCGGCCTTCTGGGTCTGTTATCGCACGCTCCGCTTTCCGCTAAGGCCGGAATCGTACGGCGCAATTCTCGAACGGCTCGCCTGGTTCAAGAATCCCGGCACGCCCCTCGCGCAAAAGCTGGAGCAGCTTTCCCTGCAATTCCGCACGCTGCCCAAGGCGGACGCGACCGAAAGCCTCGAGGCGGCACAGCTGCGCAACCGGCAGCGCGACACCCTGCGCAACGAACTCGCACAATTGATCGAAACGGAAAATATCGCGGCGGACTTGGAGCAGGTGCTGAACGCGCTCAATGGCCAGAAAGGACACCCCGCGTCCTTCGATCACCTGCACGAAATTCTCGAGGAGCAAAACTACCGGCTCGCCTTCTGGAAAAGCGGCACGCACGAAATCAATTACCGCCGCTTCTTCACCATCGACACGCTGGTCGGTTTGCACATGGAACGGCAGGACGTCTTCGACGATACCCACCGCCTGCTCCAGTACCTCCTCGAAAAAGGAGTCGTGACCGGCGTGCGCATCGACCATATCGACGGGCTCTGGGACCCGGCGCATTATCTTCAACGCCTCTCCAATCTCGGCCGGAAGGAGGAGGCCCCCACCTACATTTTGGTCGAAAAGATCCTGACCACGGGGGAGCAGCTTCCGGAAAACTGGGCCGTGCACGGCACGACCGGTTACGAGTTCGCCGGTAGCCTGATCGACCTGCTCATCGACGCGGAAGCGGAGCGCGTCTTCACCCAAATCTATCGCGATTTCGCCGGCATGACGCTGGATCCGCACGAGCAGGCCTACCAGCTCAAGCTCTTCGTCATGGAGGAGCTCTTCCCCAACGCGATCGATAACCTCGCCCTCGATCTTGAATCGCAGGTGAAGTCGGACCGCCGCTGGCGCGACTGGACGATCAACGACCTGCGCCTCGCGATCTCGCGCATCATCGCCTGTCTCTCCGTCTACCGCACGTATCGGCGCGCCGGGCACAAGATCGGCCTCGCCGATATCTCCGTGGTGGAGCGCGCCGTGGCGGCCACGCTGCGCCGCAATCACGCCTCGGACCCGACGCCGTTTCTCTTTTTGCAGAGCCTTTGGGTCGGAGGTTATCCCGATACGAATCTCACGCCCGAGTCGAAGGATTGGGCGGATCGCTGGGTCTCCAAGTTGCAGCAGTACACCGGCGCGATCATGGCCAAGTCGATCGAGGACACTTTTTTCTACCGCTACGTCCGCCTGTTCGCCACGAACGAGGTGGGACATCATCCCTCTGAATTCGGGCGTCCGGTCTCCTTCTTCCATGAGGCGAATCTCTACCGGGCCGAGCATTGGCCGGGCTGCATGCTTTCGACCTCCACGCACGACACCAAGGTGGCCGAGGACGTGCGCGCGCGATTGCTCGCCCTTTCGGAATTGCCCGAGCGCTGGGCGCAGGCGCTTCGGCGCTGGAGCGCGTCCAACCGCGATTTCAAGACGCCGGTGGACGGCGTCTCCGCGCCGGATGCGAATGAAGAATATCTGCTGTATCAAATCCTGCTCGGCGCCTGGCCGTTCGAGGAGAGCGAGGTCGGTGAGGTTTTCCGCGAACGGATCAAGGCTTACATGAAGAAGGCGCTCTCGGAATCGAAGGCGAATACCAATTGGGCCGCGCCCAACGAACCCTGGCTGAAGGCTTGCGATGATTTTATCGAAGGGCTCCTGGATCGTCAACGCGCCGCGGCTTTCTGGAAAGACTTCGTTCCCTTCGCGGAAGAGATTGCCTGGCGCGGAATGAATTTCTCACTCGTGCAGGTCGCGCTCAAGGCGACGGTTCCCGGCGTGCCCGATTTTTACCAGGGCACGGAATTATGGGACTTCAGCCTGGTCGATCCCGACAACCGCCGCCCGGTCGATTACGCCTTGCGGCGCGAACAGCTCAAGACCCTGGAAGCAACGCCGCTCGCGGACCTGCAGACCACGTGGAAGGATGGCCGGATCAAGATGCATATCATCCGCTCGATCCTGCTCTGTCGCCGGGAATTTCCCGCGCTCTTTGCGCGCGGCTCCTACACGCCGATCACGATCACGGGCGCGCAGGCGGACCGATTTGTCGCCTTTCTCCGGCAGGACGGAAGCGAGGCGCTGCTCGTCGTCGCGCTGCGCCATCTCGGTACGGAAGAGACGCGCGATTTCAAGCGAATCTGCGGAGATGCCACGCTGGAAATGTCCGCCACGCCCACCGCTTGGCAGGATCTGTTTTCGCCCCGTCAGGTCGCAGGTCGGGCCAGCCAGATTCCGGTGGAGTTGCTTTTGAACGGCCTGCCGGTGGGCGTTTTCCGGGCCTTGCCGGAGACCAACTAGTCGGGGCGGGAAGTGCCCCGCCCGCTATTGCGGCGGAGCCGGCGTGGACGAAGCCGCCTGGCGCAGTTGTTCCTGGTAGCGGACCGTCGCTTCGTCCAACGCGCTGGCGTGGTTCGGATCATACCCGAAGCGCCGTTGCATCTCCGGTGGCAGGTAAGCGAAGAGAACTTTGATGATGCCTTGTGAGTGGCTGATGACGATGCCATCGGCCTGCACCTTCAGAAGCTTACAATTCTGGTAGGTCTTCCCGATGATGGTCGAGATCGTCCCAAGATCGAGGGCGGACGAAGCGGAAGCGGACGTCGGCGCTGACGAAGTCGCCGCCATCGGGGTCGGGGAGGAAGGGCCATGGCTTTCCGCCGCCTGGGCGTCCTGCAATTGCCGGCTCAAAAGCTGATCCTGCGCCTGTGCCATGCCCAGGCTATGCGTGATATCGGCGCCTTGCGCTTTCAGTTTCTTATTTTTCGCTTCGAGCGCATCGACCTTTGCCTGCCACTCACCCAACTGATGGGCGGTGCCGGTGCCGAGCCGTTTCTCCGTCGTATATTCGAAATAGGCACCTTCCCCTGCGACGATCAGGATGAGAAACAAAAAGAGTTTCATGAAAGGTTCCCGGTGGCTTGAAGGTATATAAGATCGCAGAATATTTTGGAAGGCCAATCCGATTGCGCCTCGAGACGGTTCTTTTGACAGCCGGGATGACAATCGGCGCGCCCCGCTCTATGCTTCAGCCTGTTACCATGATCATCATCATCTCCAAAGATTTCGATTTCGAATCGGCCCAGGCGCTCCCGCAATTCCCCGAAGGACATAAATGCCGCAAGATGCATGGGCATAGTTTCAAGGTCACGATTTCCGTGCGGGGACCGGTGGATGAGGCGACCGGGATCTTTTACGATCATGCGGCGATTTCCGATGCGATGCGCCCCATTGTCGATCAGCTCGACCACGCCTACCTCAACGACATTCCGGGGCTGGAAAATCCCACGATCGAGTTGATGGCCCGCTGGCTTTGGGAAAAACTCGCGCCGCAACTGGCCGGGCTCTACGAGATCGTCCTGCATGAGACGCCCCGCGCCCGCTGCGTTTATCGGGGGGAATGAATTCGCTCTCCGGCCCTAAAAAGCGATCAGGCGATTACTCGCGAGAGCAACCGCCTGATCTAGGAGGAGAATGAATGAAACTTACATAGAGTAAGACCCTTGGGCCGTGGAAATGTTCAAAGCATTCGATAAAAAAGCGCGATTTATTTTTCGGGCTCCAACAGCCGGACGAGACCGATGAAGTCGTCGTCGCCGAGTCCGCTTTCCATCCCCTTGTCATAAAGGCCCTTAAGAGCCTTGGTTGCGGGCAGGTCAAGTCCCTCCGCCGTTTCCAGGGCCAAGCGAAGATCCTTGTTCATATGCTTGAGCGAAAACTGGGGTGCGTAATCGTGGGCCCGCAGTTTGGGTTCTTTAAGGTCGGAAAGACCGGAGCGGCCGACGTTGAGATGCAACGCGTCGAAGAACTTCTCGTCCGGGATTCCTTCCGCCCGGGTCAGCGTCAGGCTCTCGCTCAGGGCCTCGGCCATCACGGCCAGGTTCAAATTCATCGCCAGCTTGAGGGAGGAGGCGGAACCGATGTCGCCGATGTGGAGGATATGCGCGCTCAAACGGGTCAGGACCGGCCGGGCCTTTTCCACTGTCTCCACGGCGCCGCCCAGATAGAACACCGTCTTGCGCGCCTCCGCGGCGGGCTTGCTGCCGGTGAAGGGCGCTTCGAGAAAAAGCGCGCCTTTCGCTTCAATCTGCTCGCAGAAAAGCCGCGTCCAATGTGCGGAAATGGTGCTCGATTGCGCCACCAACTGACCTGCCTTCAGGTGTGGCACGATGACATCCAGCACGCTCTGCACCGCCGCCGGATCGGCCACGACGATGATGATCATCTCCGCGTCCTGGATGGCGCGGACCAAGTCGGCTTCGTAGAAGGGAAAATCCTTTGGCGTCCGGTTCCAGGCGCGGACGGTGAGCCCATCCGCATGCAGATTTTGCGCCCAGGCGCCGCCGATGATACCCAAGCCGATGACGGTGACGTTCTTCATAAGGTCAACGTGCCTCCGCCTGCTGTTTTGTCGAGCGTTCCGCTCGAAAAACCTTCACAGAGTGGACGTCGTTGTTACCACCGGCTGTCGTTGAGGAAGCCAATCAATGCGGCCCCGCAGGAAAGCGAGCCAGCCAAAGACGGCCCCCAACTGGCGCATGATTTGGAAGCCGAAGGGTTCCGTCAACGTCGCTCCCACCGACCGCAGCCAAAGCTTGCGCGAGAGCGGGATGCCGAGCCAGCGCTGATAAATCATGATCGAATAGGCATGCATGATCAGATCAAAAATGAGCTTTGCGATGATCAGTTTAACGATAAAGAGATTTAAATGATGTCGAATGAGCAGAAGCATTACCAAAACGACAAGGGCCGTAAGGGCATAAATCGGCAGCAAAAGATCCAACGTTTTAAAGCAAAGCATGTAACGCCCCACCGCGCCATAACGCCCGTTTCCCACCATCTCATGGAACTTGAAATGCGTGGCGATAAAACCGGCAAACCAGCGTCGGCGCTGGTTGAGAAAAGTCCCCACGGCGGCGGGGCAATCGGTCGTACCGCGCGCACCGGAAAGCGTCTTCACCGTAACGCGCTGCCCGCCGTTAAAGGCGTCGCGGTAGATGCGATGGGTCAGCTCGTAATCCTCGACCCAACTCGTCGTGTCGAAGCCGCCCGCGGCCTCCAGCACGCTGCGCCGGTAGGCGGCGAATGCGCCTGAGATCAGCAGCAGCATGTCGTACTGCATCCAGGTCAGCCGCCAGAGAAAGCCGCGCGCATATTCGAAGGTTTGGAAGAACTGGAAAAATCCGGCCCAAGGCGTCCGCTGGCAGATGGGCGTCAGCACGCCGCCCGCGATGCCGAGAGCGGGGTCCTCGACAAAGCCGTCCCGGATCGCGCGAATCGCACCGGGTTCGATGTAGGTATCGGCGTCGAGCGTCACGACGATCTCGCTCTGCGCCATCTTCCAGCCGATGTTCAAGGAATCGGCCTTGCCCGAGTTCGGCTTGCGCCAGACGCGCAGGGCGGGCCAGGTCGCCGATTGGCCCCAGGAACTCGTGCCGCGAGGCTCGAAGACGACGCCGTATTCCTCGGTCAGCCGCGCGATCATCGAGTCGGTCGACCCATCATCCAGCACGATGATCTCATCGGCCGGTTCGGTCTGCGCCCGCAGGGCGGCAAGGCAGGTGGGCAGGACGAGCCGTTCGTTCCGCGCGCAGATCAGGATGGTCAGCGTCGGGCGTGGGCCGTCGATAACCGGAGGCTTGGCCGCGTCCGCCCGCTGTTTGCGCTCCTGCCGGATCACCGCGATCTGGCTGGAAACCACCATGAAGGCGAGCAGCACGGTGTCATAGGCGATGTAGACCAATCCGACCAGCCAGGCCGATATCCCTTGAAAAGCGAACGAGGCGTAAAGCGTGAAGATGAGCAGGCCGAGAACGGCGCTGAAGAGCAGGGGCCAGCGAAGAGATTGCACGGAGGGAGTCAGCTTAGCACTTCCAGGCCGATGATCCAATCGGGA